>NZ_JBEZHM010000015.1:0-147422 GCF_040650575.1 Streptomyces sp. NPDC048659 | reverse complement strand
CGCCCGGTTACATTCCGAACCCGGAAGCTAAGCCTTTCAGCGCCGATGGTACTGCAGGGGGGACCCTGTGGGAGAGTAGGACGCCGCCGAACAATCATTGTGGGAAAGCCCCGCACCTTATGGTGCGGGGCTTTTCTGCGTTTAGGGGGTGGAGAGGGAGGGGGAGCGAGGGCCCCTTGGGGCCCTCGCCGGCCGGTCAGTGCGTGATGCGCTGCTGTGTCGCCGTCGCCGCCGATGCCGCCTCGCGCAGGGCCGTCCTCGCCCTGGCCGGGTTGACCTCCGTGCGGGCGATGACCGTCGGCACCGCGATGCCGGGCATCAGGAGGCGCCACATGCGGGTCACGCGGTCCACCAGGTCCGCGCGGTCCTCGCTCGCCACCGCCGAGTACGTCTGCATCCCCGTACACGACTCGACGACGAATTCGGCCAATTCCGCGGGCTCGATCCCCGACAGGAGCTCGCCCTTCTCGGCCGCCACGCGCAGGCAGTCCGCCATGATGCGGCTCCAGTCCTGGTACGGCGCGATGTCGCGGAAGCCGAACGAACCCTGCTCGCTCGTGAGGCGGACGCCGGCGCGGAGCACCACGTCCGTCTGGAGCTGGTGCGCCCAGACCAGGGTGATGTCCACCAGGCGCTGCAGGCCCTCCGAGGTGAGCCAGGGGACGATCGAGTCCGGCTGGGCGTTCATCACCGCGCGGGCCAGGTCTTCCTTCGATTTGAAATGGAAGTAGAGAGCCCCTGCGGTCAGGTCGGCCTCGGCCAGGATGCGGTTGATGCTCGCGCCGGCGAAGCCGGACTTGTCGAAGACGACCGCCGCGGCCCGCAGGATCTCCTTACGGGTCTGGATGGCCCTTTCCTGCTTCGGCTGCTGCGCCACGGTACCTCCTAGAACAAACAGAACATTTCTTATGTTACGCAAGGATCGTTGGTGCTGCCAACCTCCCGGGACGAGGGTGGGGGATCTGGGCGGGTAAGAGGGGCATGTGCCGAAATAGCGGGCGTGGCCGAAATCGCTTGGGTAACCAATGAGCCTTCCTTTACTATTTCTTTGCTCAAAACAAAACGAGCATTCTTTATTTTCGACTCTGGAACAGCGTCTGTCACTCGCACCAGCTCTTTTCCATGCTTCTCAGGGGGAATCCAGATGTCCGTCACCGTCGCCAGCGAGAGACCAAGTGACCTGCACGACCTGCTCGCCCGCTCCATACCGAGAGAGTTCGTCCACAAGTCCGTCGAGTCCGAGGTGCTGCTGACCGGCTGGTTCCCGGTCGGGCCCGACCGGTTCGAGGTCACCGCCCGGTGGCCCGTCGACCACGCCTTCTACGGGCCGGTCAACGGGCACCACGATCCGCTGCTGATCGCCGAGACCGTGCGCCAGACCGTACCGTTGCTCAGCCACGCGGCCTACGGCGTGCCCTTCGGGCACCGGCAGACCTGGAGCGCCTTCCGGTACGAGATCGACCCCGCCGCCCTGGTCGCCACCGGCGGCCCCGCCGAGGTCGGGCTGGACATCCGCTGCTCCGACGTGGTCCGGCGGGCCGGGCGGTTCGTCTCCGTGCGCATGGACGTCGAGATGACCGTGAACGGCGCCCGGCTGGGGTGGGTCGAGACCGCCTTCTCCGACATGTCGCCGGCCGTCTACCCGCGGCTGCGCGGCGCCTACGCCGACATCGACGAGGCCGTGCGGCGCTCCGTACCGCTGGCGCCGCCGATGCCGCCGGGCCGGGTCGCCCGGTCGCGCTTCGCCGACGTGGTGCTCGCGCCCACCGACTCGCCGCTCCGCACCGAGCTGCGCGTGGACCACTCGCACCCGTTCCTCTTCGACCACCCGGTCGACCACGCCCCCGGGATGCTGCTGCTGGAGGCCGCCCGGCAGGCCACGCACGTCGCCGCGGGGGACCGGCCGGTGATCGCCAGCGCCATGGACGTCGTCTTCACGCAGTACGTCGAGTTCGACGCCCGCTGCTGGATCCAGGCGGCCATGGAGGACGGCGCCGCGGGGCGGGTCCGCGTGGACGCGGAGCAGAACGGGGTCTCCGCCTTCCGCGCGGTCGTCACCACCACGCCGCTCCGGCCCTCCCGCCGGGCCGGCAAGATTCCCGGGCCGCGCAGCTGCCGGGGGCGTTGACTTCTTTCCGGGCCGCCGGGCCGCCGGGCGGCCGGCCGTGTCGCGTCGGTCGGCCGTTCTTCAGTTCGTTAGTTGTTCGTTCGCTTCTCAGGGGGGAATCGTCATCATGGTTCAGCCGCTCGCCCATCTGCGCCTCTGCGCCGTCAACATCGACGGGGTCATGCTGGAGGACACCTTCAGCCCCGTCATCCACCACTTCCTGGTCAGCCGTGGCGTCACGTACACCGCCGACGTCGAGCGCAGCATCTTCTCCCAGCGGCGGGCCGTCGCCGGGCGGCTGATGGCCGAGGCGATCGGCGGCGGCATGACCGGGGAGCGGGCGCTGGAGGAGTACTTCGAGGAGCGGGCGCGGTTCGTCGCCGAGCACCCGGTGCGGATCAGCGACGGGGCGGTGGAGCTGCTGGAGCGGCTGCGGGCCGCCGGGCTCGCGACCGTCTGCTACGGAGGGCTCGGCAAGGAGCACTTCGACGCCTTCCTCGGCGCGTACGCGGGGCTCTTCAACGAGCCCGGCTACATCTGCACGAACGACGTCAGGCCGGGGCTGCGGGAGATCGCCGCGGACCACTTCGGGCTGGCCTTCGACCAGGTGCTCGTCATCGACGACGTGGCCCGGGTGGGGGAGGAGGCGGGGCGGCTCGGGATGCCGTTCATCGGGCACCCGAGCTCCTTCGAGCACAGTTTCCAGCGGCAGTTGATGACCGAGGCCGGGGTGCGCCATGTGGTGGACTCGCTGCACGCGGTCGACGGGGAGCTGCTGCGGACCGTCGACGCGGAGGCTGCGGCCCTCGGGTCGGGGCGTTGAACGGAATCGGTACGGACAGCGGTACGGACAGAGGGGGAGTGTGAGTTCTATGGGGTTGCTTGACGGCAAGGTGGCCATGGTCACGGGGGCTTCGAGCGGCATCGGGGCGGCGGCCGGGCGGCTGTTCGCGGCCGAGGGCGCGGCGGTGGTGCTGGTCGCGCGGCGCAAGGAGCGGCTGGACGCGCTGGTCGAGGAGATCCGCGCGGCCGGCGGGCGCGCGGTCGCCGCCGCGGCCGACGTGACGGACTCGGCGGCGGTCGAACGGGCCGTCGCGCTGGCGGTGGAGAGCTTCGGCGGGCTGCACGCGGCGTTCAACAACGCGGGGTACGCGACGGCGGGCGTGCCGCTGCACGAGATGGACGAGGCGACGTACGAGCGGACCGTCGGCGTCAACCTGGGCGGCGTCTGGAACTGCATGCGGCACCAGCTGCCGGTGATGCTGGGCTCCGGGGCCGGCGGTTCGATCGTGAACACGTCCAGCGTGGCGGGGCTCAAGGCGACCGGGGCGTCGGCCGCGTACGTCGCCGCCAAGCACGCGGTGATCGGGGTGACGAAGGCGGCGGCCTGGGACTACGCGCGGCAGGGCATCCGGGTCAACGCCCTCGTGGTGGGGGCGACCAGGACCGAGATGATGGACGGCGTCCTCGACGCCTTCCCGGACCTGGAGGAGACCTTCCTGGCCGACTCGCTCCAGCACCGTATGTCGTCGCCCGACGAGGTGGCGCAGGCCGCCCTGTGGCTGTGCAGCGACCGTTCCTCCTTCGTCACGGGCAGCGCCATGGCCGTCGACGGCGGGTCCACCGCGCGGTAGGACGGGCTCTCGTGGGGGCGGCCGGGTCTTCCCGGCCGCCCCTTCGCGCGTTCCGCCCCGGCCGCTTTCGGGTCAATGCCGGTTCGGGGCCCACAAACATACAGAACGCTTGCTATTTTTTGTGCACCAGAAGACGCGGGGGCATCGGAGGCAGAGAAGGGAAGCAGGCGGATGGCTACACAGGTGAGGGCCGTGCGGACGCGCGGCCGGCTGGTCCGGGCGGCGGCGGCCGAGTTCGACGAGGCCGGCTACGAAGGCGCCCGGCTGGCGCACATCAGTGAGCTCGCGGCGGTCTCGATGGGGGCCCTGACCTTTCACTTCCCCGCCAAGTCGGCCCTCGCCGACGCAGTCGAGGAAGAGGGGCTCGCCATCACGAAAGCCCTGGTGGAGCGCCTGTGCGACGGGCGCGCGCCCGGCCTGGAGGGTGTCATCGGGCTGACCGTGGGGCTCGTGGGGCTGCTGGAGGAGGACCTGGTCGTGCGCTCCTCCGTCCGGCTGGCCCGGGAGCGTCCGGGGGGCGCGGGGCGGTGGGCGGAGGTCTGGCTGCCGGCCGTGCGGGACCAGTTGGTGGCGGCGTACGAGGGTGGGCGCTCGCCCCGGGTCGAGGAGCTGAGACAGACCCTCGCCGACATGGTGGTCTATCTGCTCGCAGGGGCGGAATCCCAGGTCAGAGCGGGTGCACAGGGGCCTTCCAGCGTCACGCGCAGCGTCGCGGAGCGGATGGAGCGGATCTGGCGGCTGGCGCTGGCCGGGGTGTCGCCGGCCGGGGCCTGAGGGTCGCTTGAGGCCCGCTTGGGGGCCGCGTGAGGGGTGCTTGATGGGTGCCCCCGGGGGGTGTCCCGGGGGCTCGTCAGGTGGGGGTGGCATCGAAAACCCCTAGAAAAACAAAGCGAACGTTCTGTATGGTTCATCGGGTCGGGGGGCGATCCGTCCTCCGGGGCGCGTGCCCATCGGGCGTTCGCTTGGCGCATCGCAGAGAAACGGGGAAGTCCGTGAACGAAGTCGCCGGGACCACGGTGGATGTCGCGATCGTCGGCGCCGGGCCCGCCGGGCTCTACGGCGCCTACTACGCCGGCTTCCGCGGCCTGTCCGTCGCGGTGATCGACGCCCTCGACGAGCCGGGCGGCCAGGTCTCCGCGATGTACCCCGAGAAGCTGCTGTACGACGTGGCCGGACACCCCGGCATCAAGGGCCGGCAGCTCATCGACAACCTGCTCGCGCAGGCCGCGCCCTTCGGCACCACGTACCTCCTCGGCCGCACGGCCGTCAGCCTCACCCCGCGCGGGGAGGGCTGGACGCTCGGCGCCGACGACGGCACCCGGATCCACGCGGGCGCCGTCGTGGTCGCCGCCGGGCTCGGCCGCTTCGTCCCGCGCAAGCTGCCCTGCTCGATCCCGTACGAGGGCAGGGGCGTCGCCTACCACGTGCCCCGGCTCGGCGACCACGCCGGGCGGGACGTGGTGGTCGTCGGCGGCGGCGACAGCGCCGTCGACTGGGCGCTCGCGCTGGAGCCGATCGCCCGCAGCGTGACCCTGGTCCACCGGCGGGCCGCCTTCCGGGCCCACGACTACAGCGTCCGGCAGCTCCGCGCCTCCTCGGTGCGGATCCTCACCGACGCGCAGGTCGTGGCCTGCCACGGCGACGGCCGGCTCGAACGGGTCGAGGTCCGCGCGGGCGACCGGACCCTGGAACTGCCCGCCGGCGCGCTGGTCGCGGCGCTCGGCTTCTCCTCCGGGCTCGGCCCGGTCGGCGACTGGGGCCTGGAGCTGGAGCACCGCCGGATCCGGGTGGACCAGTCCATGCGGACCAGCCTGCCGGGGGTGTACGCGGTCGGCGACGGCTGCGTCTACCCGGGCCGGGTGCCGCTGATCTCCGTCGGCTTCGGCGAGGCGGGCACCGCGGTCAACCACGCGGCGGTCGCCCTGCGGCCGGGGGAGCGGCTGGCGCCGGAGCACTCCTCCGACACGGTGCCGGCGGCTCCCGCTCCCGCTCCTGTGCCTGATTCCGAGCCCGGTGCCGTCGCCGCTCCTGCCGCCGTACCCGAGCCCGGCGCCGTACCCGCTCTCGCCGCCGTACCCGCTCCCGGCGCCGTGCCCGCCGCCGTACCCGTACCCGTACCCGCGCCGCTCGCCGTGCTCGTCTGAGCCCGGTCCCGGCGCGCACCCACCACTCCCACCCGTACAGAGGGGACCTGGAAGCGATGAAGCACACGCTCACACTCATGCCGGACGGCGTCGAGGTGGCCCTGGCGCAGGGCTCGCCCCTGACGGACATCGAGTACGAGACGTCCGAGCCGCTGATCCCGTTCGGCTGCCGTTCCGGTGCCTGCGGCGCCTGTGTCGTCGAGGTCATCGACGGCGCCGAGGCCCTCGGCGAGCGCGACCCCGAGGAGGCCGACTTCCTGGAGGACCTGGGCTGGGCCGACGGCAACCACCGTCTCGCCTGCCAGTGCCGCCTCCTGGCCGCCGCGACCGTCCGCGTCGTCGACCAGTAGCACCGGACCCCCTCCGGCCCTCCTCCCCTCCGGCCCCTCCTCCTCTCTTCCCGCCCTCCCGTCAGCGCGAAAGGCCCGTCCGCCGGCCGCACCCGGTCACCCCACACATCGAGTCTCCAGGAGTCCTCATGTCCGTGATCAACCCGGAAGCCCCCGCCGCCCGCCGCGCCGCCCCGGCCGGGCCCCCGGCCCAGGAGCGGGCGGGGTCCGTGCGGCCACAGCCCCGGCCGCAGGCGCCCGCCGCCGTCGAGCCGCGCCAGAGCATGGCCGTGCTGCCCGGCTTCCTCCAGTACCCGCTGACGGTCTTCACCGGCCGCGCCCTGCCCGGCCAGCGCTCCCTCCGCTGGACGCCCACCTTCCACCTGGCGACCGCGACGGCCTCGCTCCTCGTCGGCCTCGGCGTCAGCGTCACCGGATACGCGCTCGGCGGCCTCGCGCTGCTGCTGCTTCTTCCCGGCTGGGCGATGACCCTGCACGGGATGCGCAACCTCCGGATGATGGTCTACCACCAGTGCTCGCACCGGAACATGTACCGCAGCCGAAAGCCCGACAAGGCCATCGGCCACGCGATATCGAGCCTGCTCGTCATCCAGAACTTCGCCCGCTACAGCCGTGAGCACGTCGCCGACCACCACGCCTTGGGCCACATGACCCTCCAGGACCCCACGGTGCAGGCGTTCCTGGTCAGCCTCGACATGCACCCGGGCATGACCCGGCGGCAGATGTGGCGCCGGCTGCTGCTCAAGCTGGTCTCGCCGCGCTTCCACTTCGCCTTCTCGGTCTCCCGGATCCTGTCCTTCTCCAAGGAGTCGGCCCGCAGCGAGAAGGTCACCGCGCTCGCCCTGTACGGCACCGCCGTCGCCGCCACCGTCCTGACCGGCACCTGGCAGGCGCTGCTCGTCGTCTGGTTCGTGCCGCTCGTCCCGCTCTTCCAGATCAGCAACACCCTGCGCCTGTGCGTGAAGCACACCTTCCCGGTCAAGGGCGTCGAGGACCGCCGCAGCCGCGCCTACTTCACCTCGCTGACCAACGCGATCTTCATCGGCGACGCGGCCCCCTCGCCCGAGCTGCCCGCCGTCCGGCGCGCCCTCGGCTGGGCCCGCTGGACGCTGCGGACGCTGTTCGTGCACGCCCCGGCCCGCTACCTGGTGCTCACCGGCGACACCGTCGTCCACGACTACCACCACCGCCACCCGCGCAGCGACGACTGGTCGAACTACATCTTCGCCCGGCAGCGGGACGCCGAGGAGGCCCTCGCGGCCGGCGACCCCAACCGGCCGCCGTACCACGAGGTGTGGGGCCTGGTCCCCGCGATCAGCTACGTCTTCGACTCGCTGTCCGCCGCCGACGCGGAGGAGTTCGACGTGAAGCGCCTCAAGTCCGTCAGCAAGCGCGAGCTGTTCGCCGCCTTCGACGACTGAGCCGCCGCCGAGCGCCCGCCCGGGGCCCTCGCGGCCCCGGCCCGGCGCCGCGCGCCCAGCACCGAGTGCCGAGCGCCCCGCCTCCCCACCGTCTGCCCACTCCGGATTCAGGAACCCATCGATGCGAACCACCTCCCCCCAGGAACAAGCGGCTCGTACGGTCATCCTCGGCGTCGCCGCCAGTGACAGCCACGCCGTGGCCAACCACCTCATCGCCTACTCGCTGCGCGGCCTCGGCTTCGACGTCGTCAACCTCGGCACCTGCACCCCCGTCGACGAGTTCGCCGAGGCGTGCGCCCGGCACCCCGAGGCCGAGGCCGTCGTCATCGGCAGCCTCAACGGGCACGTCCACGAGGACCTGCGCGGCCTCGACCGGGCCAAGCAGTCCGGCCGGATCGGCTGCCCCGTCATCGTCGGCGGCAACCTCTCGGTCGGCAGCCACAAGGACGGCTCCTCGCACGAGCGGCTGTACGCGGCCGGGGTCGACCACATCCTGTCCGACCCCTCCGAACTGCCGGGCCTGCTCGACGCGCTGCGCGCCGAGCGGGAGCGCACCGCCGTGGCCGCCGGGCGGGCCGCCTCATGAGCCTGACCTCGCTCCCGGCCCGGGGCCCGGCCCCGCACCCCGACCTGGCGGCGGCCCCGCTGCCGACGCCGGCCGAGTCCGCCGCGTACATCCGCGCGCTCGGCAAGCCCACCGCGGCCGAGGTCCTCGACCGGTGCCGCGCCCAGGGCCGGGTCGCCATCCAGCCGCGCTGCGGCGTCGGCGGCCACGAGGAGATGAAGGCGCTCCTCGCCACCCTGGAGGCCGAGGCCAGGCCCGACATCCTCACCCTGACCATCGACTCGCACACCCGGCTGCTGCGCTTCGAGGAGGCCCTGCGCACCCTCAACCTGCGCCCCGCCGACCTCAACGGCTACCCGATGGTCGCGCACGGCTGGCGGCGCGGGCGCGAGCTCAACGAGCTGGTCGCCGCCCCGCTGGAGATCCGGCACGGCTCCCCGGACGCCCGCACCCTGTTCGACGTCTCCGTGGCCTCCGGCATCACCTCCTTCGAGGGCGGCGGCATCTCGTACAACCTGCCCTACTCCAAGGCCGTGCCGCTCGCCGACTCCCTCGGCGCCTGGCAGGACGTGGACCGGCGGTGCGGCGAGCTCGCCGAGCACGGGGTGGTCGTCGACCGCGAGCTGTTCGGCACGCTCACCGCCGTGCTCGTGCCGCCGTCGATCAGCCTCGCCATCAGCGTCCTGGAGGCCGTCCTGGCCGCCCGCGCCGGTGTCCGCTGCATCTCCGTCGCCTATCCGCAGGGCGGCCACCTCGCCCAGGACGTCGCGGCGCTGCGCGCCATCGCCGTCCTCGCCGAGCGCTACCTGCCGGACGGCGTCACGGTCCACGCGGTGCTCCACGAGTTCATGGGCGTCTTCCCGCGCGACCGGGGCAACGCCGAGGACCTGATCTTCTACGGGGCCCTGGTCGCCCGCCTCGGCGGCGCCTCCAAGCTGATCACCAAGACCCACCAGGAGGCGTACGGGATCCCCGACACGACCGCCAACGTGGAGGGGCTCCGGCTCGCCGACCGCGCCAACTCGCCGCTGCTCGACTTCATCCGGGTCGACGAGGACCAGGTCGCCCGGGAGCTGGAGTGGATCCTGGCCGAGGTCGCCGACCTGGTCGAGCCGCTGCTGGCCGCCCCCGACCTGATCGGGGCGGTCGTCGGGGCCTTCGCCGAGGGCCGCCTCGACATCCCGTTCAGCGCCAGCCGCTACGCCCGCTCCGACCTCATCCCGCGCCGCGACCGCACGGGCGCCATCCGCTACCTGTCCACCGGCGCGCTGCCCTTCTCCGCCGCCCACGTGGCCCGCAACACCGAGCTGCTGCACGCGGTGGACGGCCCGGACCCGGCCCTGGACGCGCTGATGCGCGGACTGACCGGCGACATCAACCACTTCCGCCACGTGTTCCGCGAGGAGGAGCGGCCCACCGCCGCCCCCGTCCCCGTCTCTTCCCCCGCCCCCGTCCCCGCCGCCGTGCTCACCGAACCGAGGAACTGATCCGATGCGAGCCGTCCATGTCACCGAGGCCGGTGCCCCCTCCGCCCTCGTCCCCACCGAGCTGCCCGAACCGGCCGCCCTCCCCGGCCAGGTCGTCGTCCGCAACGCCGCCATCGGCCTCAACTTCATCGACGTCTACTACCGCAACGGCACCTACCCGGCCGCGTACCCGCTGGTCCCGGGCCAGGAGGCGGCCGGCGTCGTGACCTCCGTCGGCGAGGGTGTCGACGAGATCACCGTCGGCGACCGGGTCGCCTACGCCACCCAGCTCGGCGCCTACGCCGAGTCCACCGCCGTCCCCGCCGCCAAGCTGGTCTCCGTACCGGAGAGCGTCAGCCTCGACGACGCGGCGGCCGTGCTGCTCCAGGGCCTGGCCGCGCACTACCTCAGCCACACCAGCCACCCGGTGGCCGCCGGCGAGACCGTCGTCGTCCTCGCCGCGGCGGGCGGCCTCGGCCGGCTGCTCACCCAGCTCGCCGCGCACCGGGGCGCCACCGTCGTCGCCGTCGCCTCCACCAAGGAGAAGCGCGAGACCGCCCTCGCGGCCGGCGCCCACCACGCCGTGCCCTACGAGGACTTCGACACCGCCGTCCGCGAACTCACCGGCGGCGAGGGCGCCCACGCGGTCTACGACTCGGTCGGCGCCGCCACCTTCGAGACCAGCGTGAAGGCGCTGCGCCGCCGCGGCACCCTCGTCGTCTGCGGCCTGTCCAGCGGCCCCGTACCGCCCTTCGACATCGAGCTGCTGCGCACCTCGGGCTCGCTCTACCTGACCCGTCCGACCCTCGCCGACCACGTGCCGGACGCGGCCTCGCTGCGGTCGGCGGCGGCCGAGCTGTTCCGTTACGTCGCCCAAGGTGTCGTCCGTCCCGAGGTGGGCGCCCGGCTGCCGCTGGCCGAGGCGGCGCGGGCGCACGAGCTGCTCGAAGGGCGCGGCACGACCGGCAAGGTGCTGCTGACGCCATGAGTGTCGACATCGGAACGAGCGCGCCGACGGGCACGGGTACGGGCGCGGTGGCGGTGGCGGGGCGGGCCCGTCGGGGCCTCGGCCTCGGCGTGGTCCCGGCGCCCGCGCTCATGTTCGTCGGCATGGTCAGCACCCAGCTCGGCGCGGCCTTCGCCAAGCAGCTGTTCGGCACCGTGGGACCGGCGACCATCACCCTGATGCGGCTCGGCTTCTCGGCCCTCGTGCTGCTGCTGTGGTGGCGGCCCTCGCTGCGCCTGGACCGGCGCACGGCCGGTTCGGTGGCGGCGCTCGGCGTGGCCATCGCGGGCATGAACATCTGCTTCTACCTGGCCATGGCCCGGATGCCGGTCGGCGTGGCGCTGACCGTCGGCATGGCCGGACCGCTGGCCGTCGCGGGCCTCGCCTCGCGGCGCGCCGCCGACCGGCTGTGGATCGTGCTCGCCGCCCTCGGCATCGCGCTGCTCGGCTGGCAGGGCGGCGCGGCCGGGCTCACCGGGCTGCTGATCGCGCTGGCCTGCGCCGTCTTCTGGGGCTCCTACGTGCCGCTGTCGAAGCGGGTCGGCGCGGTGCTGCCGGGCGGCGGCGGGCTCGCGCTCGCCATGGCCTTCGGCACGCTCTGCTCGCTGCCCGCCGGGCTCGCCGAGGGGGCCGGGACGCTGGCCCGGCCCGAGGTGCTGGCCTTCGGCTTCGGCGTCGCGATGCTGTCCTCGCTCGTCCCGTACACCTGCGAGATGGAGACCCTGCGCCGGGTGTCCGCCACCGTCTTCGGCGTGCTGCTCAGCCTGGAGCCGGCGATCGGCGCGCTGGTCGCCCTGCTCGTGCTGAGCGAGACGCTCTCGCTCGCCCAGGCCGCCGGTCTGGTGGCGGTGGTCGTCGCCTCGATCGGCGTCATCCGCGGCTCCCGCAAGGCGGATCCCGGGACGGGGCGTGATCCGGAGCCCGTACGCGGGGCCGGGCGCGGGGCCGGAGCCGGAGCCGGAGCCGGAGCCGAGCCCGGGCGCGATCCCGGAGCCGGACCCGGGCGCGGCCCCGGAGCCGTACCCGTACCCGACTCCGACCCCGGCGCCCGCCCCGCCCCCGTACCGGCCTCCCCTCCCGTCCTCACCGAAGGAAGCGACAAGTCATGATCTCCACCGGCAGCAAGGCAGCGCTCGCGGGCCGACCCGAGGGCCTGGAGCAGCTTCGGGCCCTCCTGGACGGGGCGCTCGGCGCGCTCGGGGACGCCGCCCTCAAGCGCGGCGGACCCGTCGCGGCGGGCGGACCGGAGGCGGCGGTGGCCGCGGTGGCCGAGCTGCTGGGCGACGGGCGCTTCCTCGCCGAGGAGCCCGCCGCCGGGAAGGTGACGGAGCTGTTCGAGGCGTACGCCCGCTGGTCCGTCGACCTCACCCACCCCTCGGCCGTGGCCCGGATGCAGTGCGCCCCGACGGCCGCGTCCGCCGCCGCCGAGCTGCTCGCCGCCGCGCTCAACCAGTCGCTGCACGCCTGGGAGAGCGGGCCGTTCGCGCTGGAGCTGGAGCGGCGGCTGATCGCCGAGATGGCCTCCTGGGTCGGCTTCGGCGCCGGGGCGGGCGGCACCCTGACGCCGGGCGGCTCGATCTCGAACCTGATGGGGCTGCTGTTCGCCCGCGACCGGGCCCTGAAGGACTCCGGCGAGGCGGGCGAGGCGGGCGGGGTGTCGGCGGCCGGGCTCGCGGGCCGCACGGTCCGGCCCCGGATCCTGTGCTCCGCCGCCGCCCACTTCTCGGTCGCCCGCGCCGCCGGGTTCCTCGGCCTCGGCCGGTCCGCCGTGGTGAAGGTGCCGGTGGACGACCGGGGCCGGATGCTCGCCGCCGAGGCCCGCCGGATCGTCGAGGGCTTCGCGCCCGACGAGGTGCCCGTCGCCCTCGTCGCCACGGCCGGCACCACCGACCACGGCTCCTTCGACCCGCTGCCCGAACTGGCGTACCTGGCCGCCGAGTTCGGCATCTGGCTGCACGTGGACGCCGCGTACGGCATCGGCGCGCTGTTCTCGCGGACGCTGGCCCCGCTGCTGACCGGCCTCGACCGGGCCGACTCGGTCGCCTTCGACCTGCACAAGTTCGGGTGGGTGCCCGCCTCGTCGAGCGTGGTCGTGGTGCGCGAGCGGCGGCACATGGAGTGCCTGGACGAGCAGGCGGTCTACCTCAACCCCTCCGACGACGAGGCCCTCGGCTTCACCGCCCTGCTCGGCACCTCGCTCCAGACCACCCGCCGCTCCGACGCCCTCAAGATGGCCGCGACCCTGCTCACGGTCGGCCGCGAGGGCATGGGCGACTGGGTGGACGCCTGCCACGCGCAGGCCCGGTACGCGGCGGGCCGGATCGCCGCCGCCGAGGGCCTGGAGCTGCTCGCCGAGCCGCTGCTGAGCACGGTCATCTTCCGCTGCGCGTCCGGCGACGGCACCGCCGAGGCCGACGAGAGCGCCCTGAACGCGGCGGTGCGGCGGCGGCTGATGACGGACGGGAAGGCGCTGCTGGCCCGCACGAAGATCGCCGGACCGGACGGCACCCCGCGGGTGCACCTGAAGCTGGTGTTCCTCAACCCGACGACGACCGAGGACGACATCGACGCCCTGCTCGCGGACGTGTCGGCCGCCGCGCGCGGGCTCGCGGAGGAGGCGGCAACGGGGCGTTAGCGGTACGCAAGCGGGACGGCAGGGCGGAGGGGGAAAGTAAGTGGTGTCGGCATCGAACGGGGAGGCCGGCGGACCGAACCACCTTCTTTACCTACGGGGGAGCACCATCATGCGTACGCAGCGCAAGAGCACCGTCCTGGCCGTCACCGCCGTCGCCGTCCTCTCGCTGGGCCTCACCGCCTGCGGCGGCGGCGACGGCACCAGCCGCGACGAGGGCGCCGCGGCGCCGGCCCAGGGCCAGGCGGGCGGCTCGACGGGCGGCTCGGGGGACGCGACCACCACCGGCGCCTCGACCAAGGGCGGCGCCTCGACGGGCGGGACCTCCGGCGGCGGCACGGCGGGCGGTTCGACGGCGGGCGCCTCGACGGCCGGCGCCTCGACCGGCGGGTCCGCCAAGAACGCCTCGACCGGCAAGTCCTCGGCGAACGCGCCCGCCTGCGCGTACAACGACGTGAAGATCACGGCGGCGAAGGCCGACGAGACGCCGACCGAGCACATCACCCTCACGGCGACCAACACCTCGGGCAAGACCTGCCGCCTCTACGGCTACCCGCTGATCGCCTTCGGCCCGATCCAGACCGCCAAGGACGTCCCGGCCGTCGCCAAGAGCAAGCCCGCCGCCCCGGTGGTGCTCCAGCCCGGCGCGCCCGCGTACGCCAACGTGCGGATCGCGCTCGGCGGCGTGCACGAGGACAACAAGGTCGTGAGCAGCTTCAACGTCAATCTCTTCGCGGGCTCCGACCCGGCCGAGGGCAGCGTCGTCGTCAAGGCCCCGGCGGGCGGCCTGGCCGTCGACGAGGCCGCCGCGAAGACCGGCTACTGGACGTACGAGCTCCGCAACGGCGCCGACGAGTTCTGATCCCGACCGGATCCCGCCCTTTCCGGACCGACTGCGCCGCCTGCCCCCTCAGGCGGCCAGTCCCGTTTTCGCCCCCGCCCCGCACAGCGGCAGCACCGTCGTGCCGGGGCGTTCGGGCGCGGCGCGGACGGCCGCCCAGCAGGCGGCGCCGGTCGGTTCGACGTACAGGCCCCGGCGGGCGAGGTCGAGCTGGGCGGCCCGCAGCTGCTCCTCGGTGACGGTGCGGAAGGTGCCGCCACAGGCGCGTACCGCGCGCAGGATCCGGGCGGCGCGCGGGGGCGCGGGGATGGCGATGCCCTCGGCGAGGGTGGGGCGGACCGGGGCGGGGGCCGCGGGCTCGGCGGCGCCCGCGCGGAAGGCGGCGGCCAGCGGGGCGACCGCCTCGGCCTGGACGGCGACGAGCACCGGGCGCCGCTCCACGAGCTCGTGGGCCAGCAGCTCCTCGACGGCGAGGGCGGCGCCGAGCAGCAGGGTCCCGTTGCCGACGGGCAGCACGAGGGTGTCGGGGAGCCGGCCGCCGAGGTCCTCCCAGAGCTCGTAGACGTAGGTCTTGGTGCCGTGCAGGAAGTGCGGGTTGTACACGTGCGAGGCGTAGAAGACGCCGGGCTCGTCGGCCGCGGCGCGGGCGGCCCGCGCGGTGGCCTCGCGGTCGCCGGGGACGACTACGGTCCGGGCGCCGTGGGCGCGGATCTGCTCCAGCTTCTTGGCGGAGGTGGCCTCGGGGACGTACACGGCGCAGTCGAGCCCGGCGCGGGCGCAGTAGGCGGCGATCGCGGTGCCCGCGTTGCCGCTGCTGTCGGCGAGCACGGTACGGGGGCCGAGCCGGCGGGCGAGTTCGGCGAGCATGACGGCGCCGCGGTCCTTGAAGGACAGGGTCGGCATGAGGAAGTCGAGCTTGGCCGAGACGGCGCCGTCGAGGGGGACCAGCGGGGTGCGGCCCTCGCCGAGGGTCACATGGGGTGCCTGGGTGCCGTGGGCCGGTTCGGTCGCGAGCGGCAGGGCCTCCTCGTACCGCCACAGGGAATTCACCCGTGACGCGAGGGACGGGAGCGACACGGGTGCCGCGGTGAACTCCAGGTCCCAGGGACCGCGGCAGCGCGGGCAGCACCAGGTGAGCGAGGAATCGGGGGCGTGGACCTGGCAGCGGGGGCACACGTAGGCGGTCATGGGCGCCAGCATGGCAGCGGTGTGGCGGGTATGTGACGTCGTATCAGGCACCCTTGTGCGATTCCTGTGAATCCGCGAGCCTTTCGCTCGGCACCCCGACACGACGAACGGCCCGGGCATCCCTGTGGCCTTTGTCATGCACCTGTCGTGGATCTGCCGTACCCCCACACAGCAGCGCACCACCAATGAGGAGGACCCCTCACATGTCCGTGATGCGTGATTCCAGGCGCAGGCCGGCCGCCGCGAGCGCCGTCGCCGTCGCCGCCCTCGCGCTCGGCTCCCTCGCCGCCGTCCCGGCCACCGCCGCCGGGACCGGCGCCGAAGGCGTCATCCTGAACGCCGGAGCCGAGGGCACCGTCGCCAACAGCTACATCGTCACCCTCCGCGAGTCCGCCGCGCAGGCGGAGACCGCGCGGGGCCGGGCGGTCGCGACGAAGTTCGGCGCGAAGATCAAGCGGACGTACACCGCCGCCCTCAACGGCTACTCGGTCGAGCTCTCCGAGGCGCAGGCGCGCAAGCTCGCCGCCGACCCCGCCGTCGAGAAGGTCAGCCAGAACCGCGTCTTCCACGTCGACGGCACCCAGCCCTCCCCGCCGTCCTGGGGCCTGGACCGGATCGACCAGAAGGCCCTCCCGCTGAACCAGAGCTACACCTACCCGGACAGCGCGGGCCAGGGCGTCACGGCGTACATCATCGACACCGGCGTCCGCATCACCCACGGCGACTTCGGCGGGCGCGCCTCCTACGGCTACGACGCCATCGACAACGACAACACCGCGCAGGACGGGCACGGCCACGGCACCCACGTCGCCGGCACCGTCGCGGGCAACGCGTACGGCGTCGCCAAGAAGGCGAAGATCGTCGGCGTCCGCGTCCTCGACAACTCCGGCTCCGGCACCACCGAGCAGGTCGTCGCGGGCATCGACTGGGTGACGGCGAACGCGGTCAAGCCGGCCGTCGCCAACATGAGCCTCGGCGGCGGGGTCGACTCCGTCCTCGACGACGCCGTGCGCCGCTCCATCGCCTCCGGCGTCACCTACGGCGTGGCCGCGGGCAACGAGACCGACAACGCGGCCAACCACTCGCCCGCCCGGGTCGCCGAGGCGATCACGGTCGGCGCGACGACGTCGACCGACGCCAAGGCCAGCTACTCCAACTTCGGCGCGGGCCTCGACCTGTTCGCCCCCGGCTCGTCCATCACCTCGTCCTGGAACAGCAGCGACTCGGCGACCAACACCATCTCCGGTACGTCGATGGCGACCCCGCACGTCGTCGGCGCCGCCGCCCTGTGGCTGGCCGACAACCCGACGGCCACCCCGGCGCAGGTCGCCACGGCCCTGGTGAACGCGGCGACCCCGAACGTCGTCACCAGCCCCGGCACCGGCTCCCCGAACCGGCTGCTCTTCGTCGGCGGCGGCGGCACCACCCCGCCGCCCGGCAAGAAGTTCGAGAACACCACGGACTACGCGATCAACGACAACGCGACCGTCGAGTCCCCGGTCACCGTCACCGGCGTCACGGGCAACGCCCCGGCCGCCCTCCAGGTCCCGGTGAACATCGCGCACACCTACATCGGCGACCTCCAGGTCCAGCTGATCGCCCCCGACGGCTCGGCCTACACCCTGAAGGCGTTCGGCACCGGCGGCAGCACGGACAACATCAACACCACCTACACCGTGAACGCCTCCTCCGAGGTCGCGAACGGCACCTGGAAGCTGCGGGTCACGGACAACGCCGCGGCCGACACCGGCAAGATCGACTCCTGGGCGCTGCAGTTCTGACGCTCGGCGGGACGGCGAGGGCCTGAGCGCGCCGCGCGGGCCCGTGTGACGGGGGAGGGGGTGGTCGCCGGAGCCGGCGGCCACCCCCTCGGCGCGGTCCGGGGCCGATACCGGATACCGGTAAGGGCCACGGACCACGTACGATGCGCGCGCCCGTTCGATCGCCGATCCGCCCGCCCCGAGGAGCCCCGTACTCGTGGACCCGTCCCAGCCGCCCCAGGATTCTCCGGCCCCGGGAACCCCGACACCACCCGCCGACGAGCAGCCCAAGGTGGGGCTTGAGAAGGCTCCCGCCGCGGCCGAGCCGGTGGCCGCGGAGGCCGCTGAGCCTGTGCCCGCCGAGCCGGTTGCTCCCGTGGCTGCCGCGCCCGAGTCGGCTCCGGCCGTCGAGCCCGCGCCCGCTCCCGCCGCGCCCGCGCCGGTCCCCGCTCCCGTGCCCGCGCCGCCCGCCGCTCCGTTCGGGGCGCCCGCCGGGGCGGTGCCGCCGGGCCCGTACGGTGCCCCCGGCCCGTACCCCGGCGCCCCGGGCCCCTACGGGCCGCCCGGCGTGCCCGGGATGCCCGGCGCGCCCGGTCCGTACGGCCCCTACGGTCCCGGCGCCCCCGGCCCCTACGGCGCGCCGCCCCGGCCCGGGACCAACGGGCTGGCCGTCGCCTCCTTCGTGACCGGGATCGTCTGCTGCCTGCCGCCCCTCGGGCTGGTCCTCGGCCTGGTCGCGCTGCCGCAGATCAGGAAGAAGGGCCAGACTGGCAAGGGCTTCGCCATCGCGGGCATAGCCCTGTCCACGGTGAGCTGCCTGCTCATCGTGCTCGGCTTCGTGACCGGGAGCTTCACCGTGTTCTGGGACGGCGTACGGGAGGGGGCCGACAAGGCCGCCTCGTCGAAGTCCGCGTTCTCGCTGCGCAAGGGCGAGTGCTTCGACGTGCCCGGCTCGATGGAGTCGTACACCTCGGACGTCCGGATCGTCGACTGCGCCAAGCCCCACGAGGGCGAGGTCACCGGGAACTTCAAGATCACCGGCTACGACAAGTGGCCGGGCGAGAAGGCCCTCGACAGCCTCGCCGAGGGACGCTGCCAGGACATCAACGACGCCTACACGCTGGACAAGTGGGCCGTCCCCGACGACGTCTGGACCTACTACTACCTGCCCACCAGCATCTCCTGGCGGGGCGGCGACCGTACGGTGACCTGCACCTACGGCACCGACAAGCAGCCGTTCGCCGGCTCCCTGCGCCGGGACGGGCTGACCCTCACCGCCGACCAGCACGCCTTCCTGCTGGCCGTCAACGCGATCGACACGGCCCTGATGAAGGAGCCCGAGGAAGACGCCGACGTGGACCTTGCCGCCAACCGGGCGTGGGCCCAGGAGGTGTTCTCGACCGTCACGGCGGAGAGCCAGGGGCTGCGCACGCGCGGCTGGCCCGCCAACGCCGCCGGGCCGGTCGCCGAGCTCTCGAAGAAGCTCGACACGGCCGCGAAGTCCTGGCGCAAGGTCGCGGGCGCGAAGGACGAGGAGACGTTCTGGGCGGAGTACGACCAGGCGTTCGACACTCTCGCCCCGAAGATCGAGGCCCCGGCCCGCCGGGCGCTCGGCCTCGCGGACTCCAGCACCCACGGCAACGAGAAGGTCTGACCGGCCCGCCAGGGCCGCCGGCCCACGGCTGACCGGCCCGCCACGGCCGAAAGGGCCCGGTCCCCCCAAGGACCGGGCCCCTCTCATGTCCGGCGCCGGGTCAGCGGCGGCCGCCGAGCACGCCGTTCACGGCGGTGATCAGCTCGCCGTCCGGGGTGTCCCCGTCCAGCGACCAGAACATCGCGCCGCCGAGGCCCTTGGCCCGGACGTACGCCGACTTGGTCTTCAGCACGCGCGGGTCGTCGTAGGTCCAGAAGGTGGTGCCGTCGAAGAGCCAGGCGTGGCCGTTGCGCAGGTCGCGGTGGACGGTGGTCGCGCCGCTCTGCGCCAGCTTCTTGAGGGCCTTGTAGTCCTCCGAGCCGGCTCCCCAGGTGCCGGCCGCCGGGCCGGTCGCGGGCTTGCCGAGGCCGGTGCCGCCGCCGGTGACGCCGGTCCAGCCCTGCCCGTAGAACGGCATCCCGACCACGAGCTTGCGGGCGGGCGCGCCGCGCCGCAGCCAGTCGTTCACGGTCTGGTCGACGCTGAAGTCGCCCTTGGGCGCGAAGAGCGCGGACTGCTGGGCGGTGACCGACTCCCAGGTGCCGTGGAAGTCGTAGCCCTGGAGGTTGACGAAGTCGAGGTCGCGCATGATCTTCCGGACCTCGAAGCCCGCGTCGATCTTGGCGGGCGCGGTGGGCACGAAGGCCGACAGCTCGTAGTGCTTCCGCTTGCGCTCGGTCTTCGCGTACGCGTCGAGCTGGGTGCGGAACTCCCGTACGAGGGCGGTGAAGTTCTGCTTGTCCTCCGGGCGGAAGACCGTGTCGGTGTCGCCCGCGGAGCCGGGCCACTCCCAGTCGATGTCGATGCCGTCGAAGACGCCCGCGGCGGCTCCCGCGCCGCCGCGCGCGCCGTCGACGGGCAGGTTGCCCTTGATGTAGAGGTCGATGCAGGAGGCGACGAGGGCCTTGCGGGAGGCGGGGGTGCGGGCCGCGTCGGAGAAGTGGGTGGACCAGCTCCAGCCGCCCAGCGAGATCATGACCTTGAGTCCGGGGTGCGCGGCCTTGAGCTCGCGCAGCTGGTTGAAGTTGCCGGCCAGCGGCTGGTCGGCGGTGTCGGCGACGCCGTCGACGGAGCCCGCGGCGTCGATCGGGCGTACGTAGTCGGCCCAGGGATCGGCCTCGCCGGGGACGTTCCCGGTGAAGCACTTGCCCTCGGCGCTGACGTTGCCGAAGGCGTAGTTGATGTGGCTGAGCTTGGCGGCGGTGCCGCTCGTCTCCAGGTCCTTGACCTGGAAGTTCCGTCCGTAGACGCCCCATTGGGTGAAGTAGCCCACGCGCTTGTACGCGGGCGCGGCGGGCTTGTCGTGGGTGGGTGCCGCGCCCGCAGCGGGGGTGAGGGCGGCGAGCAGGCCGAAGGAGGCGGCCGCGACGGTGGCGACGGACAGCCGGGAAAGGTTGATGCGACGCATGTGCCGGAACGTATTGGTCTGGACCATCAACGTCAAGGATTCCGACGGGAGTTCGGTGGCTATACCTGCGGTAAGCGCCTGCGTAAAGGCATGTCATCACATCGGGTGAAACCCTGGCCCATGCTTGCGGTCGCGCACCCTCGGTTGTCAGTCTGTAGCTGTCAGTCAACCTGAGGGGAGTGTCCAGTGACGTTCGGTGAGCAGCCGGCCTATCTGCGTGTGGCGAGCGATCTCCGGGAGAAGATCGCCAACGGCTCGCTTCCCCCGCACACCCGGCTCCCCTCCCAGGCGCGGATCCGCGAGGAGTACGGGGTGTCGGACACCGTCGCACTGGAGGCGCGCAAGGTCCTCATGGCGGAGGGTCTGGTCGAGGGGCGCTCGGGCTCGGGGACCTATGTGCGCGAGCGGCCGGTGCCCCGCCCCATCGCCCGCTCCGGCTACCGCCCCGCCTCCGGCGCCACCCCCTTCCGGCAGGAGCAGGCGGCCGAGGGCGCCCGGGGCACCTGGGAGTCCAACAGCGAGCAGGAGCCGGCCGACCCGGAGATCGCCGCCCGGCTCGGCATCGAGCCGGGGGAGCGGGTGATGCGCACGCGGTACGTGTTCCGCGACGCGGGCGAGCCGATGATGCTCTCCACCTCCTGGGAGCCGCTCTCCGTCACCGGCCGCACGCCGGTGATGCTGCCCGAGGAGGGGCCGCTGGGCGGCTGCGGGGTCGTCGAGCGGATGGCCGCGATCGACGTGGTCGTGGACAACGTGGTGGAGGAGGTCGGCGCCCGCCCCGGTCTCGCCGAGGAGCTGCTGACCCTCGGCGGGGTCCCCGGCCATGTGGTGATGGTGGTCGAGCGGACGTACTACGCCTCGGGGCGCGCGGTCGAGACGGCGGACGTCGTCGTCCCCGCCGACCGCTACCGGGTGGCGTACCACCTGCCGGTGCGCTGAGCGGGCGGGCCGCCGCCGGGGGTGCGGGCGACGGGAGGTGCGGGCCGCCGCCGGGGGTGCGAGCGCCGGGCGGGCGGGCCGCCGCGAGAGGCGTGGGCGGCGAGCGATGCGGGCCGCCGCGAGGGGAGTGGGCGCTGAGCGGTGCCGGGTGTCCGGGGGTGTTCACGCCGAGTTGACGGAGTGTCCGCTCCCGTAACCGCGGGGCAACGGCGCGTCGCGACGGATCGTCACGCCCCGCTCCTACCTTCCTCGTCCGTACCCGCGAACCGGTCGGACGACAGGAGCTGCACCCCATGACGGACACGGTCACCCCGCCGGGCACCGAGGCGCCCGCCCCGCCGCCCCGCCGCCGCTACGCGGCGCTCGCCGCCGACGAGAGCCGCGAGGACTACTCGCTGCGCTACGCCCCGTACTCCTTCCGGCGCTGGTCGCCGGGGACGGTCGCGGGCACCGCGCTCGGCGGCATCGCCTACCTCGCCGACTTCGCCATCGGCGCCTCGATCGTCTTCACCTACGGCTTCACCAGCGGGCTCGCCTCGATCCTCACCGCCGCCGTGATCATCTTCCTCACCGGCATCCCGATCGCCCGCGCCTGCGCGCGCTACGGCCTGGACATGGACCTGATCACCCGGGGCGCCGGCTTCGGCTACTTCGGCTCCACCCTCACCTCGCTCATCTACGCCTCCTTCACCTTCATCTTCTTCGCGCTCGAAGGCTCGATCATGGCCCAGGCCATGCACCAGGCCCTCGGGCTGCCCGTCGAGCTCGGCTATCTGGTCACCACCCTGATCGTCATCCCGATCGTCTTCCGGGGCATGGGCGCGCTCGCCAAGGTGCAGGCGTGGACCCAGCCCGTGTGGCTGATCGGCCTGGTGCTGCCCTTCCTGGTGCTCGCCTTCGAGGCGCCGGACTCCTGGGGCGCCTTCGCCTCCTTCGGCGGCACCGAGGGGGCCGGCTCCGGCTTCTCCTGGATCGGCTTCGGGCTCGGCACCGGCGTCGCCCTCTCGCTCATCGCGCAGATCGGCGAGCAGGCCGACTACCTGCGCTTCATGCCCGCGCGGACCGAGGCGAACAAGCGGCGGTGGAACCTGGCGGTGCTCGCCGCCGGACCCGGCTGGGTCGTCATCGGCGCCGCCAAGCAGCTCGGCGGCGCCTTCCTCGCCTTCGTCGCCCTGGAGGCGGTCGGCAAGACCCACGCCCTGGAGCCGATCGCCCCGCAGATCGAGGCGCTGAAGCCCTGGCTCGGCTCCTTCGCGCTGCCCGCCGCGGCCCTCTTCGTGATCGTCTCCCAGATCAAGATCAACGTCACCAACGCCTACAGCGGCTCGCTGTCCTGGTCGAACTTCTTCTCCCGGATCACCCACCGGCACCCCGGCCGGGTCTGGTACATCTTCCTCAACCTCGGCATCGCGCTGACGCTGATGGAGATGAACATGTTCGCGGCGCTCGGCAAGCTGCTGGGCTTCTACTCCAACGTCGGCATCGCCTGGATCGCCGCCGTCGCCGCCGACCTCGTCATCAACAAGCGGGCCGGCTGGAGCCCGCCGTACATCGAGTTCAAGCGCGCCTACCTGTACGCGGTGAACCCGGCGGGCTTCGGCGCCATGGCGGTCGCCTCGGTCGTCTCGATCCTCGCCTTCTTCGGCCTCTTCGGCCCGTACGCCGAGGCGTTCTCCACCTTCATCGCCGCCGGGCTCGCGCTGCTGCTCTGCCCGCTCATCGCCTGGGCCACGAAGGGCCGCTACTACCTGGCCCGGCCCAACCCCGTCTGCGGGCCGGGCGCCGAGCCCGCCGACGTGACGGCCACCCACGAGTGCCGGGTCTGCGCGACCGCGTACGAGCTGCCCGACATCGCCGACTGCCCCGCCCACTCCGGGCCGGTCTGCTCGCTGTGCTGCTCCCTCGACGCCGAGTGCGGGGACCTCTGCCGCAAGGACCCGGAGGCCGCCGGGCCCGTCCTGATGCCGGTGCCGACGGTCCCGAAGGCCGCGCGCCGGGAGTGAGCTCCGGCCTCCCTCCGCCGGTTACTGGCCAGATACGTATCTCTTCGTGAAAACACGTATCCGCTGTGTAAAGGTCAGGCGTAAGCTCCGGCATATGCGGATTGCGGTTTCCTGGAGATCGTCAGACACGTCCGGCCCGGCGGAGGGAAAAGTCCGATGAGCGAAAGCGGCCCCGTCCTTCCCTGGCTGGTCATACGGCAGGACGACAACGGCAACCGCTACCGCGTCGGGCGGTACGCGACCGAGGCCGAGGCCAGGAAGGTCGCCGACGGCCTCGACTCCCGCGGTCACAAGCAGCTCTACTGGGTCGAGCGGATCGGCTCGCCCGCGCTCTGAGCCGGACCGGGACCGGCGCCACCGGGACCGGCCCCGACGGGACGCCCGGGTTACGCTCCGGCCCATGACCGATCGCGCCGCCCGCCCCGCCGCCCCCGCCCCTGACCCCGTCGTCGTGGTGGTCGCCGGGGCGCTCGTCGACCAGGGGCGGCTGCTCGCCGCCCGCCGCAGCGCCCCCGCCGAGCTGGCCGGCCGCTGGGAGCTGCCCGGCGGCAAGGTCGAGCCCGGCGAGAGCCCCGAGGCGGCCCTGGTCAGGGAGCTCCGCGAGGAGCTCGGTGTCGAGACCGAGCCCGGCCCGCGCATCCCCGGCGAATGGCCCCTCAAGCCCGGCTATGTGCTGCGGGTGTGGACCGCCCGGCTGCTCTCCGGGGCGCCGCGCCCGCTGGAGGACCACGACGAACTGCGCTGGCTGGCCCGCCACGAGCTGGACTCCGTGGACTGGCT
The DNA here is from genome assembly GCF_040650575.1 of Streptomyces sp. NPDC048659. Taxonomy (NCBI): domain Bacteria; kingdom Bacillati; phylum Actinomycetota; class Actinomycetes; order Kitasatosporales; family Streptomycetaceae; genus Streptomyces; species Streptomyces sp. NPDC048659. The sequence continues at coordinate 123,485 of NZ_JBEZHM010000015.1, read as the reverse complement.
CGACCAGGACCGGCCCGCCGTCGCCGAGGCCGCCCGGCTGCTGCCGGCCGCCCCGCCGCCGGAGGGCGTGCGCGGCTGAGTCCTACGCCGTTCGTGCCACCGTGCGCCCGCACGCCCGCCCCGCGCGATATCCCACTCCAAATATCGGGTATGTGCTGATTAACCCCCCGAAATAGGACGTGGGCCTCGTGATCGACACCGAAGGCGACTGCGCCGAGTGGCACTTCCCGGCGGAGGCCGACGCCGTGCGCACCGCCCGGCACGCGGTACGGGACACCCTCCGGACCTGGCGGCTCGACCCCGCGGTCGGGGACGTGACGATCCTGCTGGTCAGCGAGCTGGTGACCAACTCCCTGCGGTACGCCTCCGGGCCCATCGGGGTTCGCCTGGTGCGCCTCGGACGGGACGGGAACGGCCCCGGGCACGGCCCCGCGCTGCGCGTGGAGGTCTCCGATCCGCTTCCGGATGAACCCACCGAACGCCCCGCCGGACCCGAGGACGAAGGGGGGCGCGGACTTCAGCTCGTGGCCTGTTCCGCACGTCGCTGGGGGACCCGCGCGGACACCACGGGGAAAACCGTGTGGTTCGAGCTGGCCTTGCCTGGTGAGTAAAGAGGGTGGGACGACGATCAGCGGGCCCCGGCCGGAGACGACCGAGACCACCCTGTGATCGTGAACGTCGTGCCGACGGGGGCCATGGTGCTGAATACTGCGCTCATGGCCGGTCCGGTGCGGTGAGCTGGAGGGGACGGTCGCGTGAGCGAGATACCTGAGACGGCGAGCGGTGTCGTGTGGCAGAGCAGCCCGCCCGGGTCGATCTATGACTACATCCGGGTCGCCTCCTTCTCGATCGGCCCCGACGGGCTCGTCGAGCAGTGGAGCAGGCGGGCCGTCGAGCTGTTCGGCGTGACCGCCGAAGAGGCCAGGGGCAAGGACCCGGTCGAGGCGTTCATGCCCGCCGACCTGCGCGAGCGCGGCCATCGGCGGGTCAGGGAGATCCTCGACGGCAAGGAGTGGACCGGCCTCGTCCCGTTCCGGATGCCGGGGGAGGACCGCCCGCACGGCGTCGCCGAGATGTACGTCATGCCGAGCGAGACCGCGGCCGGGGAGCGGGCCGCCCTCTGCATCGTCGTCGACGTGCGCGCGCTGCGCCGGATCGAGACCGACCTGGCCGCCTCGCAGGCCATTTTCGGCCAATCCCCCTTCGGCTTTCTCCTCTTCGGCACCGATCTGACGGTCAAGCGGGCCAACCGGCGCTTCGCCACCGTCTTCGGCGGCTCCGCCGACGACCACCGGGGCCGCACCGTCCACGACTACCTGCCCGCCGTCGAGGCCGACCGGATGGCCGCCGCGCTGCGCCGGGTCCTGGAGACCGGCGAGTCCGTCGCGGACCTCCAGATCGTCGGCGCCGCCCCCGGCTCGACCGACCGCCGCCAATGGTCCGTCAACCTCTACCGGGTGCACGGCGGCTCCGGCCGCCCCGTCGGCGTCGCCGGACTCGGCATCGACGTCACCCGCCGGCACAACGCCGTCCGCGAGGCGGCCAGCGCCCGCCGCAACCTCGCCCTCCTCAACGAGGCCGGTGCCCGCATCGGCACCTCCCTCGACCTGGAGGCCACCGCCCGCGAACTGCTCGCCGTCGCCGTCCCCGGCTTCTGCGACCTCGCCGCCGTCGACCTCTACCAGGGCCTGCTCACCGGAGACGAGGCCCCGCCGGGCCGCTGGGGCGGCTCCCACGACGTCGGCTACGGGGCCGGGAGCGCCGAACTGCGCCGGGTCGCCGTCGCCAGCGCCGTCTCCGACACCCGCGTCCAGGTCGGCAGACCGCGGGCCGCCGGGGACGACACGGCGGCCGGGACAGGCGGGGCAGGTGGGGCAGGTGGGACGCGCGGGACCGGCGGACCGGCCGGGGCCGCATCGACCGCCGGGGCCGCAGCCACCGCCGGGGCCGAGCGCGAGGTCTGTTGCGACGAGGGCCCCATCGAGGTCGGCTCCGTCCACCGCTACCCGTTCAACTCGCCCTGCGCCGGCGCCCTGCGCACCGGCCGCGTGCACAGCGTCCCCGGCGCCGAGGGCAGCCTCGTCCAGTCCACCCTCGTCGTCCCGATGGTCGCCCACGACACCGTCGTCGGACTCGTCCAGTTCTCCCGCGCCCGCGGCAGCGAGGCGTTCGGCGAGCGGGACCGGGCCCTCGCCGTCGAGCTCGCCGCCCGCGCCGCCGTCTGCATCGACAACGCCCGCCTCTACCGGCGCGAGCACGAGCGGGCCCTCATCCTCCAGCGCAGCCTGCTGCCCCCCGGCGACCCCGAGGCGGCCGGCCTCGACATCGCCTGCCGCTACCTCCCCGGCACCGCCGCCACCGAGGTCGGCGGCGACTGGTTCGACGTCATCCAGCTCCCCGGCCACCGCACCGCCCTCGTCGTCGGCGACGTCATGGGCCGCGGGCTGCGCGCCGCCGTCGCCATGGGCGAACTGCGCACCGCCGTGCGCACCTTGGCCCAGCTCGACCTCGAACCCGCCGAGGTCCTCTCCCACCTCGACGAGATCGCCCGCGGGCTCGGCGCCCCCGTCGGCGCCCAGCAGTCCGCCCGCGCCCACAAGGCCCGCGGCCCCGAGCTCTCCGAGGTCTACCTCGCCACCTGCGTCTACGCCGTCTACGACCCGGTCACCCGGCGCTGCACCTTCGCCAACGCCGGCCACCTGCCGCCCGTCCTCGTCGCGCCCGGCGAGGAGGCCCTGCTGCTCGACGTACCCCCCGGGATGCCGCTCGGCGTCGGCGGCGAGCCCTTCGAGGAGGTCGAGGTCGAACTGCCCGAGGGCGCGCTCCTCGCCCTCTACACCGACGGGCTCGTCGAGTCCCGCGACCATCCGCTCGACGAGGGCCTCAGCGCCTTCCGCAGCGCCCTCGCCAATCCCGGCCGGCCGCTGGAGGACGTCGCCGACCACGTCCTGACCACCCTCGACACCCGGCACGGCGAGGACGACATCGCGCTGCTGATGGCCCGTATCCAGGGACTGCCCGCCGAGGCCGTCGGCGACTGGCGGCTGCCGAGGGAGCCCCGCTCCGTCGGCCGGGCCCGCGAGCTGGCCCGCGCCCAGCTGTCCGCCTGGGAGCTCGACCCGCTGGTGGACACCGTCGAACTCCTCGTCAGCGAGCTCGTCACCAACGCCCTGCGCTACGGCGAGGGCGAGATCCGGCTGCGGCTGCTGCGCGACCGCACCCTGGTCTGCGAGGTGTGGGACGCGGGCCTGGTGCAGCCGCGCCGCCGCCGCGCCAAGGACACCGACGAGGGCGGGCGGGGGCTCCAGCTCGTCGGACTGCTCAGCGCCGCCTGGGGCTCGCGCCGCACCCCGCGCGGCAAGACGGTCTGGTTCGAGCTGGACCTGCCGGACGGCGACGGGCTCGCCGAGCCGACGGTGGACCAGCTGCTCAGCATGTTCTGAGCCGCGGCCGGGGCGCCCGGCCGCGGCCTCAGCCCTTCAGGGCGGCCAGCCGCGCCTCGATCTCGGCCTGGTCGCCGAGCGCGTCGAGCTGCTCGAACTGGGCGTCCAGCGACGAGGCCGCCAGCTCCTCCTTGCCCAGCGCCCGCGCCTCCTCGCGGCGCACCTTGTCCTCGAAGCGGCCGAGCTCGCTCGTCGGGTCGAGGACGTCGATGTTCTTCACCGCGTCCGTCATCGTGTTCCGCGCCTGCGCCGACTTCGCCCGCGCGACCAGCTCGTCCCGCTTGGCCTGGAGCTCGCCCAGCTTCGCCTTCATCCGGTCGAGGCCGGTCCTGAGCGCGGCGACCACCTCGGTCTGCGCGGCGATCGTCGGCTCGGCGGTCCGCGCCTCCTTCTCCGACTGGAGCTGGCGGCCCAGCGCGACCTTCGCCAGGTTGTCGAAGCGGTCCGCCTCCGCGCCCTGCCCGCCCGCCCGCAGCCCGTCCGCCTTGCGGCTCGCGGCCAGCGCCTTGGCGCCCCACTCCTTCGCCGCGTCCACGTCCTCGCGGTGGTCCTGCTCCATCAGGCGCAGATTGCCGAGGGTCGCGGCGACGGCCTCCTCGGCCTCCGCGATGTTGGCCGCGTAGTCGCGGATCAGCTGGTCCAGCATCTTCTGCGGATCCTCGGCCTGGTCGAGGAGCGCGTTGATGTTGGCCTTCGCGAGCTGGGTGACCCGGCCCAGGATGGTCTGCTTGCTCATGCTCGGTCTCCTTGGATGGGACAACAGGGGGCGCCACGGGGACGCGGTCAGAACCGGCCGCCGCCGCCCAGCCGGCCGCGGGTGCCGCCGCCGCCGAAGCTGCCGGGCCCGCCGCCGAAGCCTCCGCCCCCGGCCCCCCGGCCGCCCCCGGAGCCGCCGCCGAAGCCGCCGGGCCCGCCGCCCCGGCCGCCGCCGAACAGGCCGCCGAGGATGATGCCGCCGAGCACCGCCCCGCCGAGCCCGCCGCCAGCCGCCCCGGGCGGCCCGCCGGGGCCGCCGCGCCCGCCGCCGAAGCCGTCCGGGTTCCCGTACGCCCGGACGTCCCGCTCGGCCAGCTCCTGGGCCTGCCGGGCCAGCGCGTCCGCCCGCCGGGCCTCCGCCAGCGCCGCCTGCGGGTCGCCCGCCGCCAGCCCGGCCGCCGCGTCCAGCCGCCGCCCCGCCTCCGCCAGCCGGGTGCGCGCCTCGGCGCCCACCGCGCCCCGGTGCGTGGTCACGTAGTCCCCGGCCGCCCCGACCGCCGACCGGGCCGTCAGCAGCGCCTGGTCGAGGAGCGCGCGGGCGCGCCGGGTGCCCGACTCGCGCTCCCGGGCGCCCTCCAGCGCCTCGTCGAGGGCCGCGTCCGCCGCCTCGATCCGGCGCAGCGCCTCGATCGGGTCGTACCGCCCGGAGTCCATCGCCGCGCGCACCTCGGCCAGTACGGACTCGGCCCGGCCGATCCGGCCCCGCAGGTCCGCCGTCGGCACGTCCCCGGCCGTGCCCGCGAGCAGCCCGCGGGCGTCCGCCAGGTCGGCCTCCGTCTCGGCCAGCGCGCCCGGCAGCCCGCCCACCGCCTCCGCCAGCTCCTTGGCCCGCCGGTCCACCGCCTCGATGAGCCGGGCCGCCTGGTCCACCGCGCCCTCGGCGGCCCGGATCTGCACGGCGGCGGCCCCGTTGTCGCCCGTGTCGAGGAGCTGGCGGGCCCGGTTGACCGTGGAGGTGGCGAAGACCAGCCGGTCCTTGGCCTGCTCGACGTCGCCGGAGACCGGGGCCGCCGCCGACTCGGTGTACCGCGCGCGCATCGCCGCCAGCGCCGCCTCGGCCGTGCCCATCCGGCCGGTCTGCTCCCGGAACGCCGCCTCGACGGCTGCCAGGGCCCGCGGGGCGTCGCTCTCCAGGGCCCGCAGCCGGTCGAAGTCGGCGGACTCGGCGTCCAGCCTCGCGTTGGCGTCCGCGCAGCGCCGCAGGATCTCCTCCAGCATCGAGCGGCGGGTGGCGTCGTCCTCCGGGAACGCGTCGTCCAGCCGCTGGCGCAGCCGGAACGCGGCGGTCAGCTCGCCCTCCGCGTACCGCACCGCCGCCGTGAACGGCTCGGCCGCCTCGTCGCCGAACTGGGCGCTCGCGAAGCCGAGTTCCTCGGTGCTGGTGCGCACGGCGTCGTCGGTGGCGACCAGCGCCTGCCGGGCCCGCCCGTCCAGCTCCGCCAGGCTCGGCCCGGCGGGCTCCTTCGGCGCGCCCCAGCCCTGGCCGGCCGGGGGCGGGGTGCGGGGCGCGCCCTTGCGGCGCCGCCGGGTGTACGCGTACGCGGCGACCGCTCCGGCGCCGCCGACCAGGACGACCGGGAGGATCAGGTCGGTGGCGGAGGAGGAGCCGTCGGCGGCGGCGCCGGGGTCCGCCGGGCCGGGGGTGAGCGAGGGGACGGGCACGGGCTGCCCGGCGAGGACGGCGGTGTAGCCGTTCGCCGCGCCGATCGCCGCGCCCGCCCAGTCGTTCTGCCGCAGCGCGGGCTCGATCGCGGTCCGGGCCACGTCGTCGAGCTGGGCCTCGGTGAAGCGGGAGCCGGGGTCGACGGAGTAGCCGTACCGCCGGTCGTGGGTGGCGACGGCGAGCAGCACGTCGTCGCGGCCCAGCCCGTTGCGCTCGGCGGTGGCGTCGGCCCACTCCTGGCCCTGGCGGCCGGAGAAGTCCCGTACGTACACGACGAAGAGCTGCACCCGGCGGGCCTCGTACAGCCCGTCGAGGGCCCGCACCACCTCGGGCCGCCGGTCGCCCAGCGCGCCCACCCGGTCGGTGATCTGCCCCTCGCGGGAGAGCGCGACCGGGTCGTCGGCGCGGGCGCCGGGAACGGCGGGCACGACCAGCCACCACACCGCCACCAGCACCGCGAGCAGGGCTCGACTGGCTGTTCGCGTCACACCCGGAGGCTATGTCCGCCGGGGCCCGGCCGCGACCGGACCGGCCCCCTCACCGCCCCCGCCGCCGGATCCGGCTGCCCAGCCACACCACCGGGTCGTACTTCCGGTCCACGACCCGCTCCTTCAGCGGGATCAGCGCGTTGTCGGTGATCCGGATGGACTCCGGGCACACCTCCGTGCAGCACTTGGTGATGTTGCAGTAGCCGAGCCCGTGCTCGTCCTGGGCCGTGGCGCGGCGGTCGAGGCCGGTGTCCGCCGCCGCGTCGAGCGGGTGCATGTCGAGCTCGGCGATCCGCATCAGGAAGCGGGGGCCCGCGAAGGCGGCCTTGTTCTCCTCGTGGTCGCGGACCACGTGGCAGGTGTCCTGGCACAGGAAGCACTCGATGCACTTGCGGAACTCCTGCGAGCGCTCGACGTCCTCCTGCCGCATCCGGTAGTCGCCCGGCGCCACCCCCTCCGGCGGCACGAAGGCCGGGATCTCGCGGGCCTTCGCGTAGTTGAAGGAGACGTCGGTGACCAGGTCGCGGACGACCGGGAAGGCCCGCATCGGGGTCACCGTGACCGTCTCCTCGCGGCCGAAGACCGACATCCGGGTCATGCACAGCAGCCGGGGGCGCCCGTTGACCTCGGCCGAGCAGGAGCCGCACTTGCCGGCCTTGCAGTTCCAGCGGACGGCCAGGTCCGGGGCCTGGGTGGCCTGGAGGCGGTGGACGGCGTCGAGGACCACCTCGCCCTCGTGCACCTCCACCGTGTAGTCGGTCAGCTCGCCGCCGCCGGTGTCGCCGCGCCAGATCCGGAAGCGGGCCTCGTACGCGCTCATGACTCCAGCTCCTCCGCGGACAGGTACTTGGCCAGCTCCTCGCGCGCGAACAGCGCGAGCAGGTCGGCCCTGATCGGTTCGGTGGCCACGCGCTCCAGCGCGACCGGGGCGCCCGGGCCGGTCCCGGCCCGGCACAGCAGGTTCACCGGGCGCCAGGCGCGGTCCATCTCCGGGTGGTCCTCGCGGGTGTGGCCGCCCCGGCTCTCGGTGCGGGCGAGCGCCGCCCGCGCCACGCACTCGCTGACCAGCAGCATGTTCCGCAGGTCCAGGGCCAGGTGCCAGCCCGGGTTGAACTGCCGGTGCCCCTCGACCGCGATCCGGCCCGCGCGCTCCCGGAGCGCGGCGATCCGCTCCAGCGCCTCGGCCATCTCGCCCTCCCGCCGGATGATCCCGACGAGGTCGTTCATCGTCTGCTGGAGCTCCTGGTGGAGCGTGTACGGGTTCTCCGGCGCCGTCTTTCCGGACCCGCCCGGCTCCCCGCCCGGCTCCGCCGCCCCCGGCCCGGTCCCTTCGCCGAAGGGCGCCAGCGCCTCCGCCCGCGCCGCCGCCACGGCGGCCTCGGAGACCCCGGCCCCCGACACCCCGGAGACTCCGGCCCCGCCGTGCTCCGCCGCGTACGCCGCCGCGTGCAGGCCCGCCCGGCGGCCGAACACCAGCAGGTCCGAGAGCGAGTTGCCGCCAAGACGGTTGGAGCCGTGCATCCCGCCCGCCACCTCGCCGGCCGCGAACAGCCCCGGCACACCCGCCGTCGCCGCCGTGTCCGAGTCGACGGCCACGCCGCCCATCACGTAGTGGCAGGTCGGCCCGACCTCCATCGCCTCCGCCGTGATGTCCACGTCCGCCAGCTCCTTGAACTGGTGGTACATCGACGGCAGCCGGCGCCGGATCACCTCCGCCGGCATCCGGGTCGACACGTCCAGGTAGACCCCGCCGTGCGGGGAGCCGCGCCCCGCCTTCACCTCGGCGTTGATCGCGCGCGCCACCTCGTCGCGCGGCAGCAGCTCGGGCGGGCGGCGGTTGTGGTCGGGGTCCTCGTACCAGCGGTCGCCCTCCTCCTCCGTCCGCGCGTACCGCTCCTTGAAGACCTCGGGGACGTAGTCGAACATGAAGCGGCGGCCCTCGGAGTTCCGCAGCACCCCGCCGTCGCCGCGCACCGACTCGGTGACCAGGATGCCCTTCACCGACGGCGGCCAGACCATCCCGGTCGGATGGAACTGCACGAACTCCATGTTGACCAGCGGCGCCCCGGCGAGCAGCGCCAGCGCGTGCCCGTCGCCCGTGTACTCCCAGGAGTTGGACGTCACCTTGAACGACTTGCCGATCCCGCCGGTCGCGAGGACCACCGACGGCGCTTCCAGCACGAAGAAGCGGCCGGTCTCCCGCTCGTAGCAGAAGACGCCGCCGACCCGCTCCCCGGACGGGTCCTCCAGGACGCGGGTGACCGTGCACTCCTGGAAGACCTTCAGCCGGGACTCGTACTCCCCGGTCTCCCGGAAGTCCTCCTGCTGGAGCGCGACGATCTTCTGCTGGAGGGTGCGGATCAGTTCGAGCCCGGTCCGGTCGCCGACGTGCGCGAGCCGGGGGTACTCGTGGCCGCCGAAGTTGCGCTGCGAGATGCGCCCGTCGGGCGTGCGGTCGAAGAGCGCGCCCCAGGTCTCCAGCTCCCACACCCGCTCGGGCGCCTCCCGCGCGTGCAGCTCGGCCATCCGCCACTGGTTGAGGAACTTCCCGCCCCGCATGGTGTCGCGGAAGTGCACCTGCCAGCCGTCGTTCGGATGGGCGTTGGCCATGGAGGCGGCGATGCCGCCCTCGGCCATCACCGTGTGGGCCTTGCCGAAGAGGGACTTGCAGATCACGGCGGTACGGGCGCCCCGGCGCCGCGCCTCGATCGCCGCGCGCAGCCCGGCGCCCCCGGCGCCGACCACGATCACGTCCCACCGCTGTCGTTCCACAGGACTCATCTCAGAAGAACCTCGGGTCGTCGAAGGCGCCGGTGGCGAGCAGGTACACGTACAGGTCGCAGAGGGCGACGCTGAGCAGCGAGGCCCAGGCGAGCGGCGCGTGGCGCCGGTTCAGGCGCCCCGCCCAGGTCCACAGCCGGTAGCGGACCGGGTGCTTCGAGAAGTGCCGCAGCCGCCCGCCCACGACGTGCCGGCAGGAGTGGCAGGAGAGGGTGTACGCCCAGATCAGCGCGATGTTGACGAGGGACAGCAGGGTCCCGAGCCCGGCGTGGCCCCAGGCGTAGGAGGAGTCCCGGAAGGCGAGCACGGTGTCGTACGTGAGGATCCCGGCGACCGGCAGGGCCAGGTAGAAGAAGTAGCGGTGCACGTTCTGCAGCAGCAGCGGCAGCCGGGTCTCGCCGGTGTACGCGCGGTGCGGCTCGGCGACCGCGCAGGCCGGGGGCGAGGCCCAGAAGCCCCGGTAGTAAGCCTTGCGGTAGTAGTAGCAGGTCAGCCGGAAGCCCAGCGGGAAGACCAGGATCAGCAGGGCGGGGGAGAGGCCCCACCAGCCGCCGAACAGCGGCCAGTTCGGCCCGCCGCGCATCGGCACGCAGTTCTCCGCGAGGCAGGGCGAGTAGAACGGCGAGACGTAGGGCGCGGCGTAGTAGTGGGCGTTCGCGAAGGCCCGCCAGGTCGAGTAGGCGACGAAGGCGAGCAGTCCGGCGGCGGTCCCGGCGGGTGCGAGCCACCAGCGGTCGGTGCGCAGGTGGCGGGCGGTGAGGGCGGCGCGTCCCGGGGAGCGCACGCCGGTGGCGACGGCGGTCCTCGGCGGGGGTTCGGTACCTGTGGCCAACGGAGCCTCCTCGGCTCTACGGCGCGGGCGGTCGCGTGCTCCCTGGCCCTCGGCTCGGCCTTCGGGCGGCTGACGGCGGCTGACGGTGGCTCAGCGCGGCCTTCGGGTGGCTGAGGGCGGCTGGGGAGAGTGTCGCGCGTCACACCCCGGTTGGGAAGGCGCGTGCACCGGAATCCGGGGGCACGCGGAGCCCGGCGCGCGCGGGGCGATTGGGCCGCACGAGTGGGGTTCGCCGGCCGCGCCGCCGTGTCGGCGTGGCCGGATCCGGTCCGTCCTTTTCAGTGGATGAGCAGTAGGTGTGATCATCTCCAAATGGCATAAAAATGGACGAACTGGATTAAGGGGTATAAGTCATGTCCCAGGTCGGCGCCCCTCGCGGGAGGACATGCTCCAGGAGCCCCCGCTCCCGCACGCTCCGCTCCGTGGCCACCCTCAGCAGTGCCGTGCTCGCCCTCGCCGTGCTGGCCGGATGCAGCTCCGGCGACGGCGCCGACGAGACCCCCGGCGCCGCCCAGGACAACGCTCCCGCCGGCCGCGAGCAGGTCGCGGACGGAGGCACCCTGCGCTGGGCCGTCGACGCGCTGCCCACCACCCTCAACGCCTTCCAGGCCGACGCGGACGGCGCCACCAACCGGATCGCTGCCGCCGTGCTACCCGCCCTCTACACCCTGGACGGCCGCGGCCGGCCGCAGCTCAACCCCGACTACCTGGAAACCGCCCAGGTCGTCGAGACCGAGCCCAAGCAGGTCGTCCTCTACAAGCTCAACCAGCAGGCGGTCTGGAGCGACGGGCGCGAGATCGGCGCCGCCGACTTCGTCGCCCAGTGGCGCGCGCTGAGCGGCCGGGACACCGCGTACTGGACCGCGCGCAACGCGGGCTACGAGCGGATCGAGAAGATCGAGCGCGGCAAGAACGACCTGGAGGTGCGGGTCACCTTCGGCAAGCCGTACGCCGACTGGCGCTCGCTCTTCACCCCGCTGTACCCGAAGCAGGTGATGGGCTCCCCGAACGCCTTCAACGACGGGGCGCGCACCGACCTCAAGGCCACCGCGGGACCGTTCCTGCTGAAGGCGGTGGACCGCAAGAGCGGCGACGTCACCCTCGCGCGCAACCCGCGCTGGTGGGGGCAGACCGCCAAGCTCGACACCCTCGTCCTCAAGGCCGTCCCCCGCGCCGACCGGGCCGCCGCGCTCGCCGCCGGGACGCTCGACCTCGCCGACGTCGACCGCTCCGCCGCCGAGCGGATCGCGCTCGCGGTCCGGGACGCCCAAGCCGGCCGCTCCGGCGGGCAGGCCCTCACCCACGGCCCCGGCGCCGGGATCACCCCCGCCGCCGCCCTGCGCTCCTGGGCCCTGGCGCACGGCTCCGACGAGGAGAAGGCCGCCGAGGTGCAGGCCGCCCGGGAGAAGAACCAGCAGGCCATCGCCCGGTACGCGGCCGAGCAGGACGGCCTGGCCCGGTTCGTCGTGCGCAAGTCCCTGGAGCCCGCCTACACCCAGCTCTCCCTCAACGGGGAGTCCGGCGCGCTGTCCGACGAGCGGGTCCGCCGGGCGGTGGCCCGCGCGATCAACCGCCAGGAGCTCGCCGACACCGTGCTGAAGCCGCTGGGCCTGCCCGCCACCCCGCCCGGCAGCCACCTGGCGCTCGCCGGGCAGGCCGCGTACGCGGACAGCAGCGACGCCCTGGGCGACCAGGACACCCAGGAGGCGCGGGCGCTCCTCGCCGACGCGGGCTGGGTGCCCGGCGGCGCGTTGAAGAAGCCGGCCGGGGCGAAGGCGGGCAGCGCCGCCGAGAAGGCCGCGAAGGACGCGGCGAAGGAGGGCGGGGAGAAGGCCGCCGAGAAGACCTCCGAGAAGACGGACGAGAAGGCCGCGGGCCGCAAGGACGCGGACACGGCCTCCGACGACGGGCTCTACATCGTCGGCGACGACAAGCCCGGCGCGCGCCGGGCCGCCCCGCTGATCGGCGCGGGCGGTCCCGAGAACGGCACCAACATCCTCGCCCCCGCCCCCGTCGCCGCCCTCCAGAGCGCGGCCCTGCTGCGCCAGGCCGAGGCGTTGGAGACCGGCACCGGCGCGGGCGCGGCCGAGGCCAAGGGCGCGGCGGGCGCCTACGCCCCGCGCGGCTCCGCCGCCCCGGCGGCCGTCGACGCGGGGACCGCCGCCGCCCAGGCGCTGGGCAAGGACGGCAAGCCGCTCAGCCTCCGCTTCGTCCTGCCCTCGGGGCCGGGCTCGGAGTCGCTGCGGGCGGTGGGCGACCGGATCGTCCGGATGCTCGACGCGGTGGGCATCCGCACCTCGGTGACGAAGGTCTCCGACGACAGCTTCTTCAAGGACCACATCGCCTCCGGCGACTACGACCTGGCCCTCTACTCCTGGCCCGCCAGCGCCTTCCCGGCCACCGACGCCCGGCCGATCTTCGCCAAGCCGGAGCCCGCCTCGGACGGCTCGCTGCTGGTCGAGCAGAACTACGCCCGGGTCGGCACCGACCGTATCGATCAACTGTTCGACCAGGCGGTGGCCACCCTCGACGAGGACGAGTCCCGCGACCTGGTCCGCCAGGCCGACGCCCGGATCTGGGCCGCCGCCGGCTCCATCCCGCTCTACCAGCGCCCCCAGCTGGTCGCCGCCAGGACCGACCTGGTGAACGCCGGCGCCTGGGGCCTGGCCGCCCCCCGCTACCAGGACATCGGCTACAAGAAGCCCGCGTCCGCACGCGGAGCGGAGCGCAACACCCGCAAGTGAGCGCATTACCCTAAAGCCGCCGAAAGTCCAAGTCGCAAGCTCAGAAGCAGCTCAAGTTCCTTGCCCGCCGGTGACCCCGGCGGGCAGGATCGCATCGGCCCCTTGACCCGGCCGCACGCCTTCTCACCACGCTCCCCGCCGTACGTCCACGCGGCGGGACGCCTCCGCTCCAGGTGCCCCCGACGCCCGCGGAACCCCCCAGTAGAACCCCTCGGATCCCGGGTGGGGAAGCCCCTTGCACGGCAGCCCCGTACCATAGGACATAGCCGTGGCGCGTCCGCCCGGCGGGCGTAAGAGGAACTGACGCCGCATCCCACGATCCGAGAGAAGCGCAAGCACCCATGCCCACGCGCCACGACATCCGTAACGTCGCCATCGTCGCCCACGTCGACCATGGCAAGACGACCATCGTCGACGCCATGCTCAAGCAGGCCGGTGCCTTCGCCGCCCACCAGCAGCTCGACGACCGCATGATGGACTCGAACGACCTGGAGCGTGAGAAGGGCATCACGATCCTCGCCAAGAACACGGCGGTGAAGTATCACCCCAAGGACGGCGGGGCCCCGATCACGATCAACATCATCGACACCCCCGGCCACGCCGACTTCGGTGGCGAGGTCGAGCGCGGTCTCTCGATGGTGGACGCGGTCGTCCTCCTGGTGGACGCCTCCGAGGGTCCGCTCCCGCAGACCCGCTTCGTGCTGCGCAAGGCCCTCCAGCAGCGCAAGCCCGTCATCCTCTGCATCAACAAGACGGACCGCCCGGACTCCCGGATCGACGAGGTCGTCAACGAGACCTACGACCTCTTCCTCGACCTGGACGCGGACGAGGACCAGATCGAGTTCCCGATCGTCTACGCCTGCGGCCGTGACGGCATCGCCTCGCTGACCAAGCCGGAGAACGGCACGGTCCCCGCGGACAGCGACAACCTGGAGCCGTTCTTCAACGCCATCCTGGAGCACGTCCCGGCCCCGGTGTACGACGAGGAGGCCCCCCTCCAGGCCCACGTCACCAACCTGGACGCCGACAACTTCCTCGGCCGCATCGCGCTGCTCCGCGTCGAGCAGGGCGAGCTGCGCAAGGGCCAGACGGTCGCGTGGATCAAGCGGGACGGCAGCATCTCCAACGTCCGCATCACCGAGCTGATGATGACCGAGGCGCTCACCCGCAAGCCCGCCGAGGTGGCCGGCCCCGGCGACATCTGCGCCGTCGCCGGTATCCCGGACATCATGATCGGCGAGACGCTGGCCGACCCGGAGAACCCGATCGCGCTGCCGCTGATCACGGTCGACCAGCCGGCGATCTCCATGACCATCGGCACCAACACCTCGCCGCTCGTCGGCCGCGGCGGCACCGGCAAGGGCGCGGACGCCAAGTCCGCGGTCAAGCAGCGCAAGGTCACCGCCCGCCAGGTCAAGGACCGCCTCGACCGCGAGCTGATCGGCAACGTCTCGCTCCGCGTCCTCGACACCGAGCGTCCGGACGCCTGGGAGGTCCAGGGCCGTGGTGAGCTCGCGCTCGCCATCCTGGTCGAGCAGATGCGCCGCGAGGGCTTCGAGCTCACCATCGGCAAGCCCCAGGTCGTCACCAAGGAGGTCGACGGCAAGGTGCACGAGCCCGTCGAGCGCCTCACGGTCGACGTGCCCGAGGAGCACATGGGCGCCGTCACGCAGCTCATGGGCGTCCGCAAGGGCCGCATGGACAACATGTCGAACCACGGCTCCGGCTGGGTCCGCATGGAGTTCGTCGTTCCGTCCCGCGGCCTCATCGGCTTCCGTACGGAGTTCCTGACCAACACCCGCGGCACGGGCATCGCCCACTCGATCCACGAGGGCCACGAGCCGTGGTTCGGCACCCTGACCACCCGTAACAACGGCTCCCTGGTCGCCGACCGCGCCGGTGCCGTCACCGCCTTCGCGATGACGAACCTGCAGGAGCGCGGCGTGCTGTTCACCGACCCCGGCACCGAGGTGTACGAGGGCATGATCGTCGGCGAGAACTCGCGCTCCGACGACATGGACGTGAACATCACCAAGGAGAAGAAGCTCACCAACATGCGCTCCGCCTCCGCCGACTCCTTCGAGGCGATCGTCCCGCCCCGCAAGCTGTCCCTGGAGCAGTCCCTGGAGTTCTGCCGCGACGACGAGTGCGTCGAGGTGACCCCGGAGGCCGTGCGCATCCGCAAGGTCATCCTGGACCAGAACGCGCGTGGCCGCGCCTCCTCGCGCGCCAAGAACGGCTGACGCCAAGCGCCGGTGTCGCGAGTGTCACGTGCGCACCCGCGCGCGTGACGCTCCGAAGGGCCCGGCCCCCGCCTGAAGAGGCGGGGGCCGGGCCCTTTTTCAACGTTTAGTCAAGTTCATTACGGAACCCCACTGTCCGGATATCGGTCGTCGCTCTCCGGAACATGTGTTAACAGTCCGTTTCGTCGGTGTCTGTCTGTGCTCGCTTTGTCCGGATTTCGGTCTTCGGTGGCTTGGCGATGTTGTCAAAACGAGACCACTTAAGTGTGGTTTACGGCCCGGACGTACTTAATAGTTGGCTCCATTGAGCTCGGGTCAATGGGTCACGCACTGTGGGGAGTGCCGACTCACGAGCACACTCGGGACACTTGAGTGCAACGCCGTCAGGGGTGTCGGCAGCGCTCGGAGTGTCCCTCTTGTAGTGACAAGTGGACTCATGAGGAGGAACCCATGCGCGGTGCCAAGAGCGCCAAGTGGGTAGCGGGCGCGATCGTCGTCGCCCTGGCAGCGACCGCCTGTGGCGGGGGTAAGAGCGACGGCGGCAGCGACGCCAAGGGCGCTGTTGACCCGAACGGCATCTTCTCCATCGAGCTGGGCGAGCCTGAGAAGCCCCTGCTCACCGGCGACACGATGGAGTCGAACGGCTCCGCCGTCATGGCCGGCCTGTTCTCGACCCTGGTCGACTACAAGCCCGACGGCTCGCTGGAGATGATCAACGCCGAGTCGGTCACCACGACGGACTCGAAGACCTGGACCGTCAAGCTCAAGCCGGGCTGGACCTTCCACGACGGCACCCCGGTGACCTCGAAGTCCTTCGTGGACGCGTGGAACTGGAACGCCAACGTCAAGAACGCCCAGGGCCTCTCGTCCTGGTTCGAGGACTTCGTCGGCTACGACAAGGTCCACCCCGAGGGTGAGGGCGCCAAGCCCACCTCGGACAAGATGGACGGTCTGAAGGTCGTCGACGACAACACCTTCACCATCGAGCTCAAGAAGCCGGTTCCGTACTTCGCGCACAAGCTGGCGTACATCGTCTTCGCGCCGCTGCCGCAGTCCTTCTACAAGGACCCGAAGGCCGGCGGCGAGAAGCCGGTCGGCAACGGTCCCTACAAGTTCAAGTCGTGGGACCACAAGAAGCAGATCGAGATCACCCGCTTCGACGGCTACAAGGGCCCGAACAAGGCGAAGAACGGCGGTGTGGTCTTCAAGAACTACACCACCCTCGAGGCCGCGTACGAGGACCTGAAGTCGGGCAACGTCGACGTCCTGCGTCAGCTCGCCCCGAAGGACCTGCCGGTCTACCGCCAGGACCTCGGCGACCGCGCGGTCGACCAGGCGTACTCCGCGATCCAGACGATCGCCGTCGCCTTCTACGCCGACCAGTGGAAGAAGCCGAAGCCGGTCGACCCGAAGGTCATCCAGGGCCTCTCGATGGCGATCGACCGCGCCACCATCACGAAGACGGTGCTCAACGGCACCCGTGAGCCGGCGACCGGCTGGGTCGCCAAGGGCGTGCTCGGCTACCAGCCGAACGCGGTCGAGGTCACCAAGTTCGACCCGGCCAAGGCCAAGGAGCTCATCGCGGCCGGCGGCGGCGTCCCCGGCAACAAGATCTCCATCCAGTACAACGCCGACGGTGGGCACAAGGAGTGGGTGGAGGCGGTCTGCAACAGCATCACCCAGGCCACCAATGTCCAGTGCGTCGGCGACGGCAAGCCGGACTTCCAGGCCGACCTGACCGCTCGTAAGACGAAGCAGGTCAAGTCCCTGTACCGCTCCGGCTGGGTGCTCGACTACCCGGTGAACGCCAACTTCATCTCGGACCTGTTCCGCACGGGTGCGGGCGGCAACCAGGGTGACTTCTCCAACAAGGAGCTGGACGCCAAGATCGCGGCGGCCGACTCGGTCAAGACCCTCGACGAGTCCGTCAAGGCGTACCAGGCCATCGAGAAGGACCTGGTCAACTACATGCCGTCGATCCCGCTCTGGTACTACAAGGTCAACGCGGGTTACTCGGAGAAGGTCACCGGCGTGGCCTACGGCCAGGACGGCGACCCGATCCTGACCGGCGTCGAGGTCAAGAAGTAATCACCCAAGCGTAGTCCGCTCGCCGCAGCGCGGGGCTGACGAATCGTCAGCCCCGCCTCGGTGCCTTACGCAGTGGCTGGGGGGCCCTTCCGCGACATCAGCATGCCCGAACGCGGGCAGGCTGTCGGGGGAGGGCCCGTCGGCTGCGGCCGTCACATCTCAACGGAGGCATGATGGGGCGCTATGTCGCACGACGACTGCTCCAGATGATCCCGGTTTTCTTCGGGACAACCCTGCTGATCTTCCTCATGGTGCACGCCCTGCCCGGTGACCCCGTGCTGGCGATGTTCGGTGACAAGGGCGCGGATCCCGCGACCCTCGCCGCGAAGCGCCATGAGCTGGGTCTCGACAAGTCACTGCCGGAGCAGTACTTCGTCTATATGCGGGACATGCTCCTGCATTTCGACTTCGGTACCCAGATCCGCAATGGTCGCCCGGTCACCGAGGTTCTCGGGGCCGCGTTCCCCGTCACGCTCCAGCTGGCCACGCTGGCCTTCGCGTTCGAGCTCATCTTCGGCATCGGTCTCGGCATCATCGGTGGTCTGAAGGCGGGCAAGCTCGCGGACAACTCGATCCTGATCTTCACCCTGCTGATCATCTCGATCCCGGTCTTCGTGCTCGGCTTCTTCATCAAGATGGTCTTCGCCGACAACCTGCACTGGATCGACCCGAACGTCAGCAACGACGCTCTGTGGTCCGAGATGATCGCCCCGGCGATCGTCCTCGGCGGTCTGTCCCTCGCGTACGTGACCCGGCTGACCCGGACCACGATGGCGGAGAACCTGCGCGCCGACTACATGCGCACGGCCGTCGCGAAGGGCCTGCCGAAGCGCCGCATCATCGGTGTCCACCTGATGCGCAACTCGATGATCCCGGTCATCACCTTCCTGGGCACCGACATCGGCGCGCTCATGGGCGGTGCGGTCGTCACCGAGAAGATCTTCAACATCAAGGGCGTCGGTGGTCTGATCGCCGAGTCGATCTCCCGTCGCGAAGGCGGCACCCTGGTCGGCCTCGTGACGATCCTGGTGATCGTCTACCTCCTCACCAGCCTTTTCATCGACCTGCTGTACGCGGTCCTGGACCCGAGGATCCGTTATGCCTGACGTGACCAAGACCGCGGCCCCCGTCGACGGCGGCGTCGCCTCCCCCTCTGCCGACGCAGCCGCGCCGGCGCCGGCGAAGGCCGAGAAGACGCGCAGCCTCTGGGGCGACGCGTGGACCGACCTGCGCCGCAACCCGTACTTCATCGTCTCCGCGGTGATGATCTTCTTCCTGCTGCTGATCGCCGTCTTCCCGGGCCTCTTCACCAGCGCCTCGCCGACCAGCGGCGACCTGGTGAAGCACTTCCTCGGCAAGCCCGAGCTGGGCCACATCGGCTCGCCCGAGTGGTTCGGTTACGACGGCCAGGGCCGGTCCGTGTACGCCCGCCTGATCCACGGCACCCGCGCCTCGATCATCGTCGGCGTCTGCGTCACCCTGATCGTCACGATCTTCGGCGGCCTGATGGGCATGATCGCCGGTTACTTCGGCGGCGTGACCGACGCGGTCCTCTCCCGGATCACCGACATCTTCTTCGGCATCCCGTTCCTGCTCGGCGCCATGGTCGTGCTCCAGTCCTTCACCGAGCGCACCGTCTGGGTCGTCGTCGGAGCGCTGGCCTTCCTCGGCTGGACCCAGATGGCCCGCGTCATGCGCGGCGCCGTGATCACGGTCAAGCAGGCCGACTACGTCCACGCCGCCACGGCGCTCGGCGCCGGCACCACGCGGATCCTGTTCCGGCACATCCTGCCGAACGCCATGGCCCCGCTGATCGTCGTCGCCACCATCTCGCTCGGCGGTTACATCTCCGCCGAGGCGACCCTGTCCTACCTGGGTCTGGGCCTCGCCTCCCCGACCGTCTCCTGGGGCGTCGACATCTCCACCGCCGTCGACCAGATCCGAGTGGCCCCGCACATCCTGCTGTGGCCCTCGATCATGCTGAGCATCACCGTGCTGGCATTCATCATGCTCGGCGAAGCGGTCCGCAACGCCCTCGACCCGAAGATGCGCTGAGGAGGGCGTAGTGACCATCATCGACAATCCCGCGACGGTCCCCGCGCCGCGTGGCGGCGACCAGACCGGTCCGCTGCTCGAAGTCCGTGACCTGCACGTCGAGTTCCACACCCGCGACGGTGTGGCCAAGGCGGTCAACGGCGTCAACTACTCGGTGAACGCCGGGGAGACGCTGGCCGTGCTCGGCGAGTCCGGCTCCGGCAAGTCCGTGACCGCCCAGGCCATCATGGGCATCCTCGACATGCCGCCCGGCAAGATCCCGCAGGGCGAGATCCTGTTCCGCGGCCAGGACATGCTCAAGATGTCCAACGAGGAGCGCCGGCAGATCCGCGGCCGGAAGATCGCGATGATCTTCCAGGACGCGCTGTCCTCCCTCAACCCGGTCCTCTCCGTCGGCTACCAGCTCGGCGAGATGTTCCGCGTGCACCACGGGCTCTCCAAGAAGGACGCCAAGCTCAAGGCCATCGAGCTGATGGACCGGGTCAAGATCCCCGCCGCCAAGGCGCGGGTCTCCGACTACCCCCACCAGTTCTCCGGCGGTATGCGCCAGCGCATCATGATCGCCATGGCGCTGGCCCTGGAGCCGGACCTGATCATCGCGGACGAGCCCACCACGGCGCTCGACGTGACCGTCCAGGCCCAGGTCATGGACCTGCTCGCGGAGCTCCAGCGCGAGTTCAACATGGGCCTGATCCTGATCACCCACGACCTCGGCGTCGTCGCCGACGTCGCGGACAAGATCGCGGTCATGTACGCGGGCCGGATCGTCGAGCAGGCCCCGGTGGGCGAGCTCTACAAGCGCCCGGCCCACCCGTACACCCGCGGCCTGCTGGACTCGATCCCGCGCCTGGACCAGAAGGGCCAGGAGCTCTACGCGATCAAGGGCCTGCCGCCCAACCTGCTCCGCGTCCCCACCGGCTGCGCCTTCAACCCGCGCTGCCCGAAGGCCACGGACATCTGCCGTACGGAGATCCCGGCCCTGGCGCCGGTCACCGAGCAGGACGGCACCGATCTGCCGGGCCGCAAGAGCGCCTGCCACTTCTGGAAGGAGACGATCCATGGCTGAGCCCAGCACGAACGACGAGGCCGTGGTCGCGGCCCTCGACGCCCCCGTCGAGCGCGGTGAGCCGATCCTCCAGGTGCGCAACCTGCAGAAGCACTTCCCGCTGACCCAGGGCATCCTCTTCAAGAAGCAGGTCGGCGCGGTCAAGGCCGTGGACGGGGTCTCCTTCGACCTCTACCAGGGCGAGACCCTCGGCATCGTCGGCGAGTCCGGCTGTGGCAAGTCCACCGTCGCCAAGCTGCTGATGAACCTGGAGCGGGCCACCGCGGGCGAGGTCTTCTACAAGGGCCAGGACATCACCAAGCTGTCCGGCCGCGCCCTGAAGACCGTGCGCCGCAACATCCAGATGGTCTTCCAGGACCCGTACACCTCGCTGAACCCGCGCATGACGGTCGGCGACATCATCGGCGAGCCCTTCGACATCCACCCCGAGGTGGCCCCGAAGGGCGACCGGCGCCGCAAGGTGCAGGACCTGCTGGACGTCGTCGGTCTGAACCCGGAGTACATCAACCGGTACCCGCACCAGTTCTCCGGCGGCCAGCGCCAGCGCATCGGCATCGCCCGCGGTCTCGCGCTCAACCCCGAGATCATCATCTGCGACGAGCCGGTCTCCGCCCTGGACGTCTCCGTCCAGGCGCAGGTCATCAACCTGATGGAGAAGCTGCAGGACGAGTTCAACCTGTCCTACATCTTCATCGCGCACGACCTGTCGATCGTCCGGCACATCTCCGACCGGGTCGGCGTGATGTACCTCGGCAAGCTCGCCGAGATCGGCACGGACACCGAGATCTACGAGCACCCGACCCACCCGTACACGCAGGCGCTGCTCTCCGCGGTGCCGGTGCCGGACCCCGAGGCCCGCGCGAACCGCGAGCGGATCATCCTCACCGGTGACGTGCCCTCGCCGGCCAACCCGCCGTCGGGCTGCCGCTTCCGCACCCGCTGCTGGAAGGCCGAGGAGCGCTGCAGCTCCGAGATCCCGCTGCTCGCCGTCCCGGCGCGCTTCCGCGGGGTGGACACCCCGGCCGCGCACGAGTCCGCGTGCCACTTCGCCGAGGAGAAGACGGTCCTCTCCGTCTGATCCCCCCGGGCGTACGAGGCCCCCGGCACCCGCAAGGGCGCCGGGGGCCTTCGCGTGCCCGAGCCCGGGTCCGCCCGCGCCCGAGCCCGGGTCCGCCCGCGCCCGGCGGGCCGCCGGCCGGGCCCGTTCATCCGGACGCCGTAAAAGTGCACTCCCGTCAATATCGGGTGATATTGGGGCCTAAGTCAGACTGAGGACATTCGGGAGGCACTCCATGCGTGGAGCCACGCACGCCAAGTGGGCCGCTCTGGCCACCGCCGTCGCCCTCGCGGCGACCGCCTGCGGCGGGGGCGGCGACAGCGGCGGCGGCGGGGCCGGGGGCACCGTGAGCTCGTCCTGGGGCGACCCGCAGAACCCGCTGGAGCCGTCGAACACCAACGAGGTGCAGGGCGGCAAGGTCCTCTCCATGATCTTCCGGGGGCTCAAGCAGTACGACCCGAAGACCGGCGCGGCGAACAACATGCTGGCCGACAAGATCGAGACCACCGACTCGACCAACTTCACCATCACCCTCAAGGACGGCTGGACCTTCTCCAACGGCGAGAAGGTCACCGCGAAGTCCTTCGTCGACGCCTGGAACTACGGC
Source organism: Streptomyces sp. NPDC048659 (assembly GCF_040650575.1). Taxonomy (NCBI): domain Bacteria; kingdom Bacillati; phylum Actinomycetota; class Actinomycetes; order Kitasatosporales; family Streptomycetaceae; genus Streptomyces; species Streptomyces sp. NPDC048659. The sequence continues at coordinate 101,662 of NZ_JBEZHM010000015.1, read as the reverse complement.
GCCAACCTGAAGAACAACCAGAAGAACGCCTACTTCTTCGGCTACATCGACGGCTACAGCCAGGTCCACCCCGACAAGGGCGAGCCGACCGCCCAGACCATGTCGGGCCTCAAGGTCGTCGACGACAAGACCTTCACCGTCAAGCTGTCGCAGAAGTTCTCCACCTTCCCCGACACGCTCGGCTACGCCGCCTTCGCCCCGCTGCCCAAGGCGTTCTACGACGACCACGCCGCCTGGCTCTCCAAGCCGGTCGGCAACGGCCCGTACACCGTGGACTCCTACTCCAAGGGCTCCCAGATGGTCCTCAAGAAGTGGGACGGCTACCCCGGCGCCGACAAGGCCCAGAACGGCGGCATCACCCTCAAGGTCTACACCGACAACAACACCGCCTACACCGACCTGACGGCCGGCAACCTCGACCTCGTCGACGACGTGCCCGCCTCGCAGCTCAAGAACGTCTCCGCCGACCTCGGCGACCGGTACATCAACACCCCCGCCGGCATCATCCAGACGCTCTCCTTCCCCTTCTACGACCCGGCGTGGAACAAGCCCGGCCAGGAGAAGATGCGCACCGGCCTGTCGATGGCGATCGACCGCAAGCAGATCACCGAGACGATCTTCCAGAAGACCCGCACACCCGCCCAGGACTGGACCTCGCCGGTGCTCGGCGAGAAGGGCGGCTTCAAGGACATCTGCGGCGACTCCTGCGTCTACAACCCCACCGAGGCGAAGAAGCTGGTCGCCGAGGGCGGCGGCATCCCCGGCGGCACGATGAAGATCTCGTACAACGCCGACACCGGCTCCCACAAGGAGTGGGTGGACGCCGTCTGCAACTCCATCAACCGGGCGCTCGGCAACAACACGGCCTGCGTCGGCAACCCGGTCGGCACCTTCGCCGACTACCGCAACCAGGTCACCCAGGGGAAGCTCAACGGCCCCTTCCGGGCCGGCTGGCAGATGGACTACCCGCTCATCCAGAACTTCCTCCAGCCGCTGTACTACACCGGCGCCTCCTCGAACGACGGCAAGTACACCAACCCCGAGTTCGACAAGCTGGTGAACCAGGCCAACGCCGAGACCGACACCACCAAGGCCGTCGGGCTCTTCCAGCAGGCCGAGACGGTCCTGAAGAACGACATGGGCGCCATCCCGCTCTGGTACCAGAACGGCAGCGCCGGCTACTCGGACCGGGTCGAGAACGTGATGCTCAACCCGTTCAGCGTCCCGGTCTACGACCAGATCAAGGTCAAGTGACCTCGTAGCAGGTCGGCTGCGTTCGGCCCGGCCCGCGGACCTCCGCGCCGGGCCGTACGCGCTCCCGACGCCCGCCCACCCGCCCACCTCCCCCCGCTCCGGAGGCTTCCATGGGTCGCTATGTGATCCGGCGGCTGCTGCAGATGATCCCGGTCTTCTTCGGCGCCACGCTGTTGATCTTCCTGATGGTGAACGTGATGGGCGACCCCATCGCCGGACTCTGCGGCGACCGGGCGTGCGACCCGGCCACCGCCGCCCAGCTGAAGAAGGAGTTCGGACTCGACAAGCCGGTCTGGCAGCAATACCTGATCTACATGGGCAACGTCTTCACCGGCGACTTCGGCACCGCCTTCAACGGGCAGCCCGTCACCGAGCTGATGGCCAGCGCCTTCCCGGTCACCATCCGGCTCACCATCGTCGCGATCCTCTTCGAGATCGTCATCGGCATCAGCCTCGGCGTCCTCACCGGCCTCAAGCGCGGCCGGCCCGTCGACACCACCGTGCTGCTGCTGACCCTGGTCGTCCTCTCCGTCCCCACCTTCGTCACCGGCCTGCTGATCCAGCTGCTGCTCGGCGTGAAATGGGGCTGGATCAAACCCGCGGTTTCGCCCGAGGCGCCCTTCAGCGAGCTGATCGTCCCCGGACTGGTCCTCGCCTCCGTCTCGCTCGCGTACGTCACCCGGCTCACCCGGACCTCGATCGCCGAGAACCGGCGCGCCGACTACGTCCGCACCGCGATCGCCAAGGGCCTCCCGCGCCGCCGGGTCATCACCCGCCACCTGCTGCGCAACAGCCTGATCCCGGTGGTCACCTTCATCGGCGCCGACGTCGGCGCGCTGATGGGCGGCGCCATCGTCACCGAACGGATCTTCAACATCCACGGCGTCGGCTACCAGCTCTACCAGGGCATCGTCCGCCAGAACACCCAGACCGTGGTCGGCTTCGTGACCGTCCTCGTCCTGGTCTTCCTGCTGGCCAACCTCCTGGTCGACCTCCTGTACGCCGTCCTTGACCCGAGGATTCGCTATGCCTGAGCCGCGCGAACCGTTTGAGCCCCTCGAGTCGTACGGCGAAGAGGGCCGGGCCATCGCCTCCACCGGCGCCGGCGGCGCGGCCGACCTCGCCACGGCCGAGGCGGAGACCCTGGAGGGCGGCCCCGGCGGCCCCGGCGGCCCCGAGGGCACCGGCGCCGACAAGAAGGCCCGCTCCCTGTGGTCCGACGCCTGGCACGACCTGCGCCGCAACCCCGTCTTCATCGTCTCGGCGCTCGTCATCCTCTTCCTGGTGGTCATCTCCATCTGGCCCTCGCTGATCGCCTCCGGGGACCCCCTCGACTGCGACCTCTCCAAGGCCCAGGAGGGCTCCCAGCCCGGCCACCCCTTCGGCTTCAACGGGCAGGGCTGCGACGTCTACACCCGGGTCGTCTACGGCGCCCGGACCTCCGTCACCGTCGGCGTCCTCGCCACCCTCGGCGTCGCCCTCCTCGGCGGCGTCCTCGGCGGCCTCGCCGGCTTCTTCGGCGGCGCCTGGGACGGCGTGCTCTCCCGGATCACCGACGTCTTCTTCGCCATCCCCGTCGTCCTCGGCGGCCTGGTGCTGCTGTCCGTGGTCACCAGCGCCACCGTCTGGCCCGTGATCGGCTTCATGGTGCTGCTCGGCTGGCCCCAGCTCTCCCGGATCGCCCGAGGCTCCGTCATCACGGCCAAACAGAACGACTACGTCCAGGCCGCCCGCGCGCTCGGCGCCTCCAACTCCCGGATGCTGCTGCGGCACATCGCGCCCAACGCGATCGCCCCCGTGATCGTCGTCGCGACCATCGCGCTCGGCACCTACATCGCCCTGGAGGCGACCCTCTCCTACCTGGGCGTCGGCCTGAAGCCGCCGACCGTGTCCTGGGGCATCGACATCTCCTCGGCCTCGCAGTACATCCGCAACGCCCCGCACATGCTGCTCTGGCCGGCCGGCGCGCTCGCCGTCACGGTGCTCGCCTTCATCATGCTCGGCGACGCGGTGCGCGACGCCCTCGACCCCAAGCTGAGGTAGCCGACCATGCTGCTCGAAGTGCGCGACCTGCACGTGGAGTTCCACACCCGGGACGGGGTGGCCAAGGCGGTCAACGGCGTCAACTACTCGGTGGACGCCGGGGAGACGCTCGCCGTGCTCGGCGAGTCCGGCTCCGGCAAGTCCGTCACCGCCCAGGCCGTCATGGGCATCCTCGACATGCCCCCCGGCAAGATCAGCGGCGGCGAGATCCTCTTCCAGGGGCAGGACCTGCTCAAGCTGAAGGAGGAGGAGCGCCGGAAGATCCGCGGCGCCAAGATGGCGATGGTCTTCCAGGACGCGCTGTCCTCCCTCAACCCGGTGGTCAGCGTCGGCGAACAGCTCGGCGAGATGTTCCAGGTCCACCGGGGCATGTCCAAGAAGGACTCCCGGGCCAAGGCCGTCGAGCTGATGGACCGGGTCCGCATCCCCGCCGCCAAGGAACGCGTCGGGCAGTACCCGCACCAGTTCTCCGGCGGCATGCGCCAGCGCATCATGATCGCGATGGCGCTGGCCCTCGAACCCGAGCTGATCATCGCGGACGAGCCGACCACCGCCCTCGACGTCACCGTCCAGGCCCAGGTCATGGACCTGCTCGCCGAGCTCCAGCGCGAGCTCAACATGGGGCTCATCCTCATCACCCACGACCTCGGCGTCGTCGCGGACGTCGCCGACAAGATCGCCGTGATGTACGCGGGCCGGATCGTCGAACAGGCCCCCGTCCACCAGATCTACAAGGCCCCCGCCCACCCCTACACGCGCGGCCTGCTCGACTCCATCCCGCGCCTGGACCAGAAGGGCCAGGAGCTCTACGCGATCAAGGGGCTGCCGCCCAACCTGCTCGCCATCCCCTCCGGCTGCGCCTTCAACCCGCGCTGCCCGCTGGCCCAGGACGTGTGCCGCACCGACGTACCGCCGCTGTACGAGGTCACCGAATCGCCCGTACCGAGGTCGAGCGCCTGCCACTTCTGGAAGGAGTGCCTCCATGGCTGAGGCGATTCTCCAGGTCCGCGACCTGGTCAAGCACTATCCGCTGACCCGGGGCGTCCTCTTCAAGAAGCAGGTCGGCGCGGTCAAGGCGGTCGACGGCGTGGACTTCGACCTCGCCGCGGGCGAGACCCTCGGCATCGTCGGGGAGTCCGGCTGCGGCAAGTCGACCGTCGCCAAGATGCTGGTCAACCTGGAGCGCCCGACCGCCGGCTCCATCTCGTACAAGGGCGAGGACATCACCGCCATGTCCCCGCGCGCCCTCAAGGCCGTGCGCCGCAACATCCAGATGGTCTTCCAGGACCCGTACACCTCGCTGAACCCGCGCATGACGGTCGGCGACATCATCGGGGAGCCGTACGAGATCCACCCCGAGGTCGCGCCCAAGGGCGACCGGCGCCGCAAGGTCCAGGACCTGCTCGACGTCGTCGGCCTCAACCCGGAGTACATCAACCGCTATCCGCACCAGTTCTCCGGCGGCCAGCGCCAGCGCATCGGCATCGCCCGCGGGCTCGCCCTCCAGCCCGAGATCATCGTGGCCGACGAGCCGGTCTCCGCCCTCGACGTGTCCGTCCAGGCACAGGTGGTCAACCTGCTGGAACGGCTCCAGAACGAGTTCAGCCTGTCCTACGTCTTCATCGCGCACGACCTGTCGATCGTCCGGCACATCTCCGACCGGATCGGCGTCATGTACCTCGGCCGGATCGTGGAGATCGGCTCCGACGCCGAGATCTACGACCATCCCACCCACCCCTACACCCAGGCGCTGCTCTCCGCCGTGCCGGTGCCCGACCCCGACGCGCGCGAGCACCGCGAGCGGATCATCCTCGCCGGCGACGTGCCCTCCCCGGCGAACGTCCCCTCCGGCTGCCGCTTCCGCACCCGCTGCTGGAAGGCCCAGGAGCGCTGCTCCCTGGAGGTCCCGCTGCTCGCCGTCCCGGCGGTCTTCCGGCTCACCGACACCCCGGCCAAGCACGACTCGGCCTGCCACTTCGCCGAGGAGAAGCAGGTGGTGCCCCCGGAGAACGGCAATCAGAACGGCAGCCAGAACGGCGCCCGGAACGACGCCGCCGCTCCGGAGCCCCCGGAGCCCCCGGAGACCCCGCCGGAGGCTTAACCTCCGGGCAACCCCGCCGAATCGGATCCGATATACGGACACGGCACGCTCGGTCTCGTACGGCCGTGCGGGTGCCGTCGTACCGGCCGGGGCGCGCCATGTCGCCCCGGCCGGTCACTCCGGCGGCCGACTTGACGCACCATCCCGCCGCATTCGCCGAACCGCTTGTTTCGGCCGTTCGCGACCGTGAGTATCGGCCCCGTGACTGTGACACGAACGGCACGTCTCACCGGCGCCGCCCTCTGCGCCGCGCTCGCCCTCGTCATCGTCGTCTGGCTGCTGAGCGACCTGGCCGCCTTCCGCTCGCCCGCCGACCTGCTCTGGTACTGGGCGGGGGACCGGGACTTCCTGCTCAGGCGCCGGGCCGCCACCTCGCTCGTCGACCCGCTGCTGCTGCTCGCCTACGCGGCCACCGCGCTCGCCGCCCTGCGCTCCTCGCTGGCCGGGCCCGCGCTCGCCGCCACCGGGCTCACCACCCTCGCGCTGCGGCTGCCCGGACTGTGGGCCTCCGGCGTCGACGCCCTCGTCACCACCCTGCTGACGCTCGCCCTCGGCGCCGGACTCGTCGTCACCGCCGCCGCCGGGCGCCGCGACACCTACGAGCCCGGGCGCCCCGGGGAGCCCGGCGGACCCGCCCGGCCGCGCCGCGGGCCCGCCGTCGCCGCCGGGGCGCTGTGCGGGTCGGCCGCCCTGGTCTGGACGGCCTGGGAGGTGCACTGGGCGACCGCGCTGCCGGTCGAGTTCACCGTCGACCGGTTCACCGGCGGGCGCTCCCTGCTGCTGCCCGTGCTCGCCGTCCCGCCCGGCTGGCTGGCCGTCGTGCTGATCCTGCTGCTGTCCGCCGCCGCGTTCAGCGCCCTCGCCCGCGCCCGGCACGCCCGCCCGGTCGGCCTGCTCGCCGGGCTGCTGCTGGCCGGCTGGGGCACCGGCGGCGTGGCCACCGCGCTGAACGCCGGCTGGTTCGCCGCCTTCGCCCGGCTGGAGGGCGACGCCCGGCTCTCCCTCGCCACCTCGGTCTTCGGCGTGTTCGCCGGGGCCGCCGTCCTGGTGCTGCTGGCCCGGCCGGGGGAGCCCCGACCGGCCCCCTACCGGCCCGTCGCCGCGCTGCCCCCGGCCCCGCCCGCCCGCCGCCCGCCCGGCTGGTGACTCCCGCCCGCCCGCCGGTCAGGCCGGCCCGAGCCCCAGCGCCCGGCGCAGGAAGTCCACCTGGAGCAGCAGCAGGTTCTCCGCCACCTGTTCCTGCGGCGTCATGTGGGTGACGCCCGACAGCGGCAGCACCTCGTGCGGCCGGCCCGCCGCCAGCAGCGCCGAGGACAGCCGCAGGGTGTGCGCCGCCACCACGTTGTCGTCGGCGAGCCCGTGGACCAGCAGCATCGGCCGGGCCGGGCCGGCCGCCCCGCTCAGCCCCTCATCGGTGACCAGCGAGTTCGCCGCGTACACGGCGGGTGCCTCGTCCGGGTGCCCCAGGTAGCGCTCGGTGTAGTGGGTGTCGTACAGCCGCCAGTCGGCCACCGGGGCGCCGACCACCGCCGCGTGGAACACGTCCGGCCGGCGCAGCGCCGCGAGCCCGGCCAGATAGCCGCCGAAGGACCAGCCGCGGATCGCCACCCGGCCGAGGTCCAGCGGGAACTCCCCGGCGAGCGCGTGCAGCGCCTCGATCTGGTCGTCGAGGGTCCCGGCCAGGTCCCCGGCGACCGCCTTCTCCCAGGCGGGGGAGCGGCCCGGCGTCCCGCGCCCGTCGGCGACGACCACGGCGAAGCCCTGCTCGGCGAACCAGCGCGAGGCCAGGTACGGGTTGTGGGCGGCGAGCACCCGCTGCCCGTGCGGCCCGCCGTACGGGTCCATGAGCACCGGCAGCGGCCCGTCGCCCGCCGACCAGCCCGACGGGAGCAGCACGGCGCACGGGATCCGCCGCTCGCCCGCCTCGACGAGCCGCGCCCCGGCGGTCAGCGGCGGCGTCTCGGCGTACGAGACGACCTCGGCCACCGGGCGCCCGTCCCGCAGCACCCGGGCCACGCTCCCGGGGGTGTCCGGGCGCGCCGAGGACAGCACCGTCACCGCGCCGGAACGCACCGCTCCGTGCACTCCGGCCCCCGCCGAGACGCGCACCGCGCCCGTGTCACCCACCCGGTACACATGGACCTCACCGATCTCAGGAGCCTCCGCCGCCTCACCGGCCGACGCCGAGATCAGGACATCTTCGGCGCCTACGTCGAGCACCGCCCGCACGTGCAGCGAGGCGTCCGTCAGCACCCGGTCGCCGACCGCCAGCGCCCGCGCGCCGCCGGTGTCCACGATCCGCACCAGCCGCCCGTCCGGGGTCCGCGCCGGGACCCCGGAGAGCAGCTCCAGCCACACCGGGTCCTCGTCCCGCCGCAGCACCCGGGTCGCCCCCGAGTCCGGGTCCACCTCCAGATACGCCTGCGCCCGCTGGTCCCTGGCCTGCACCAGGAGCAGCGGCGCCCCCGCCGCCGACCAGTGCGCGCGGGCCAGGTACGGGTAGGCCGCCCGGTTCCACACCACCTCCGTACGGGCCCCGGCGAGGTCCGCCAGCCACAGCCCGACCTCCGCGTTGGGCGTGCCCGCCGCCGGGTAGGCCACCGGCCGCGGCGCCCGGTCCGGGTGCGCCGGGTCCGCGATCCACCAGCGCCGCACCGGCCGTTCGTCCACCCGCGCCACCAGCAGCCGGTCCGAGGACGGCGCCCACCAGAAGCCCCGGCTCCGCCCCATCTCCTCGGAGGCGGCGAACTCCGCGAGGCCGTACGTGACACCCTCCGCCTCCGGCTCGGCCAGCGCCCGGTCGGCGCCGCCCCCGGCGTCCGTCACGCGCAGCGCCCCGCCCGCCGCGTAGGCCACGAAGCGCCCGTCCGGCGAGGGCCGGGGGTCGACCACCGGCCCCGGCACCGGCAGCTCCCGGGCCTTCCCGGCGCGCAGGTCCGCCGTGAACAGCCGCCCGGACAGCGCGAACGCCGCCGACTCCACGGCCCCGTCCACGGCGTAGCCCACGATGCCGCCCGAGCCCTCCCGGCTGCGCTCCCGGCGCGCCCGCTCCTCGGCCGGCAGCTCCTCCTCCGCGCCCGCCAGCAGCGCCCGCGGGTCGGCCGCCGGGCGCTCGGCGCCGGTGGCCGGGTCCAGCACCCACAGCGCGTGCGTCCGGTCCGTGCCGGAGGCGGAGCGGACGAACACCACCCGCTCGCCGTCGGGCGAGACCGTGAACCCGCGCGGGGCGCCGAGCGTGAAGCGCTGCGTGCGCGCGGAGAGGCGGGGGAAGGACGGTTGGGGAAGGGAGTCTCGTGACGACGTCATGTGACCGAAACTAGCGTCCGTGCGCCCCCTCATGCCCCCGTACACCGATCGATGCGATCGCACGGATAGTTATGATCCGTAGCGCTAGGTGGGTATGCCTCTCCTGGCACATGCCAACTGAAGGTCCGACCCGAAGAAGTATGGAGGTGAACCGCCGTGGCACTCTCGATTTCGGTGGTTGTGCTGCTGGCGATCGTCGTCTTCCTGCTCATCCGGAAATCAGGGCTCAAGGCCGGGCACGCGGCGATCTGCGCGCTCCTCGGGTTCTACCTCGCGAGCAGCTCCATCGCCCCCTCCATCAGCACGCTCACCACCAACGTGGCGAGCATGATCGGCGGGCTCAAGTTCTGACCTGCCGCCGCCGTGTCGGCCCCGCCTCGTAGGCTGGGGCCATGACGGTTCTCCCTGCCCGTCGTCTGCTCCTGGTGCATGCCCACCCGGACGACGAGTCGATCAACAACGGCGCCACCATGGCCAGGTACGCGGCCGAGGGCGCCCAGGTCACCCTGGTGACCTGCACCCTGGGCGAGGAGGGCGAGGTCATCCCGCCCGAGCTCGCCCACCTCGCGCCCGACCGGGAGGACCGGCTGGGCCCGTTCCGGCTGGGCGAACTCGACGCGGCCATGAAGGAGCTGGGGGTCGCCGACCACCGCTTCCTCGGCGGCCCGGGGCGCTTCCGCGACTCCGGGATGATGGGCGCCGAGCAGAACACCCGGCCGGGCGCCTTCTGGAACACGCCGGTCGACGAGGCCGCGCGGTACCTCGTGGAGGTGATCCGCGAGACCCGGCCGCAGGTCCTCGTCACGTACGACCCCGACGGGGGCTACGGGCACCCCGACCACATCCAGGCCCACCGGGTCGCCACCCGCGCCGCCGAGCTGGCCGCCGACCCGGCGTACCGGCCGGAGCTCGGCCCCGCCCACGCGATCGCCAAGATCTACTGGAACAGGCTGCCCCGCCCGGTCGTCGAGGCGGGCTTCGCGCGGCTGCGCGCCGAGGGCTCCGTCTTCCCGGCGGACGCCGAGATCGGCGACCTGCCCGGGGTCGTCGACGAGAGCCGGATCACCGCCGAGATCGACGGCGACGGCGCCCACGCGGCCCGCAAGACCGCCGCCATGGCCGCCCACGTCACCCAGATCGCCGTCGACGGCCCCTTCTTCGCCCTCTCCAACGACCTGGGACAGCCGATCTTCACCACCGAGTACTACGAGCTGGTCCACGGCGCGTCCGGCGCGCCCGCGGGCGAACGCGAGACCGACCTCTTCGCCGGGGTCGCCCCGTGAAGGCCCGTCACCTCTGGTACGTGATCCTGGTCGTCCTCGGCGCCCTGGTCGGCACCGCCGGCTCGCTGGTCCAAGCCGCCTGGTTCCCCGCCGGGTTGCTGCTGGCGCTGCTCGCCTCCGCCGCCGTGTTCTACGGCGGCCGGATCGCCACCGGCGGCCAGCTCGGCGTCGCCGCCTCCGGCGGCGGCTGGCTGGTCGCCATCGTGCTGCTCAGTTTCGGACGCCCGGAGGGCGACGGCCTGTTCGGCGGCGGCCTCGGGGAGATGGTCTTCCTCCTCGGCGGCATGGCGATCGCTGTGATGTGCGCCACGATGGGCAGACTTTCCCGACCGGTGGCCTGAACAGCCCCGGAAGATCCGGCCGCACGCCGCCCAGCAGGCCGGACATCCGCCGGTACGGCCCGACTTCGGCCGGATCGGCCCTGGCCGATCCACGCCGGGTCGGGTACGGGGCGGCGGCGGCCAGTATGGTGGTGCGCGCCGTCGACCGCCCCGATCACCTTGAGCGTCAGCCAGAGCGGGCGGCGGAGCCAACCGGGAGATCCTGCTTTGAGTCGTGAAACTGGTCGAGAGACTGACAGTTCGTCCTCCGGCGCCCAGGCGCGCGGCGGGGCCGCGTACCCCTCGGGCACCCCTCCGTACGGGCTCCGCCCGGGCCAGGAGGCGAGGGAGGAGGCCCCGGCGGCCTCCGCGCCGCCCGAGGAGCCCAAGACCGAGACCACGCTGACGACCCGTATCCGGATCAACATCCCGGGTTCGCGTCCGATCCCGCCCGTGGTCGTCCGCAAGACCGTCGCCGAGGCCGCCCCCGAGCCCGCCCAGGCCCCGGCGCCCGAGCCCGAGCCGGAGCCGGTGCTCCCGCCCGAGCCGGAGCCGGTCGTCCAGGCCGAGCCGCCCCGGGCGGAGGAGAAGCCCGCCAACGACTGGTTCGCGCCGCGCAAGCCGTCCGCCGCCGCTGCCCCGGCCCCGGCGCCGAAGCCCGCCGCCGCGCCGGCCCCGCCGCAGGCCCAGGTCGGGCCCGCCGCGCCGGCCGCGCCCGGATTCGCGGGCGGCGCCGCCGGCGACGGCGTGCCCGCGAGCACCACCCAGAGCATGGCGATCGTCACGCCCCTGAGCGGCGGCCCCGGCCACACGCCCGCGGGCGGCACCCCGGTCTTCGACCCGGGCGCGGGCAACCCCTTGTACGCCTCCGGCCCGGCCCACCAGCCGGCCCCCGGCACCCCGGGCCACACCCCGCCGGGCGGCACGCCGCTGTACGACGGCACCCCGGCCGGGGGCACGCCGCTGTACGACGGCACTCCCGCCGGTGGCACCCCGCTGTACGACGGGACCCCGGCGGGCGGCACGCCGCTGTACGACGGCACTCCCGCCGGCGGCACCCCGCTCTACGACGGGACCCCGGCCGGCGGCATCCCGCGCTACGACGCCGGCCCCGGGCACACCCCCGCGGGCGGCCTGCCGGTCGTGACCCCGCCCAGCGGGCCGACCACCGGGGTCACCGGCACCAGCACGGTCACCGGCCCCGGCACGCCCTTCGGCGCCCCGGGTGCCCCCGGCGCCCCCGGTGCGCCCGCCGCAGGGGCGACCGGCATGCCCGGGATGACCGGCGGGCTGCGCATGTCGGACGACACCGCGGTGCTGACCCCGCAGAGCCCCGCCCCCGCGGGCGGCCCGCAGGGCCCCGCCGGGCACGTCTCGGGGGCCACCCTGAACAGCGGCGCCCGCCAGGCCGCGCCCTTCGCCGACGAGCGGTCCGACGAGCCGGCGCCCGCGCCCGCCCCGGCCCCCCGCCGGTCCGCGCCCCCCGCCGCGCCCGCCAAGAAGGGCCGCTCCAAGCTGGTCCTCGCCGGCGTCGGCGTCGTCACCCTCGTCGGGATCGCGTACGGCGCCGGGCTCCTGCTGAACCACTCCGACGTCCCCAAGGGCACCACCGTGCTCGGCGTGGACATCGGCGGCGGCACCAAGGAGGAGGCCGTCAACAAGCTGGAGGCGGCCCTCGGCAAGCGCGCCCACGCCCCCATCCAGCTCGACGTCGGCGGCCGGAAGACCGAGCTGGCCCCCGACAAGGCGGGCCTCGCCCTGGACACCCAGGGGACCGTGCGCGCCGCCGCGGGCAGCGACTACAACCCGGTGTCGGTCATCGGCTCCCTCTTCGGCGGCGAGCGGGTCGCCCCGCCCGTCTTCCCGGTCGACGAGGAGAAGCTGGGCGTCGCCCTCACCGACCTGGCCGGCAGCTCCGGCTCCGCCACCGAGGGCACCATCGTGTTCTCGCCCGGCAAGGTCACCGCCGTCGAGGGCAAGCCGGGCAAGGGCCTGGACGTGCGGCGCTCGATGGTCGCCGTCCGCGACGCGTACCGCGCCCAGGTCGAGACGGGCGCGGCGAAGACCGTGGCCCTCCCGGTCGTCACTCGGGAGCCCACCGTCAGCAAGGCGGAGCTCGACCGGGCGATGAAGGACTTCGCGGAGCCCGCGATGTCCGGCCTGATCACGATCAAGGCGGGCGGGAAGAAGATCGACTTCGGTCCGGCCCGCTCGCTGCCGAAGATCCTGTCGATGAAGGCCGTCGACGGGAAGCTCGTCGAGGTCTACGACAAGAAGGCGATCACGGAGCTCCTCGACGGCGTCTTCGACGGGATCATGATCACCAAGGGCGACGGCACCAAGCACCAGGTCTCCGCCGACGACGTGGCCTTCGTGATGGGCGAGGCGCTGCGCGGCAAGGGCACGGCCGAGCGCACCAAGACGATCGCCCTCGACGGCGAGGGCTGAGCCCCGCCGGAGGACGCCGCCGGTACGGGGGAGGGGCTACCACTCGCCCCCGTACCGCGCCTTCCTGGCCCGCAGCCATGCCTGGATCTCCCGGGTCTCGCCCGGCGAGGCGGGCCGCAGGTCCTCCGCCCGGACGGTCGCCGTGTAGTGCGTGAACCGCACCCGCCGGTGCCGTCCGTCCACCCCGATGACCTTGCCGGGTCCGTAGACGTCGGTGCCCGTGTGGGCGACGAAGCTGCCGGGACCGTGGGGGGTTTCCATCGCGCGCCTCCGCTCGGTGTGACCGTGTGTCCCCACCCTGGCCCGCTCCGGCCCGCGCCCGCGCGGTACACGCCCGACGGCGCCGTCACCGGCACCGCCCGGCCTCAGTTGAGCCGCGCCCGGGCCGCCTTCGCGCGCTGCCGGATCGCCTCGGCGGCGCTCGGCTCCACCGCGTCCATGACGGTCGCGTACGCCTCCATCTCGGCGGCCCCGGTGAGGAAGTCGCCGCGCTGCACCAGCAGCTCGGCGCGCTCGTAGCGCAGCCTGGCCGGGTGCGAGGGCAGCGTCAGGGACAGGTCCACCGCCCACAGCGCCACGTCCGCGCGCTCGGGGCGGCCGGTGGCCCAGACGCGGATGTTGTTCAGGATCCGCAGCACGATCGAGGTCGGCGAGGCGGGCCGCAGCATCGAGGGGTCCAGCGCCTCCCCGGTGGCCCCCGCGACCAGCAGCTCGGCGTCCGTCCCGGTCATCGCCCGGCCGCCGGCGAAGGGGTCCGCCAGCCGCAGCTCCCCGGGGTCGCCGAAGCCGACGACGAAGTGGCCGGGCAGCCCGAGCCCGTAGACGTGCGCCCCGGCCCGCCGGGCCACCTCCATCCACACCACCGACAGCAGGATCGGCAGCCCGCGCCGCCGCCGCAGCACCTCGTGCAGCAGCGAGGACTCCAGCCGCTGGTAGTCGGCGGGCCCGCCCTGGAAGCCCTCGCGGCGGCCCAGCAGCTCCGAGAGCGCCGCCACCCACGCGTCGGCGTCCCGCGTCCCGTACGGCACGAGCCCGGCGAGCCGGTCCAGTTCGATCTCGGCCGCGTCCAGGTCCGCCTGGCCGACCGAGGGGTCGGCGACCGCGCCGACCAGCAGGCAGAGGCGGGCGAGGTCGGGCTGCTCGGCCCGGGCCTCCTCCGCGAACTCCCGCCGCCAGTCGGTCATGCGCCCGTCCATCGGTAGTGGTGGTAGTGGTGGTGGACCGCGAAGCCCATCCCCTCGTACAGCGCCCTGGCACCGTCGTTGCCCGCCTCCACCTGGAGCCAGGCGGCCGAGGCGCCCTCGTCGAGCGCGCGGCGGGCGAGCGCCGTCATGACGGCCGTGGCGAGGCCGCGGCGGCGCTGCTCCGGGTCGACCTCGACCGCCATGAAGCCGGCCCAGCGCCCGTCCACCACGCAGCGGCCGATCGCCGCCGGTATGTCTCCCGTGCCCGGCACGGAGGCGAACCACACGCCGGGGCCGCCGCCGAGCACCTTCAGGACGTGCGGGCCGGGCTCGCCGGAGCGCTGGTAGCGGCGCAGCCACTCCTCGTCGAAGGAGCGGGCCAGCCGGACCGTGCCGATGTCCGCGCCGAGGTCGCCGATCGGGGCGAGCGCCGCGATCCGCACCTCGGCGGAGACCTCACGGCGCCAGTCCCGGCGCTCCAGTTCGGCGCAGAGCGGCTCCTGGGCCCCCTCCGCGCCCGTGGCGGTCTGCACGTAGGCGGGCAGGGCCCGGGCCGCGTACCAGTCCCGTACGCGGCCGAGGGCCGTGTCCAGGGGCAGTCCGGGATCGCCCAGCGGGAGCGCGGAGTTGGCCCGCCGGGTGAATCCGCCGGAGGCGCGCAGCGTCCACTCCCCGAGCGCCTCGCTCTCCACCGGCGGCCAGGCGCGGGCGGTGGCCCGGGCGAGCTCGGCGAAGGTGGCGGCCGGGCCGCGCCGCCGGGCCGGGGCGGCGGGGACGGTCTTGCCCGCGACGAGGGCGGATTCCGCGATCCGGACGGTCTCGCCGGTCCTGCGTGTGATCAGCAGCACACCGGATTCCCACGATGTGAGAACGCCGACCGCGTCGGTGAACCTCTCACCCGGCGCACCCGAGTCCGTCACGTACCGAACAGAGACCCGTTTCCCCACGTCAGAGCCGGTAATTCGGACTTCGAGACGTGCTCCACCGGCGATTTCCACAGCTTCTTGGCCCCTCCTGTTCGGATCGCTCCCGAGAACGGAGATACTAGGGGCGGGCATCGACGACGCCGCGCTCCCGCGCAGACCAGCCCTATCGAGGAGGAACGACAGCGTGACCTACGTCATCGCGCAGCCTTGTGTCGACGTGAAGGACAAGGCGTGCATCGAGGAGTGCCCCGTCGACTGCATCTACGAGGGCCAGCGGTCCTTGTACATCCACCCGGACGAATGCGTCGACTGCGGGGCCTGTGAGCCGGTCTGCCCGGTCGAGGCGATCTTCTACGAGGACGACACCCCGGACGAGTGGAAGGACTACTACAAGGCGAACGTCGAGTTCTTCGACGAGCTCGGTTCGCCCGGTGGTGCCTCCAAGCTGGGCCTGATCGAGCGGGACCACCCCTTCATCGCCGCCCTGCCGCCGCAGAACGGCTGATCATCCGCTTTCGGTCCCGTACGGCGTCGTCCGCCGTACGGGACCGTCGCGTTTGCCGACGCAGACGCCGACGCATCTCCCGCGTACGCAACGAGGAAGTGAGCCAACCCGTGAGCGCAGTCTCTTCGCGCCTGCCCGTCTTCCCCTGGGACAAGCTGGAGCCGTACAAGAAGACGGCGACGGCCCACCCGGACGGCATCGTGGACCTCTCCGTGGGCACCCCGGTCGACCCGGTCCCCGCGCTGGTCCAGGACGCCCTCGTGGCGGCGGCGGACTCGCCGGGCTATCCCACGGTGTGGGGCACCAAGGAGCTGCGGGACGCGCTCACCGACTGGTGCGGGCGGCGCCTGGGCGCCACCGGCTTCGCCCACGAGAACGTGCTGCCGGTCGTCGGCTCCAAGGAGCTCGTCGCCTGGCTGCCGACCCAGCTCGGCCTCGGCGCGGGCGACCGGGTCGCCTACCCGCGGCTGGCCTACCCGACCTACGAGGTGGGCGCCCGGCTGTGCGGCGCGGAGCCCGTCGTCTACGACGACCCGACCGAGCTCGACCCGGCCGGCCTGAAGCTGCTGTGGCTCAACTCCCCGTCCAACCCGACCGGCGAGGTCCTCGGCAAGGACGAGCTGACCCGGATCGTGGCCTGGGCGCGCGAGCACGGCGTCCTCGTCTTCTCCGACGAGTGCTACCTGGAGCTGGGCTGGGAGGCCGACCCGGTCTCGGTGCTGCACCCGGACGTCTGCGGCGGCTCGTACGAGGGCATCGTCGCCGTCCACTCGCTCTCCAAGCGCTCCAACCTGGCCGGCTACCGGGCCGCGTTCATCGCGGGCGACCCGGCCGTCCTGGGCGAGCTGCTGCTGATCCGCAAGCACGGCGGCATGATGACCGCCGCCCCGGTCCAGGCGGCCACGGTCGCGGCGCTCGGCGACGACGCGCACGTGGCCGAGCAGCGCGCGCGGTACGCGGCCCGGCGCGCCGCCCTGCGCGGGGCCCTGGAGGCGCACGGCTTCCGGATCGAGCACAGCGAGGCCTGCCTCTACCTGTGGGCGACCCGCGACGAGCCCTGCTGGGACACGGTGGCCTACCTCGCGGAGAAGGGCATCCTGGTGGCGCCGGGCGACTTCTACGGCGAGGCGGGCGAGCGCTTCGTGCGGGTGGCCTTCACGGCGACCGACGAGCGGGTCGAGGCGGCGGTCAAGCGGCTCGGCTGAGGCGGCCGGACTGACGCGGCCGGGCTGACGCGCCGGACTGACGCGGCCGGGCGGGCGCGGCCGGGCGGCGTGCCTCGGACGGCGCGCGGACACGGGTGAGGGCCCGGGGGGCGGTGCTCCCCGGGCCCTCACGTGCGTGCGGCGGAGGTCAGCCGCCGAGCGGCAGCCCGCCGCCGAGCGGCAGGGTCGGCGCGGGCACGCCCTTGGTGGGCAGGCCGCCCAGCGTGCCGCCGGCCGGGGCGTTCGCGGCGCTCTCGGCGGCGGTGCCCGCGGTCTGGCCGACGACCTCGCCCGCGCTGCCCGCGGCCTCGCCCGCGACCTGCTGGACGGCCGGGGTGGCGGTCCGGCCCGCGGTGCCCACGGTCTTGCCGGCGGCCGGGACGGCCGTGCCGACGGCCTTGCCGCCGGTCTCGCCGACGACCTCGGTGGTGGTCCGGGAGGCGGTGTCGAGGGTGGCGCCGGTGGTGGCGCCGTCGAGCTGGGTCAGACCCGTCAGGGCGCCGGTCGGGGCGAGGGACTGGTCCACGGCGCTCGCGGAGCCGGCCGCACCGACCACCACCGGGGCTGCTCCGGCCGCGACGAGCAGGGCGGCGCGGGCGATCCGACGGGTCAGGGGGAGGGACATGGTGCTCCTTCAGCGGAGGGGGCGTTTGCGGTTGGACGCAGTGACAACCGGCCGTGGGCGGGGGGAGGTTGCGGACGCCGAAGGTAAAGACTCGGTAATGCGTCGTATTGTCGGGTGGGGAGGAAAGCGGACGAACGCGTCAATGCGCCGTCCGCTGCCGAACCGTCACTTCCCTTGCGGCGCAAGGGGATTGCGGTGACATGACACGGCGCGGGAAAGCTGCCCGGAGCGCGCGCCGCCGCGCGCGCCGGATGACACGTCCGGGGGACAATCCGCACGACTGCCCGTGAGGGAGCTCGACGGGCCGGAAAGGCCCAGGCGAGCCGGAAGGCCCGCGCGGGCCGAAATGGAGAGCGGCGCTATCCGGCGGTGAGCCGCAGCCGCACCCAGGACCCGTCCGTGCCCGTGCCGTCCGCCGGGGCCCCGGCCGCGCCGCGCGCGCCCTTCGCCGGGTCCCAGCCGCCCCCGGAGTCGTCCGCCCGCCAGACCCGGTCCCCGTACGCCACCTCGGCCACGCGCAGCTCGTCCGCGCGCGCCACCGCCCACTGGGCCAGCTCCCAGCCGCGCTGCTCCCGCGTCCCCGTCACGGCCCGCACCGGCACCGACAGCTCGACGGCGCCCGCCGCCGCGCCGGACCCGCCCCCGGCCTCCCGGGGCGCCGTCCGCTCGCCGAACGCCCGCACCACCTCGGCGCGCACCCGCGCGGGATCGCCCGGCCGGCCCGCCGACACGTCCGCCGTGCACGTGAGGGCCGCCGGCGTCCGGCCGGTCAGCGCCGCCGACAGCAGCGCCGCGTCCGGCTCGTGCTTCGCGTACGCCTGCGGGAAGCCGCTGCGCTGCACCTTCTGCGCCGCCACCGTCAGCGGCAGCCGCGAATACCCCGGGACCTTCGCCAGGCCCTCGTAGAACTTCCCCGCCGAGTACACCGGGTCCTGGATCTGCGCCGGAGTGCCCCAGCCCTGCGAGGGGCGCTGCTGGAACAGGCCCAGCGAGTCCCGGTCGCCGTGCTCGATGTTGTAGAGCGCCGACTCCTGGAGCGCCGTCGCGAGCGCGATCGTCACCGCCCGCTCCGGCATCCCCCGGCTGGTGCCCACGGCCGCGATCGTCGCCGCGTTGGACGCCTGCTCCGGGGTGAACTCGTACCGGTTCGTCCCGGAGCCGATGCTGCACCGCGGCGCGCCCTTGCTCCCGGTGACGTAGTGCACGGCCACGTACGCGACCAGGCCGAGGAGCACGGCGAACGCGGCGGCGAACCGGGCGGGACGGCCGCGACGCCTGGGGCTGGGGGGACGGGTGGGCTCGGACACGCGCCCCACCGTACTGGAGGCCGCGTTAGGGTCGGCACATGGCTGACACCGCTTCTGGAGAGACCCCGCTGGACCTCGCGCTCGACGGCGCCGCGCTGACCGCGGCCCTCGTCGACTTCCCGTCCGTCAGCGGCACGGAGAAGCCGCTCGCCGACGCGATCGAGGCCGCCCTGCGCGGGCTCCCGCACCTGACCGTCGACCGGTACGGCAACAACGTCGTCGCCCGCACGCACCTCGGCCGCGGCGAGCGCGTCGTCCTCGCCGGGCACATCGACACCGTGCCCATCGCGGACAACGTGCCCTCCCGGCTCGACGAGGACGGCATCCTGTGGGGCTGCGGCACCTCCGACATGAAGTCGGGTGTCGCCGTGCAGCTGCGGATCGCCGCCACCGTCCCCGCGCCCAACCGCGACCTCACCTTCGTCTTCTACGACAACGAGGAGGTCGCCGCGCACCTCAACGGCCTCGGCAAGATCGCGGACGCCCACCCGGACTGGCTCGAAGGCGACTTCGCCGTTCTCCTGGAGCCCTCCTTCGGCGAGGTCGAGGGCGGTTGCCAGGGCACCCTGCGGGTCAAGCTGCACACGGCGGGCGAGCGGGCGCACTCCGCGCGCTCCTGGATGGGCTCCAACGCCATCCACGCCGCCGCCCCCATCCTCGCCCGCCTCGCCGCGTACGAGCCGCGCCGGCCGGTCATCGACGGCCTGGAGTTCCACGAGGGCCTCAACGCCGTCGGCATCGAGGGCGGCGTCGCCACCAACGTCATCCCCGACGTCTGCGTGGTCACCGTCAACTACCGCTACGCCCCCGACCTCTCCCCGGAGCAGGCCGTGGCCCACGTCCGCGAGGTCTTCGCGGACTGCGGCGTCGCCGAGTTCGAGATCGACGACGAGAGCGGCGGCGCGCTGCCCGGCCTCTCCCACCCCGCCGCCGCGGCCTTCATGAAGGCGGTCGGCGGCAGCGCCCACCCCAAGTTCGGCTGGACCGACGTCGCCCGCTTCAGCGCGCTGGGCGTCCCCGCCGTCAACTACGGCCCCGGCGACCCCATCTACGCGCACAAGCGCGACGAGCACGTGCACGTGGAGAAGATCCACCACTGTGAGGCAAGGCTCCGCGACTGGCTGACCGACTGATTCCCGGAATTTCGCTTTTCGTCATCTCTGTGGACCTACCCTGACCGGACCGGAAGATCAGTGGAACGGTGAAAGGAGCAGGCCATGGGTGTCCCCGAGGAGCCGAAGAAGCCGGAGGAGCAGAGGCTGGGACCGGTGCTCAGGCGCCGTGATCAGATCCAGCCCGGCACCACGGACCAGCGCCTGCTCGACACCGAGGGCGACTCGGAGTGGGTGCACACCGACCCCTGGCGGGTCATGCGCATCCAGTCCGAGTTCGTCGAGGGCTTCGGCGCCCTCGCCGAACTGCCGAGCGCCATCAGCGTCTTCGGCTCGGCCCGCACCAAGCCCGACTCGCCCGAGTACGAGGCCGGGGTGCGGATCGGGCACGCGCTCGTCGAGGCGGGCTTCGCGGTCATCACGGGCGGCGGCCCCGGCGCCATGGAGGCGGCCAACAAGGGCGCCCGCGAGGCCAAGGGCGTCTCCGTCGGCCTCGGCATCGAGCTCCCCTTCGAGCAGGGGCTCAACCAGCACGTCGACATCGGCGTGAACTTCCGCTACTTCTTCGTCCGCAAGACGATGTTCGTGAAGTACGCGCAGGGCTTCGTCGTCCTGCCGGGCGGCCTGGGCACCCTCGACGAGCTCTTCGAGGCGCTGACCCTGGTCCAGACCCGCAAGGTCACCCGCTTCCCGATCGTGCTCTTCGGCACGGAGTACTGGAAGGGCCTGGTCGACTGGCTGCGCGACTCGGTCGTCGCCGGCGGCAAGGCGTCCGAGCACGACCTGCTCCTCTTCCACGTCACGGACGACGTGGAAGAGGCGGTCGCGCTGGTGACGAAGGAGGTCGGGCGCTAGAAATCCAGCCCGTCCGGCGTTTGAGGACCGGGGTCCGGGGCGGAGCCCCGGTTTCGGGAAGGGGCGGGGCGGGGGAGAAGCCCGCCGCAGGCGCCCGCTCCTTCCCTTCCCGCACCCGCCCCGGCTACGCCAGCCCGCGCCGCGCGACCGCGGGCGGGCGGTGCCCGGCGATCGACGCCACCATGTCCAGCACCTGCTTCGTCTCGGCGACCTCGTGCACCCGGTACACCCGGGCCCCGAGCCACGCCGAGACCGCGGTCGTCGCCAGCGTCCCGAGGACCCGTTCCTTCACCGGCCGGTCCAGGGTCTCGCCCACGAAGTCCTTGTTGGACAGCGACACCAGCACCGGCCAGCCCGTCTCCGCCATCTCGCCGAGCCGCCGGGTCGCCTCCAGGCTGTGCCGGGTGTTCTTCCCGAAGTCGTGGCCCGGGTCGATCATGATCCCGTCGCGCCGCACCCCCAGCGCCAGCGCCCGCTCGGCCAGCCCGACCGTCACGTCGAGGATGTCGGCCATGACGTCCGCGTACTCCGTGCGGTGCGGCCGGGTCCGCGGCTCCACGCCGCCCGCGTGGGTGCAGACCAGCCCCGCGCCGTACTTCGCGGCGACCTCCGCCAGCCGCGGGTCGAAGCCGCCCCACGCGTCGTTCAGGACGTCCGCGCCGGCCTCGCACACCGCCTCGCCGACCTCCGCCCGCCAGGTGTCCACGCTGATCACCACGGACGGGTGGCGCCGCCGCACCTCGGCCACGAAGCCGACCGTGCGCCGCGCCTCCTCCTCGGCCGTGACCTCCTCGCCGGGGCCCGCCTTCACCCCGCCGATGTCGATGATCGCGGCGCCCTCGGCGACGGCCTGCTCCACCCGGGCGAGGGCGGGCTCGTCGGTGAAGGTCGCCCCCTGGTCGTAGAAGGAGTCCGGGGTCCGGTTCACGATCGCCATGATCACCGGCTCGTGCGGCCCGAATTCCCGCGGTCCCAAGCGCAGCATCCCTTATGTCCTCCCTTGCGACCGGTCGCCGCATCGTCTGCGACCCTAACTGTCGGTGCCGCATGGCACGATCGGCACCGGACGTTTTCCACGGACGGGGAGAGGCGCGCTGGTGTTCTGGTTTCTGCTGATCACGATGGTCGTGGTCGTCGCGGCGGTCACCCTGGCGGTGGTCGGCGGCGGCGACAGCGAGGTGCTGCCCGACGCGGCCCCCGAGCAGCTGGTGGACCCGCTGCCGGAGACCCGCCCGGTCGGCCAGGCCGACGTCGAGGCGCTGCGCCTGCCCGTCGCCGTCCGGGGGTACCGGATGGCGGACGTCGACGACGTCCTCGGCCGCCTCGGCGCCGAGCTCGCCGAGCGGGACGCCCGCATCGCGGAGCTGGAGAGCGCCCTGGCGGGGGCCGGCCCGGCGGACACCGCCGGGCGCGACGGTCACGACGGGTACGACGGGGAGGCCGGCGCGTGAGCGGCGGCGGGGCGGTCCCGGGGCCCGACGGGCGCCCGCGCTGCCCGTGGGGCCTGTCCACCGAGGACTATCTGGCCTACCACGACGAGGAGTGGGGCCGCCCGGTCCACGGCGACGACGCGCTGTTCGAGCGCCTGTGCCTGGAGGCGTTCCAGTCCGGCCTCTCCTGGATCACGATCCTGCGCCGCCGCGAGGGCTTCCGCGCGGCCTTCGCGGGCTTCCGGATCTCCGAGGTGGCCCGCTTCACCGACACGGACCGGGAGCGGCTGCTCGCCGACGAGGGGATCATCCGCAACCGCGCCAAGGTCGACGCCACGATCGCGAACGCCAAGACGCTGGCGACCTGGGCCCCCGGCGAGCTGGACGAGCTGATCTGGTCGCACGCCCCGGACCCGGCGACCCGCCCGGCCCCGGCCGGCACCGGCGACGTGCCCGCCGTGACCGAGGAGTCCACGGCCCTGTCCAAGGCGCTGAAGAAGCGCGGCCTGCGCTTCATCGGCCCCACCACGGCGTACGCGCTGATGCAGGCGTGCGGCCTGGTCGACGACCACGTCGCCGGGTGCGTGGCGCGCGGCGCCGGCCGCTGAGCGGCCCGCGCCGCGCCCCGGCGGCTCAGCGGCCGACGAAGGTGAGCTTCTCCTTGGCGACGAAGGCCCGCACGGCGGCCGTGTGGTCCTCGGAGGCGCCCGCCCTGGTCTGGAGCTCGTCCTCCTTCTCCAGCGCCTCGGCGAGCGAGTGGTCCGCCCCGTACGCCAGGGACTCCTTCAGCGCCGCGTAGGCGACGGTCGGGCCCTCGGCCAGCGCGCGGGCGACCTTCAGCGCCTCCTCGGCGAGCTCCCCGGCCGGTACGAGACGGTTCACGACGCCCAGCTCGTACGCCTCCCGGGCGCCGATCGAGCGCGGGAAGAGCAGCAGGTCGGCCGCCCGGCCGTGGCCGATCAGGCGGGGGAGCGTCCAGGACATGCCCGAGTCGGCGGTCAGGGCGACCCCGGCGAAGGAGGTGTTGAAGGCGGCCGTCTCCGAGGCCAGCCGGTAGTCCGCCGCCAGCGCGAAGCCGAAGCCCGCGCCGGCCGCGACCCCGTTCACGGCCGCGACGACGGGCTTCGCCATCCCGGTGAGCGCCCGGACGATCGGGTTGTAGTGCTCGCGGACCGTGTTCATGGTCTCCCGGGTGCCGGACTCCTGGTCCTGGAGCAGCAGCCCGACGTGCTCCTTCAGGTCCTGGCCCACGCAGAAGGCCCGGTCACCGGCGGCGGTCAGCAGCACCGCGCGGACCGCCGGGTCCGCCGCGGCCGTCTCCACCGCCTCGCGCAGCGCGACCTTCGCCGCCACGTTCATCGCGTTCATGGCCTCGGGGCGGTTGAGGGTGATGGTGGCGAGCCCGTCGCTCACCTCGTACAGCACCGTGTCGGCCATCGCGGGGGTCCCTTCGCCTCATTGCGTCGATTGACCCGCCCAGCATGGCGGAGATCACCGGACCCGCGCATGTGACCTGCGTCAAAGAATCGATGCCCCGGTTCGGACCCACGGCGGCGAAGTATCGCAGGTGGATCGGCGAAATATGCGGTTTTGTGAAAGCGCGTTGCGGAAGCGATGCCGGCTGATGTTGGTCATCGGGTCCTGTGATGCGGGATAATGACCCTGAAGCAATCGTGTTCGATGCTGACGATGAGCTGGTTTCAGGAAGGGGAACGAGCATGGCGGCCATGAAGCCGCGGACGGGTGACGGCCCGCTCGAGGTGACAAAGGAGGGGCGGGGCATCGTCATGCGCGTTCCGCTCGAAGGCGGCGGCCGGCTCGTCGTCGAGCTGACCCCGGACGAGGCGAAGGCGCTCGGCGACGCACTGAAGGACGTCGTCGGCTGACGCGCCCCTGCCAAGGATTTTCCTCCGCTGCCCCGGTACGGTTCCCACCGTGCCGGGGCAGCGGCGCGTCGGGGCGCGGGGTGCCCGAAGGTGCCGGCGGTTGCCGCCGGGGCCGTCTCCGGGCTCAGATCTGGTGCGGTCCGCCGCGGCGGACGGCGCAGAGCAGGCCGTCGCCGACCGGCAGCACGGTCGGCAGCAGCGCCGGGCTCTCCCGCACCGTGCGCAGCAGCTCGCGTATCCGCAGCACCTCGGCCGGCTGGGCCGCGGAGTCCACCGTGCGGCCGTCCGCGAAGACGCCCTCGAAGCAGACCAGGCCGCCCGGCCGCAGCAGGCGCAACGATTCAGCGAGATAGTCCAGGGACTCCGTGCGGTCCCCGTCGCAGAACACCAGGTCGTACCCGCCGTCCGCGAGCCGGGGCAGCACGTCCAGGGCGCGGCCCGGGATGAACCGGGCCCGGTTGCCCGCGAAGCCCGCCGCGCGGAACGCCGCCTTCGCGTGCGCCTGCCGCTCCGGCTCCAGGTCCACCGTGGTCAGCACCCCGTCCGGGCGCATCCCCAGCAGCAGGTAGATCCCCGACACGCCGGTGCCCGTGCCGATCTCCGCCACCGCCTTGGCGTCCGCCGTGGCGGCCAGCAGGCGCAGGGCCGCCCCGGTGCCCGGCGACACCGAGGGAAAGCCTGCCTCCCGGGCCCGGTCGCGGGCCCAGCGCAGCGCTTCGTCCTCGGCGACAAAGGCGTCGGCGAACGCCCAGCTCGTCTGCCGGTTGGCGGTAATGGCCCTCTCCTGTCCCCGTGCCTGTCCCCGTAGTTGACGCAGGCGTCGACTGTATCCGCTGCGCGCGGGAACCCGCAGATGGGACCGCGCGTTCCTACAGACAGGAAGCGAGCGCGGGCGGCGGAACGAGCCGGTCCCAAATTCGCGTAAAGATTCTTATCCGGAGCTAACGGGCGAGGTGGCTATGGTAGGGGCTCCACTGGACACCACCAGAGCCGACAGGGGAGGTGCGGCTGCGCCTGTGGATCGGAGAGGGAGGCTGCGCCGCCTTCTCGGATCAGCGGGTGAGCCGAAATCCGTGACCGACACCGCTGACCGTTCCCGCACCGCCGACTCCGCACCCACCACCGCGACCTTCGCATCGGATGCGGAAGCGCAGGCGTGGACTCCGCCCAGCTGGGAGGAGATCGTCAGCACGCACAGCGGCCGGGTCTACCGTCTCGCGTACCGTCTGACGGGCAACCAGCACGACGCCGAGGACCTGACCCAGGAGGTCTTCGTCCGGGTCTTCCGCTCGCTGTCGTCCTACACCCCCGGCACCTTCGAGGGCTGGCTGCACCGCATCACGACCAACCTGTTCCTGGACATGGTCCGCCGCAAGCAGCGCATCCGCTTCGACGCGCTCGCCGACGACGCCGCCGAGCGGCTGCCCAGCCGCGAGCCGTCCCCGCAGCAGGCGTTCAACGACACCCACTTCGACGCCGACGTGCAGCAGGCCCTGGACACCCTGGCGCCCGAGTTCCGCGCCGCCGTCGTCCTCTGCGACATCGAGGGCCTCTCCTACGAGGAGATCGCCGCGACCCTCGGCGTGAAGCTCGGCACCGTCCGCAGCCGCATCCACCGCGGCCGCTCCCACCTGCGCAAGGCGCTCAAGCACCGCTCGCCCGAGGCGCGCGCGGAGCGGGCCCTCGCCACAGTCGGCTGGGAGGGCGGATCGGCGTGAGCGGCACCCGTCCGTCACCGTCCCCGGCGGAGCGGCACCTCGCCGGGCAGAAGCTCGCGGACCAGCACCTCGGCGACCGGCTCGCCGCGCTCGTCGACGGCGAGCTGGGCCACGACGCCCGGGAGCGGGTCCTCGCCCACCTGGCCACCTGCCCCAAGTGCAAGGCCGAGGCGGACGCGCAGCGCAGCCTGAAGAGCGTCTTCGCGGCCAGCGCGCCCCCGCCCCCCTCGGAGGGGCTGCTCGCGCGGCTCCAGGGGCTGCCGGGGGGACCGGATGACCAGGGGGGACCTTTCGACGACCTGATGCGGGGCGGCGGGCTGCGGTCCGACGGCTTCGCGACGGCCGCGCCGGTCACCCCGTACTCCGGCTTCCGGATCCACGAGGTCGGCGAGCGCTCCCCGGGGCGGGGCCGCCGGTTCGCCTTCGCGGCGGCCAGCGCGGTCTCCTTCGCCGCGATCGCGCTCGGCGGCACGCTGCCGCTCGACACCCCGCGCGGCCAGGGCACCGGAAGCAACGTCACCCCGCTGCGGGCCCCGGCGACCTTCGCCTCGGGCTCCCGCCGCGAGGCGCCCCAGGAGGAGGCGGCCCCCACCGTGGTGCCGGCCCGCCTGGAACTGTCCCCGTTCATCCGCCCGGCGGCCCCCGCGCTCCGGCTCTCCTACGCACCGGGATCGGCCCCCACGGCCAGTCCCGCCCCCAGCCCCTCCCCCCGCTGACGGTGACCTGGTTGAATCCAGGGGCAGGGGCGCGCCCGGCTGACCGGTGGGCGCGGACAGGTCATCTGGTGCGGGGAGAGCATGAAGAACGGGAAGCCGACCTGGTGGAGCCGTCCGTCGACGACACCCATCCCGCCGCCTGAACACCCCCCGGCCGCGTCCTCGGACGCGGCGGGGGACGCGGACTTCACCCTCGCGGCGCCGGCCCCCGTCCCGGCCCCGGCCCAGGCGCCGGAGCCGGTGCCCGCGCGCGAGCAGGCGCCGGAGCCGGGTCAGGCCCCCGTTCCCGCCCCGGTGCCGGAGCAGGCCCACGCCCCGGTCCACGGGCAGGCCCCCGCCCCGGTCCCGGAGCAGGGCACGGCACCGGCACCCGAGTCCACCGACCCCCGCCGCGCGGAGCCGCCCGTCGCGGACGGCCCGGCGGCCCAGGCGCCCGAGTCACCGGCCGCCGCCGACCCGGCCCCCGCCGCCGACCCGGCGCCGGAGTCGGCGCCCGAGCCGCCCGCCGCCGAGCCCGTCACCGCCCTGCTCCCGGTCCAGGCCCCCGCAGGGCCCGAGCCCGCGCCCGAGCCCGCCCCCGCCCCCGTACCGTCGGCGCAGGCGCCCGCTCAGGCGCCGCTGCACGCGCCGGATCCCTACCGGACGCCGCCCTACGGCGAGCCGGGGCCGTGGGCGCCCGCGCCGCCCGTGCAGCGGCCGCTCGCCGTCGCGCCCGCCTACGACCCGTGGGCGGCCACCGCCCCGCTCGCCGCCGGTCCTGCCGTCGTCCCGTTCGTGCCGGGGAAGCCGAAGAAGTCGCGGCGCGGCCTCGCCCTCGCGGGCGCCCTCGTCTTCGCGCTGGTCACCGGCGTCATCGGCGGCGGCGTCGGCGCGTACATCGAGCGCAACGGCGGGCTCACCACCGTGGAGCTGCCCCAGGCGGGCCCCGAGTCCTCGGGCCGCGCCCCCGACAGCGTCGCCGGGATCGCCGCCGGGGCGCTCCCCGGCGTCGTCACCATCCACGTCAGCGGCGGCGGCTCCTCCGGCACCGGCACCGGCTTCGTGCTCGACAGCCGCGGCAACATCCTCACCAACAACCACGTCGTCGACGCCGCCGCCTCCTCCGGCGAGATCTCCGTGACCTTCAGCAACGGCGAGTCCGCCCGCGCCAAGCTCATCGGCCGCGACACCGGCTACGACCTGGCCGTGATCCGGGTCTCCGGCGTCTCGGGGCTCAAGCCGCTGCCGCTGGGCAACTCCGACGCCGTCCGCGTCGGCGACCCGGTCGTCGCCATCGGCGCCCCCTTCGACCTCTCCAACACGGTCACCTCCGGCATCATCAGCGCCAAGGAGCGCCCGATCACCGCGGGCGGCGAGAAGGGCGACGGCACCGACATCAGCTACGTCGACGCCCTCCAGACCGACGCCCCCATCAACCCGGGCAACTCCGGCGGCCCGCTCCTCGACTCCCAGGGCCGCGTCATCGGCATCAACAGCGCCATCCGCGCCGCCAGCGGCGGCTCGGGCGAGAGCGGCGGCGGCCAGGCCGGCTCCATCGGCCTCGGCTTCGCCATCCCGGTCAACCAGGGCAAGCGGGTCGCCGAGGAGCTCATCAACACCGGCAAGGCCACCCACCCGGTCATCGGCGTCAGCCTCGACATGCAGTACGAGGGCGACGGCGCCCGGGTCGGCGCCAAGGGCAAGGACGGCACCTCCTCCGTCACCCCCGACGGCCCCGCCGCCCGCGCCGGGATCAAGCCCGGCGACGTCATCACCAAGGTCGACGGGCAGCGCGTGCACAGCGGCGAGGAGCTCATCGTGAAGATCCGCGCCCACCGTCCGGGCGACCGCCTGAAGCTCACGCTGACCCGCGACGGCAAAGAGCAGACAAAGACCTTGACGCTCGGCTCCTCCGCGGGCGCCTAGACGCCATGTGGAGGACACCACGAGGTACCCGCCGGACAGTCTCGGCGGGTACGGTGGACCGGGCCCGGGACCGGCGTGAAGGAGCTACAGGGTGTTCAGCGACATAGGCGCACTCGAGCTGGTGACGCTCGTGGTGCTCGCCGTGCTCATCTTCGGCCCCGAGAAGCTGCCGAAGATGATCCAGGACGTCTCCCGCGTCATCCGCAAGATCCGCGAGTTCTCGGACGGCGCCAAGGCGGACATCCGCAGCGAGCTCGGCCCGGAGTTCAAGGACTTCGAGTTCGAGGACCTCAACCCGAAGAACTTCATCCGCAAGCAGCTCGCGGAGAACGAGGACTTCAAGGAGCTCAACGAGCTCCGCTCCAGCTTCGACCTGAAGAAGGAGATGAACGAGGTCGCCGACGCCGTGCACGGACGCGAGACCGCGCCCGCCACGCCCACGGCCGTCAACGGATCCGCCGGCACGCCGGACCTCCTGAAGAAGCAGGACAAGCCGGACGCGGGCGAGCGCCCTCCGTACGACTCCGACGCCACCTGACGACGGCCTGTCACCGTGCCGTGGCGGCGCGGTGGCTATCCTCCCTCTGTTGAAGCGTGACGAGGAGGCGGCCGAGATGAAGACGACGAGTCGGGTGGAAGCCGAGGGCTTTCTGCGCGCGCCCTTCGCCTGGTACGGGCTCGACGAGGCGTTCACCGGCCCGCGCCGGCTGATGCAGATCGGCACGGCGGCGGACGGCACCGTCCAGTACGGCTCGCTGGGCCACGGCGACGAGCCGACCATAAAGACGGAGGCCGCGGGCGCCGAGAAGGAGCGCTTCGCCGTCGTCGTGACCGTCGCCGCGAACCCGGTGCGCCGCACCGGCGACGGCACCGGCGTCCTGGAGGCCACCACGGTCTCCTCCGCCGCCTGGCTGGCCGGCTCGGGGCTGCTCGCCCACACCTGGCCCGCCAACCTCGACCACACCCGCCGCGACCACTGGCTCGACCAGCAGACGGAGACGGCCTTCGAGCTCGCCGACGACCTGGAGGGCCCGGCCTGGTCGGCGCTCTCGCTGCCGGTCGACGGGGTCCCGGTGCCCTTCCACTACCGCGAGTCCGAGTTCGGCTGGGTGCTGGCCGGCTCGGCGACCGGGGTGCACATCGGCGCGTACGGGCGGGGGATGAGCGCGTACGGCCTCGGCTTCGCCGCCGTGAAGGACCTGGGCCTCTACGCCTGACGGGCCCCGGACTCCCGGCCTAGGCCCCCGGATACGCGAAAGGGCGCCCCGCGGGGCGCCCTCCGCTCGTACGCGGCTCAGAACTTGTTGCGCGGGGTGATCCCCAGGCTCATGCCCGACAGGCCGCGCTGACGCCCGCCCAGCTTGCCCGCGATGGCCCGCAGGGCGGCGCCCGCGGGGGAGTCCGGGTCGGAGAGCACGACCGGCCGGCCGTCGTCGCCGCCCTCGCGCAGCCGCACGTCGATCGGGATCGAGCCGAGCACCGGGACGGTCGCGCCGGTGGTCTGGGTCAGCCCGTCCGCGACCTTCTGGCCGCCGCCCGTGCCGAACACGTCGACCATCTCGTCGCAGTGCGGACACGGCAGGCCCGCCATGTTCTCGACGACGCCGACGATCTTCTGGTGGGTCTGCACCGCGATCGAGCCGGCCCGCTCGGCGACCTCCGCCGCCGCCTGCTGCGGGGTGGTGACGACCAGGATCTCCGCGTTCGGCACCAACTGCGCGACGGAGATCGCGATGTCGCCGGTGCCCGGCGGCAGGTCGAGCAGCAGGACGTCCAGGTCGCCCCAGTACACGTCCGCGAGGAACTGCTGGAGCGCGCGGTGCAGCATCGGGCCGCGCCACACCACCGGGGCGTTGCCCGGGGTGAACATGCCGATGGAGATGACCTTCACGCCGTGCGCCGACGGCGGCATGATCATGTTCTCGACCTGGGTCGGCCGTCCGTCCGCGCCCAGCATCCGCGGCACGCTGTGGCCGTAGATGTCGGCGTCCACGACACCGACCTTCAGCCCGTCGGCCGCCATCGCCGCCGCCAGGTTGACCGTCACGGAGGACTTGCCGACGCCGCCCTTGCCGGAGGCGACCGCGTACACCCGGGTCAGCGAGCCGGGCTTGGCGAACGGGACCTCGCGCTCGGCGGTGGTGCCGCGCAGCGCGGAGGCCAGCTCCTTGCGCTGCTCGTCGCTCATCACGTCCAGCGTGACGTCGACGCCCGAGACGCCCTCGACGCGGGAGACGGCGTCCGTCACGCGCTGGGTGATGGTGTCGCGCATCGGGCAGCCGGAGACCGTGAGATAGACCGTGACGGCGACCCTGCCGTCGGATCCGATCTCCACCGACTTCACCATGCCGAGCTCGGTGATCGGTTTGTTGATCTCGGGGTCGTTCACCGTCGCCAGTGCCTCAAGCACCGCGTCTTCCGTAGCCATAGAACAGATGGTACGGCGACGACCACCGGCCCATGAAAGCCCTGTCAACGGTCGGGTACGTCACTCCCGCGCGGGCCGTCCCCCGGGAATAGATCGCGCCGCTCCCCATCGCCGCGCGCGGGGCGGTCCTCCAGCTCCTTGAGCAGGTCCTGGAGCTCCGAACGCATCCAGTCCCGGGTCGCCACCTCGCCCAGGCCCATCCGCAACGCCGCGATCTCCCGGGTCAGGTACTCGGTGTCCGCGATCGACCGCTCGTTCTGCTTGCGGTCCTGTTCGAGGTTGACCCGGTCCCGGTCGTCCTGCCGGTTCTGCGCGAGCAGGATCAGCGGCGCCGCGTACGACGCCTGGAGCGACAGCATCAGCGTCAGGAAGATGAACGGGTACGTGTCGAAGCGCAGCGGCTCGGGCACCGAGACGTTCCACACCACCCAGGCGATGATGATCACCGTCATCCAGACGATGAACCGCCCCGTCCCCAGGAAGCGCGCGATCCGCTCCGACATGCGCCCGAACGCCTCGGGGTCGTACTCCGGCAGGAACCGGGGCCGCCGCACCCGCGGCTGGTCGAGCCGGATCCGGGGCAGCGGACGCTCCCGGTCCCGGTCCCGCTCGCGCTCCTGTGTGCGCTCAGCCATGGTGCATCCCCTCCTCGTGGAACTCGGTCTCCCGCCAGTCGTCCGGCAGCAGGTGGTCGAGCACGTCGTCCACGGTCACCGCCCCCAGCAGCGAACCGCTCTCGTCCACCACCGGCGCCGCGACCAGGTTGTACGCGGCGAAGTAGCTCGTGACGGCCGGCAGCGGGGTGTCCGGGCCGAGCGGCGGCAGATCGCTGTCCACCAGCGAGCTGACCAGCGTGAACGGCGGGTCCCGCAGCAGCCGCTGGAAGTGCACCGTGCCCAGGTACTTGCCCGTCGGCGTCTCGTCCGGCGGCCGGCACACGTACACCTGCGCCGCCAGCGCCGGCGACAGGTCCTGCTGCCGCACCCGGGCCAGCGCGTCCGCGACCGTGGCGTCCGGCCGCAGCACGATCGGCTCCGTCGTCATCAGACCGCCCGCGGTCCGCTCCTCGTACGCCATGAGCCGGCGCACGTCCGCCGCGTCGTCCGGCTGCATCAGCGTCAGCAGCCGCTCCTTGTCCTCCTCCGGCAGCTCCGAGAGCAGGTCGGCCGCGTCGTCCGGGTCCATCGCCTCCAGGACGTCGGCGGCCCGCTCCTCCTTCAGCTTGCCGAGGATCTCGATCTGGTCGTCCTCCGGCAGCTCCTCCAGGACGTCGGCCAGCCGGTCGTCGTCGAGGGCCGCGGCGACCTCCGCGCGGCGCTTCGGCGTCAGGTGGTGCAGCACGTTGGCGAGGTCGGCCGGGCGCAGCTTCTCGAACGTCGCCACCAGGTTCTCGGCGCCCTGCCCGTGCTCCTCCAGCGAGAAGCCGGTCACCGCCGACCACTCCACCGTCAGCGTCTCGCCCTTGCGGCGCAGCGCCCCGCCCTTGCCGCGCCGCACGAAGACCTTGTCGATCTCCCAGTCGCGGCGGGCCGGCAGCTGCTGGATGGCGATGTCGAGGACGGTGACCTCCTCGCCCTCCTCGCCGCCCGGACCGACCAGCCGCACCCGCCGGTCCAGCAGCTCTCCGAGGACCAGCCGCTCGGTCGGGCGCTGCTCGAAGCGGCGCATGTTGACCACGCCGGTCGTGATCACCTGCCCGGACTCGACCCCGGTGATCCGGGTCATCGGCACGAACACCCGGCGCCGGGACAGCACCTCCACGACCATGCCGAGCAGCCGAGGCGGGCGCCGGCCCACCCGCAGCATCGCGACCAGGTCGCTGACCCGGCCGACCTGGTCGCCCACGGGGTCGAAGACGGGGACGCCGGCGAGATGCGAGACGAAGATCCGGGGGGCGCCTGCCGCCATGCCACGCGCCTCCTGGGTGCCGCACGATTCGGGTCGTTTTCCAGCTATGCCGGGTTCAGGCTAGCCCGTGCCGTCGTGGGCCGCTTCGGGGGAGCGCCCGTCCGGCTGCCCGCGGGCCCGCCACCCGGCCCGGGTACGCTGCGGACTGCCGTCCCCCACCGGCACCCGGTGCCCACGCGCCCGTACCCCCCCCACCGACCCGAGAGGCAGCCCCGGTGACCGCTTCCCGACCGTACTCGCGGATCCGCAGGGCCGCCCTGCCGCTGGCGCTCTGCGCGGGCCTCGCGGCCCCGCTGGCCGCCTGCGCCGCCGACCCGGACGAGGGCACCAACGGCGTCGGCAAGCTGTCCGCGACCGCCATCGAGGAGAAGGCGAAGTCGGCCGCCGACGGCGCCAAGGCGGTGCGCCTCGCGGGCACCCTGGTCAGCAAGGGCGGCACGTACAAGCTGAACATGCGGCTCAAGCAGGACGGCGCCACCGGCTCCGTGACGACGAAGAGCAGCACCTTCGAGCTGCTGCGGGTCGGCGACGCGCTCTACATGAAGGCCGACGCCGGCTTCTGGACGCACGAAGACGCCTCCACCGAGCCGCCCTCGGACGCCGGCTCCGAGGCGGCCGACAAGCTCGACGACATGTACGTGAAGGTGCCGCAGGACGACCCGGCGTACAAGCAGCTGCGCGGCTTCACCGACATGGACCTGCTGCTCGACGGGCTGATCGGGCTGCACGGGGAGGCCGTGAAGGGCGACCGGGACAAGATCGGCGGCCTCCGCACGGTCGGCGTCAAGGGCGGCGAGAACGCGGAGGGCGGCACGCTCGACGTGTCCCTGGAGGGCACCCCGTTCCCGCTGCGCTTCGCGCGCGGCGGCGGCGCGGGTGTGGTGATGCTCTCCGAGTGGGACAAGGACTTCCCGCTCGCCGCGCCCTCGCAGAGCCAGACCCTGGACTACGGCAAGCAGTTGCCGCGCACCTAGGGCCTGTCTGGTGGGCCATGGCCGGGGTCGCGAACCTGATTCCACCGGGCAGGCCCTGGCTCAGCCCTGGCGCCCGCGGCGCTTCAGGAGCAGCTTCGGCAGGGCCGCCGGGACCGGTCGGCGGGTGAGCGCCGGGGACGGCAGCGGTACGGCGGCCAGCGCGCCATCCGGCAGGTCGGTGGTCGAGGAGCGGGGCTCCAGGCGCACCACCCGGCACTCGCGCGCCCAGCGCTCGGGCATCGCCTCGCCGTCGCGCGCGTTCAGCCGCTTGCCCTTGAGCTCGGCGACCGCGGTCTCCCACTCCTCGCCGCGCGGGGCGAGCTCGCGCACGGCGGCGGTCCAGGCGACGATCCGGCCGCCCTTGTCCTTGCTGCGGACGGTGACCTCGGCCGTGCCGCCGTCCGCCAGGCCGGGCAGCGGCTGCTCGCCGGGGCCGTCGCCGACGACGAGCGCGGCGCCGTCGAGCCAGACGTGCCAGAGCGCGCGGGCGGCCGGGGCGTCGCCCCGTACCCAGATGAGGCCGGACTTCTTGGTGGCCTCCTCGACGAGGGCGGACCCGAGCAGCGCGTCTGTCATGCCCCGCAGCCTATCGAGCGCGGTCCGACCCTAGAGCCAGCCGTTGCGCTTGAGGGTGCGGTGGATGGTGAAGCAGATGGCGGCGATGCCGACGAGCACCATCGGGTAGCCGTACTTCCAGTGGAGCTCCGGCATGTGGTCGAAGTTCATGCCGTACACGCCGCAGACCGCCGTCGGGACGGCGACGATCGCCGCCCAGGAGGTGATCTTGCGCATGTCCTCGTTCTGGGCGACGGTCGCCTGCGCCAGGTTGGCCTGGAGGATCGAGTTGAGCAGCTCGTCGAAGCCGACGACCTGCTCCTGGACCCGGGCGAGGTGGTCGGCGACGTCCCGGAAGTACTTCTGGATGTCGGGGTCGACCAGCCGCATCGGGCGCTCGCTCAGCAGCTGCATCGGGCGCAGCAGCGGCGTGACGGCCCGCTTGAACTCCAGGACCTCGCGCTTGAGCTGGTAGATCCGGCCGGTGTCGGCGCCGCGGGTGGAGCCCTTGGCGGGCGGCGAGAAGACGTCGATCTCGATCTGGTCGATGTCGAGTTCGACGGCGTCGGCGACCGCGATGTAGCCGTCGACGACGTGGTCGGCGATGGCGTGCAGCACGGCCGAGGGGCCCTTGGCGAGCAGCTCCGGCTCGCCCTGGAGGCGGTGGCGGAGGTTGCGCAGCGAGCCCTGGCCGCCGTGCCGGACGGTGATGACGAAGTCGGGGCCGGTGAAGCACATGAGCTCGCCGGACTCGACGACCTCGCTGGTCGCGGTGAGTTCGGCGTGCTCGACGTAGTGGATGGTCTTGAAGACGGTGAAGAGGGTGTCGTCGTACCGCTCCAGCTTGGGCCGCTGGTGGGCGTGGACGGCGTCCTCGACGGCGAGCGGGTGCAGCCCGAACTCGGCCGCGATACCGGCGAATTCGGCCTCCGTCGGCTCGTGCAGGCCGATCCAGGCGAAGCCGCCGCCGTCCCGGACCTGGCGCATCGCGCCGCGCGGGGACAGGCACGCGCGGTCGTCGACCCGGCGCCCGTCGCGGTAGACGGCGCAGTCGACGACGGCGGTGGCGGCCGTGGGGTCGCGGGTGGCGTCGTAGTTGGCGTACGGGGAGGCGGTGTTGGGCTTGCGCAGGGGGTGCCGCAGGGAGGGGCGGACGGCGGCACGCAGGTCGCGGATCATCGACATGGGCATACTCCTCTTCACGGAGAGGCCGTCGGCGAGCATGGCGCAGCCCGGAATGGGGACGTGGTGGTACGTCGTCCACAAAGCGGGCGGCACCGAAGGGTCGCGGTGACGGCGTTCGCTACAGACAGCCAGAGAGAGACGTGCTCTTCCGTCGAGCGAGATGCCGGAGAGGAGGGGCCCTGACGGGGCCCGCGTCACCGGAGGGACGAACGCACCGGGCTGGGGTGCGGGGCGGAAGAGCGGTTGGTACTGCCCGATCGACTTCGGTCCATCGCAGTCCCACCTCCTCCGGCCGGTCCCTCGTGAGGGATGACGTGTGACGAGCAGTCGGGTATCCCGACCAGTGGCCAAGACTATCAGCCGACTGAGGGTCAATCCCTTACTTTGCCCGTTCCATACGCGCTTTATGCTCGCCGCATGGAAGAAATTCTCGCTCTGGTCGAGGCCCGGCTCCGCACCGCCCTCGGCGAGCCGGACGCGCGCGCCGCGGTGACCTTCCTCGGCACCGACCGCATCGAGGTCCTCCGCTTCGTCGACGCGGCGGCGGGGTTCGTGCGCTACGCGACCCTCGGCATGTCGGCCCGGCCGATGGCCGACCCGACCGCCGTGCTCGCCGACCCGGTGAAGGGCCCGCGCGCCGAGCTGGTCCTGTCGGTACGGGGCGGGCTCGCCGACACCGACAAGCTGCTCCGCCCGCTCGCGGTGCTGGCCGCCACCCCGCAGGTCGAGGGCGTGGTCGTGGCCCCCGGCGCCTCGCTCGACGTGGGCGAGCCGCTGTGGCCGGGCGCCCCCTTCAGCTCGGTCCTGGTCGCCGAACCGGGCGGCCTGGTAGGGGACCTGGAGCTGGACGAGCCGCTGGACCCGGTCCGCTTCCTGCCGCTGCTGCCGATGACCGCGAACGAGGCGGCGTGGAAGCGGGTGCACGGGGCGCAGGCGCTGGAGGAGCGCTGGCTGGCCCGGGGGACCGACCTGCGCGATCCGCTGCGGGTGTCGGTGGCGCTGGACTGAGCCGGGGGTGGTGGGGCGGCGGGGCAGCGGGGCGCGGGGCGCGGGTCGGGCCGTGCGCGCGCCGGGCAGGCGTCGGGTCCGGCCGTGTCCGGCGCGCGGGACCGGCCCCGTCACGGGCACCGGGTCCGGCCGGGGGTGACGCCCCGGGCCGGACGGGTGATCGTCGGTGATCGTCCTTGACGCGGGGCCCGGGTGGTAGGACCGTTGAGCCCTATGAGGGGCGAACCCAGTTGCCCGAAGTGCGGTGGCCGGGTCAGGGCGCCCGGTCTCTTTGCCGACTCCTGGCAGTGCGACGTGCACGGCTCGGTGCACCCGCTGCAGCCCGTGATCCCGCCCAGCGTCGAGGCCCTCGGTGTCGTGGTGCACCGGGCCCACGTGCCGGTCTGGATGCCGTGGCCCCTGCCCGTCGGCTGGCTGTTCACCGGAGTCGCGTACGCCGGTGACGACCGCAGCGGCGGACGCGCGACCGCCGTCGCCTGCTCCGGACCCGGCCCGCTCGGCGGCATCGGCGAGCTGCTGCTCGTCGCCGAGGAGCTCGGCGTCGGACTCGGCGCGCGGTACGCGGGCATCGACGGCCCCGACCCCGGAGCCGGGATGGCGATCGACAAGCCGCCCCAGGTCAAGGTGCTCGCCGCCGGCCGCCCGACCCCGCTCTGGCACGTCAGCGGCGCCCCGCAGGACCGGGCGGTCTTCGCGGGCGAGGCGCGCGGGCTGTGGCTGTGGGCCATCGTCTGGCCCGAGCAGTCGGGGCTGCTGATGTACGACGAGCTGGTCCTGACCGACCTGCGGGACGCGGGCTCCGAGGTGGAGCTGCTGCCCTGCGGCGCGCTGACACCCAGGCTGCTCAGCTAGGGCCCGTCCCGGCGGGCCCGGAGGCGCGGCGAGGCCGCCGCGCCGGACGCGCGCGCCCGCGCCCGCGACCCCGCCCGCGATCCCCTCGCGTAAGGGGTGACGGCTTTCCCGACTCCGTACGGAATTGTTCGAATCGCCCGCTATCCTTGAGCGTCCGCTCCGTCCGTCCGCCCGAGTCCCTGGAGTCACGCGTCGTGCGCATCGATCTGCACACCCACTCCACGGCGTCCGACGGTACGGACTCCCCGGCCGAGCTCGTGCGCAACGCGGCCGCCGCCGGGCTCGACGTGGTCGCGCTGACCGACCACGACACCACGCGCGGGTACGCGGAGGCGATCGCCGCCCTGCCCGAGGGGCTGACCCTCGTCACCGGCGCCGAGCTGTCCTGCCGGCTCGACGGCGTCAGCCTCCACATGCTCGCCTACCTCTTCGACCCCGACGAGCCCGCCTTCGCCGCCGAGCGCGAGCTGGTGCGCGACGACCGGGTGCCGCGCGCGCGGGCGATGGTCGGCAAGCTCCGGGAGCTCGGCGTCCCGGTCACCTGGGAGCAGGTCGCCCGGATCGCGGGCGACGGCTCCGTGGGCCGCCCGCACGTCGCCGAGGCCCTGGTCGAGCTGGGTGTCGTGCCCGACGTCTCCGGCGCCTTCACCTCCGACTGGCTGGCCGACGGCGGCCGGGCCCACGTCGACAAGCACGAGCTGGACCCGGTCGAGGCGATACGCCTGGTCAAGGCGGCCGGCGGGGTCACCGTCTTCGCCCACCCGCTCGCGGTCAAGCGCGGCGAGTGCGTGCCGGAGTCCGCGATCGCGCGGCTCGCCGAGGCCGGCCTGGACGGCATCGAGGTCGACCACATGGACCACGACCTGCCCACCCGGGCGCGGCTGCGCGGCCTGGCGGGCGAGCTCAGGCTGCTGGCCACCGGCTCCAGCGACTACCACGGCAGCCGCAAGACCTGTGGTCTCGGCGACTGCACGACCGACCCCGAGATCTACGGCGAGATCACCCGCCGCGCCACCGGGGCCTTCCCGGTCCCGGGCGCGGGCGGACCCGCCTAGGGCCTGTCTGACAATTCCCGTCGGGTCCGGCCCGCCCGGCACGCGCGCTCGCCGCACGGCCGAAACGCCCAAGTAGCTCCGCTACGAGGGCGCCCCGGCCGCACGCCGATCGCACGCACCGGACGACCCGGCCTGATCCGACGCGAATTGTCAGACAGGCCCTAGCCCCTTCCCCGGCCCCCGGCCCCGGTCCCGGACCCGTCTGGTCCCGGACCCGCCGGGCCCTGCCCCGCTCCGGTCACGGACGGCTCGGGCCCCGGCTCGGGCCCCGGACCCCGCTCAGGCCGCGACCCCGGCCCCGTACGGCATCTTCCTGCCCTGTCACCGGAACCCCCAGTTCCGGATGTTCTTGTACGCCCCCATCCCGCAAGGCCCATCACCGTGTTCGACGTCGCCGTCTTCGGCTCGCTCTTCCTCACCCTCTTCGTGATCATGGATCCCCCCGGGATCACACCGATCTTCCTCGCGCTCACCTCCGGCCGCGCCGCCAAGGTGCAGCGCCGGATGGCCTGGCAGGCGGTGGCCGTCGCCTTCGGCGTCATCACCGTCTTCGGCATCCTCGGCCAGCAGATCCTGGCCTATCTGCACGTCTCCGTCCCCGCGCTGATGATCGCGGGCGGTCTGCTCCTGCTGCTGATCGCGCTCGACCTGCTCACCGGCAAGACCGACGAGCCCAAGCAGACCAAGGACGTCAACGTCGCCCTCGTACCGCTGGGGATGCCGCTGCTCGCCGGGCCCGGCGCCATCGTGTCGGTCATCCTCGCCGTGCAGCACGCCGACACCGTGGCCTCCCAGGTCTCCGTCTGGGCCGCCATCGCCGCCATGCACGTCGTGCTCTGGCTGACCATGCGCTACTCGCTGCTGATCATCCGGGTCATCAAGGACGGCGGCGTGGTGCTGGTGACCCGGCTCGCCGGCATGATGCTCTCGGCCATCGCCGTGCAGCAGATCATCAACGGCGTCACCCAGGTCATCCAGGGCACCTGACCGGCCCCGGACCCCGGACACCACTGCGCCCCCGTACGGATTCCGCTCTGCGGAGTCCATGCGGGGGCGCGGTGCGCTCTACGGGTTACGAGGCCGAGGTCTCGGCCGGGCGGATCCAGATGCGCTGACCGATTGCGGCGGCCTGCTGCACGATCCGGTTGACGGAGGCGGCGTCCACGACGGTCCGGTCGACGGGCGTACCGTCGATGTCGTCGAGTCGCAGGATTTCGAAGCGCATGGGCTTCTCCCTTCGTCTGAGGTGTTCCTCCTGGAGGAGAACTGTCTTACGTACCTGTACAACGACGTGCATCCTGCAAACATTCCCTACGCTAAGGAAATTTTTCGGATGACTAACTACGTGCCG
Source organism: Streptomyces sp. NPDC048659 (assembly GCF_040650575.1). Lineage (NCBI taxonomy): Bacteria > Bacillati > Actinomycetota > Actinomycetes > Kitasatosporales > Streptomycetaceae > Streptomyces > Streptomyces sp. NPDC048659. The sequence goes on along the minus strand of NZ_JBEZHM010000015.1, from coordinate 62,217 downwards.
GCGGGGAAGGCCGGGACGGACCGGACGGACGGCGTCGAAGCCCGTCTGGAGCACATCGACGACCTCCTCCGGCGGATGCTCGCCGAGGTGGCGAAGACCCCCTCGACCCATGCCATCTTCGTCGACGCCGGTTACGTCTATGCTTCGGCCGGATTGCTGGTGGCGGGCACCGAGGACCGGCGCTCCTTCGACCTGGACGCCGAGGGGCTCATCGAGGCCCTCATCGACACCGCGCGCACGATCTTCGCGGACAGCAGGCTGCTCCGCGTCTACTGGTACGACGGCGCCCGGCGCCGCATCCACACCCCCGAGCAGCAGACCATCGCCGAGCTCCCCGACGTCAAGGTCCGGCTCGGCAACCTCAACGCCAACAACCAGCAGAAGGGCGTCGACTCCCTCATCCGCTCCGACCTGGAGTCCCTCGCCCGGCACCGCGCCATCAGCGACGCCGCCCTCGTCGGCGGCGACGAGGACCTGGTCTCCGCCGTCGAGGCCGCCCAGGGCTACGGCGCCCGCGTCCACCTCTGGGGCATCGAGGCCGCCGAGGGCCGCAACCAGGCCGAGGCGCTGCTGTGGGAGGTGGACAGCCAGCGCACCTTCGAGCTCGACTTCTGCCGCCCGTACGTCACCCGCAAGCCGGTCACGATGTACGAGAACGAGGGCGAGCCGCCGCCCTCGCGCGAGGAGGTGCGCTTCACCGGCGCCCAGATCGCCGCCACCTGGTTCGCCGAGCGGGGCCGCGACCAGCTCGCCGAACTCCTCCCCGGCTACCCCTACCTGCCGGGGCCCGTGGACCAGGAGCTGCTGGTCGTGGCGGAACGGTTGCTCAGCCGCTCGCTGCGGGGCCACGCCGGGCTGCGCCGGGCGCTGCGCGACGGCTTCTGGCAGCAGTTGCAGACCCGGTACTGACCGCGTCGAGCCGCCCGGCCCGGTCCCAGAACGCGGTCAGCCGGTCGGCCAGCTCCTGGGGGTGCGACACGTTGGGGGAGTGGCCCGCGCCCGCCACCACCGTGTGGTGCGCGCCCGTGCGGGCCGCCGCCTCGGCCAGCTCCGGCACCGGCCAGACCGACTCCTGGTCGCCGTACGCCAGGTGCAGCGGCAGCGGCAGCGCGGCCAGCGCCGCCGTGCCGTCCGGGTCCCCGGCCAGCAGCCGGCCCGCGCCCGCGAGCTGCGCGATCCGGGTCCGCATCCAGCGGCGGCGCAGGAAGCTCACGATCTCCGGGGGGTCCCCCGCGCCCGGCTCCTCGCCCCGGCTGTCCAGCCACCGGGTCGCCCGCCACACCCGCTCCTTCGACAGCACCGCCAGCGCGGCCCGCAGCGCCCGCAGCCGCACCCGCTGGGAGCGCGCGACCCGGCCGGGGCCCGAGGACAGCAGGGTCAGCGAACGGAACGCCTCCGGGGCCAGGCCGGCCGCCGCGCGGGCCACCAGGCCGCCGAACGAGTGGCCCAGCAGGTGCACCGGGCCGTCGCCGAGCGCCGCCGCCTGCGCGACCGTGTCCAGCGCGAGCGCCTTGCGCCGGTACGCGGCCCGGCCGCGCGGGCCCGGGCTCTCGTGCTGGCCCCGGCCGTCGACGGCCACCGCGCGGTAGCCGGCCTCGCTGAGCGGGCCGAGCAGCGCCAGGAAGTCCTCCTTGCTGCCGGTGAAGCCGGGCAGCAGCAGCGCGGTGCCGCGCGGGGCGCCGACGGGGGCCGTGTCGAGGACGGCGAAGGAGCCGCGCGCGGTGACCAGGCGGTAGGCACGGGTCCGGGGCGGCGGTGCCAGGGAGCGGGGCTTGCTCATACAGGGACTGTAGCCCTCCGTGTCCGGAAGACACCGCGGCCCGGCCCCTCACCAGGAGGGACCGGGCCGCGGTCGCGTTCCGCTCGACGCGTCGATGCGTGTCGTTGTGCCTTTACGCCTCGGGCTCGGCGACGGCCTTCTTGACCGCCCGCTTGCGCGGCGTCTTCGGGGCCTCGGCGGCGACGGCGTCGGCGGCCTCGGCCGCCTTCTTCGTCGTGCGCCGGCGGGTGGGCGTCTTCGGCTCCGAGGCGTCCGGCGCCACGGCGGCGACGGCCTTCTTGACGGTCCGCTTGCGCGGCGCCTTGGGGGCCTCGACGGGAGCCTCGGCCGGAGCCTCGGTCACCGCGACGGCCTTCTTGACGGTCCGCTTGCGGGGCGCCTTGGGGGCCTCGGCGGGCGCCTCGGCCGGGGCCTCGGCGACCGCGACGGCCTTCTTGACGGTCCGCTTGCGCGGCGTCTTCGGGGCCTCGGCGGGGGCTTCCGCGGGGGCCTCGGCCGGAGCCTCGGCGACCACGGCGGCCTTCTTGGCGGCCCGCTTGCGCGGGGCCTTCGGCGCCTCGGCGACCGGCGCCTCGGCGGCCGGGGCCTCGACGGCCTTCGCCTTCGGGTTCTCGATGACCAGGACGGCCTCGGCCACCGGGGTGGTCGTGACCGGGCTGGACGCCTTGCGGGTGGCGCGGCGACGCGGGCGGGCGGCCGGCGCCTCCTCGACGGGGGCGGCCGGGGCCTCCTCGACGGGAGCCGCGGGGGCCTCGGCGGGCAGCGCGCCCGGGCTGCTGGCCGGCCGGGTGGCGCGGCGGCGGGCCCGGGGGGCGGGGGAGCCCTGCGCGGGGACGGCCGGAGCCTCCGCCACGGGGGCGGCGGCGACGACCGGCTCGGCGGCCTGGGCCGGGACCGCGGTCTCCACCGAGGCGGTGGCCTTGCGGGTCACCCGGCGGCGGGCCGCCTTCGGCTCCTCGGCGGCGGGCGCCGCGGGCTCGGCGACGGGCTGCGCCGGCTGGGCCGGGACCGAGGCGGTCCGGCGGTCGGCGGCGAGCGCGGCGGCGGCCGTCTCGACCGTCTGGAAGCTCACCGTGTCCTCGGCCGGACGCCGGACCCGGCGCCGGCGCGGGGCGACGGCCGGGGCCTCGACCGGGGCGACGGCGGGCGCCGGAGCGGCACCCTCGGGGCGTCCGCCACGGGCGCGGCGGCGACGCGGCCGGCTCTCGGCGGGCGCCTCGGCGGCCTCCGCCGCCGGAGCGGCGGCCTTACGGGGCTCGGCCTTGCGGGGCTCGGCGGTGCGGGCCTCGGGGGTACGGGGCTCGGCGGCGCGGAACTCCGCGGCCGGGACCGACCGGGTGCGGGCGGCCCGCGCCGGGGCCTCGGCCTTCGGCTGCGTGACGGGCTCGGTGGCCTCGGGCCGCTCGACGGCCTTCGGCTCCTCGGCGGCGGCCTCCGTCACCGGGGCGGCGGCACCGGCGACCGGCACACCGGTCTGGCCGGGCGTGCGGGTGCGACGGCGGCGGCGCGGGGTGCGCGGCGCGGTGGCCTCGGCGGACGCCTCGCCCTCGGGGGACTCGACGGCCGGCGCGGTGGAGCCGGCGGCCGTGGCGGCCGTCGCCTCGACGGGCGCGGCGGTGGTCTCCCCGGCGCGGGTGCGGCGGCGCTGGCGCGGGGTGCGGGTGCGCGCGGGGCGCTCCTCGGTCTTCTCCTGCCTGTCCTGGCGCGGGCCGCGGGACCGGCGGCCGCCCGGCTCGCCCAGGTCCTCCAGGACCTCGGCGTCGAGGCCCGCGCGGGTGCGCTCGGCGCGGGGCAGGATGCCCTTGGTGCCCTCGGGGATGTCCAGCTCGGTGTAGAGGTGCGGGGAGCTGGAGTAGGTCTCGACCGGGTCGTTGAAGTCCAGTTCGAGCGCCTTGTTGATCAGCTGCCAGCGCGGGATGTCGTCCCAGTCGACCAGCGTGATCGCCGTACCGCTCGCGCCCGCGCGGCCGGTGCGGCCGATGCGGTGCAGGTAGGTCTTCTCGTCCTCGGGGGACTGGTAGTTGATGACGTGCGTGACGCCCTCGACGTCGATGCCCCGGGCGGCCACGTCGGTGGCGACGAGGACGTCGACCTTGCCGTTGCGGAAGGCGCGCAGCGCCTGCTCGCGGGCGCCCTGGCCGAGGTCGCCGTGGACCGCGCCGGAGGCGAAGCCGCGCCGCTCCAGCTGCTCGGCGATGTCGGCCGCCGTGCGCTTCGTACGGCAGAAGATCATCGCGAGTCCGCGGCCCCGGGCCTGCAGGATGCGCGAGACCATCTCCGGCTTGTCCATGGAGTGGGCGCGGTAGACGCGCTGCGTGATGTTCTTGTGGGTCGCGCCCTGGTCGTCCGGCTCGGTGGCGCGGATGTGCGTGGGCCTCGACATATAGCGGCGGGCGAGGCCGATGACGGCGCCCGGCATGGTGGCCGAGAACAGCATCGTCTGGCGGCCGGCCGGCAGCATGTTGATGATCTTCTCGACGTCGGGCAGGAAGCCCAGGTCGAGCATCTCGTCGGCCTCGTCGAGGACGAGGGCCTTGATGTGGGAGAGGTCCAGCTTGCGCTGGCCGGCCAGGTCGAGCAGGCGGCCGGGGGTGCCGACGATGACGTCGACGCCCTTCTGCAGCGCCTCGACCTGGGGCTCGTAGGCCCGGCCGCCGTAGATGGCGAGGACGCGCACGTTGCGCACCTTGCCGGCGGTGAGCAGGTCGTTGGTGACCTGCTGGCAGAGCTCGCGGGTGGGGACGACGACGAGCGCCTGCGGGGCGTCGGTGAGCTGCTCGGGCGTGGCCCGGCCGGCCTCGACGTCCGCGGGGACCGTCACGCGCTCCAGGATGGGGAGGCCGAAACCGAGGGTCTTGCCCGTGCCGGTCTTGGCCTGGCCGATGACGTCGGTGCCCGAGAGGGCGACCGGCAGGGTCATCTCCTGGATCGGGAAGGGGGAAACGATGCCGACGGCTTCCAGGGCCTCGGCGGTCTCGGGAAGAATCCCGAGTTCTCGGAACGTAGTCAGGGAACTGCCTCTTCTGTGAGACGCGGCGCGAGGCGAACGCTGGGGGGTCGTACCGTGCCGGATCACTTCCGGGCCGGCCTGTCGGGCCGTGACCGGGTGGCGCGGGACCACTGCCGTCGCTCGAGCGTCGTGCCGCTGAGGGAACCCCTCGGGCGGGTGCGCCGGAAGGGCTGTCGGGCCGGAGCCGATCGGGCCACCGACCGGGCATCCTCATTCATGCGTCGGCCCACCGGGTACGTCCGAACGTGCGAAAGCATGTCCGCATACTCAGCAGGCGCATTACCACTGTACCCCGGAATCGCGCATGTGTGTTGGGAGAATTCCCGACGAGGCCACGGTCACAGTCGGCGGCCGGGGCCCGGGAGGCGGGCGGGGGCGGGCTATTGTGCGCTTCATGGAGACGCCCGACAACGCCACCCCCACCGGTATCGCCGCCCAGGACTGGGCCACGGCCTCCGCCGTGCCGCAGTACCGCGCCGCCGTGATCGACCTGCTCGGCGCCCTCGCCTACGGTGAGCTGGCCGCCTTCGAGCGGCTGGCCGAGGACGCCAAGCTGGCGCCCGGCCTCGCGGACAAGGCGGAGCTGGCGAAGATGGCCTCCGCCGAGTTCCACCACTTCGAGCGGCTGCGCGACCGGCTGGCCGCCGTGGACGCCGAGCCGACCGGCGCGATGGAGCCCTTCGCCAAGCCGCTGGACGAGTTCCACCGCCTGACCGCCCCGTCGGACTGGCTGGAGGGCCTGGTCAAGGCGTACGTGGGCGACTCCATCGCGAGCGACTTCTACCGCGAGGTGGCCGTCCGCCTGGACTCCGACACCCGCGGCCTGGTGCTCTCCGTCCTCGACGACACGGGCCACGGCAACTTCGCCGTCGAGAAGGTCCGCGCCGCGATCGACGCCGACCCGCGCGTCGGCGGCCGGCTCGCGCTGTGGGCCCGCCGGCTGATGGGCGAGGCGCTCTCGCAGGCCCAGCGGGTGGTGGCCGAGCGCGACGCGCTGTCGACGATGCTGGTCGGCGGCGTGGACGGGATGGCCGCGGGCTTCGACCTCGCCGAGGTCGGCCGGATGTTCTCCCGGATCACCGAGGCGCACACCAAGCGGATGGCCGCCCTGGGCCTGGCGGCCTGACCGCGAAAGCGAAAGCGGAGGCGGAAGCGGAAGCGGTGACGGACTCGGCCGCGGGCGCGGACCCGGGCCGGGGCTCCGGCCCCGGTCAGCCCGCCGCGGCTGATCGGCGCAGCCGTCGCGAGGCGGGGCGCACCAGCAGCGACAGCAGCACCGCCGCCACCGCGACCGCGCCGGTCAGGGTGGCGAGGAAGTGGCCGGGGCCCAGCGCCCCGTGGGTCACCAGGGCGCCGAACACGGCGCCGAGCGCGCCCGTGCTGAGGACGGCGCCCCGGGCGGGGAGGCGGTCGGGCAGCCGGAGCACGGCGGCCCAGGCCAGGGCGAAGCCGAGCAGGGCGGAACCGAGAGCTTCCAGGAACACGGCGGATCACCTCGCGTGCGGTGCGGGGCGGGCAGTTCGGTCACAGCCGTCCTACCCGGCCGACCCGGAAGACAATCCTCCTTACACCCGCTGACGTGGGCATACGGGGGAACGCGAAAGGCCCGGCGGACCAAGGTCCACCGGGCCTTCCCTCGTGCTCGGGATCGCTCGGGTGTCGCTCGGGCGTCGCTCAGAGCGCGCCGAAGCCCACCTTGCGCACCTCAGGCTCGCCGATCTCGACGTACGCGATCTTGTCGGCCGGCACCAGGACCTTGCGGCCCTTCTCGTCCGTCAGGCTGAGCAGCTTCGACTCGCCGCCGAGCGCGTCGGCCACCGCGCTCTGGACCTCGTCGGCGGACTGCCCGCTCTCCAGAACGATCTCCCGCGGCGTGTTCTGCACGCCGATCTTGACCTCCACGGCTATGTCCCTCCGAACGCTCAGCTGTGCGCGTCGACGCGCGCCGTACGCTGCACACATTAGCCCGGTGAGGGGACGCGGACGGCCCGTCGCCGCACGCCAGGAGCGAACAGCGCGGGGGTCCGGCCCGGGGTCAGTGGCCCTCGGCCGCCAGCAGCCCGTCCACCGCGTGCAGCGGGAAGCCCGCGATACCGCGCCAGGCGAGCGAGGTCAGCAGCGCCACCGCCTTGTCGCGGGGGACCGGGGACTCGCTGGAGAGCCAGTAGCGGGCGACGACCTGGGAGACGCCGCCGAGCCCGACGGCCAGCAGCATCGACTCGTCCTTGGCCAGGCCGGTGTCCTCGGCGATGACGTCCGAGATCGCCTCGGCGCACTGCAGGCTCACCCGGTCGACGCGCTCGCGCACGGCCGGCTCGTTGGTGAGGTCCGACTCGAAGACGAGCCGGAAGGCGCCGCCCTCGTCCTCCACGTACGCGAAGTAGGCGTCCATGGTGGCGGCCACCCGGAGCTTGTTGTCCGAGGTGGAGGCCAGGGCCGTGCGGACCGACTGGAGCAGGGACTCGCAGTGCTGGTCGAGCAGGGCCAGGTAGAGCTCCAGCTTGCCCGGGAAGTGCTGGTACAGCACCGGCTTGCTGACCCCGGCCCGCTCGGCGATGTCGTCCATGGCGGCCGAGTGGTACCCCTGGGCGACGAACACCTCCTGGGCCGCGCCGAGAAGCTGGTTGCGTCGGGCACGGCGCGGCAGGCGCGTGCCCCGGGGGCGTGCTGCCTCTGTCTGCTCGATGGCGCTCACGCCGCCTCCAAAGATCGATCCATGCAACGCATTGGCGTCGCGCCGCCATCGTACTTTTGGGTAACCCGGCTGTGCGCGGTGCGCACGCAGAATTTCACGGACCGGACGCCCAGGGCGAGGGCGAATACGCGGAGAATGCGCGGGAAAAACGAACACGGCAGCGACGTTCCGCCCGTCGCCGCGCCGTTTCGGGCGGTTTTCCCGCGCAGGTCAGCGGTAGTCGTCCTCGTCGAGGGCGACCACCCGGGCCTGTTCGACGGCGTCGGCGTCATTCGCCGAATCGGGCGCCAGGCGCGGCAGCGGCTCGTCCTCGCGCTGCTGCAGATCGGTGTGCTGTTCGGCGGCGTCGGCCTCCGGGACCTCCTCGTCGAGCACGACATCCCCTTTCCCGGTGTTCCCGGCGTTCTCGGGGTTCTCTGCGTTCTCGGAGGTCCAGGCGAATGTGTCCGGCTCGGTCGGGTCGGCAGTCATGCGATTCCTTCCGTCCTTCCGGCACGCGTGGGGTCCGCGGGGCCTCGGGCCCGGGTCGAAGGGCCGCTCCGGTCCTCTTTCCGTGGGGCCGGAAGCCCTCTCCTTCGAGCGTAGGAGCTCCTTCCGCACACCGCACCCGATCCTGTGACGCCACGCACACGCGCCCGGGCGTGATCGTCTCGTAATATCACTGCCATGTCCTCGACCGAGCTGCCGGAAACCCGGACCGCCGCACCGCCCGCGACCCGGTCGCGCACCGTGCGGGTCGCCGACGGCGAGGAGCTGCGCTCCGTCTCGCTGCCCGGACTCACCCTCACCGTGCGCGCCCGGCCCGGCACGGCGCCCGACCTGCCGCCCGCGCTGTACGTGCACGGGCTCGGCGGCTCCTCGCAGAACTGGTCGGCCATGATGCCGCTGCTCGCCGACCTCGTGGACGGCGAGGCGCTCGACCTGCCCGGCTTCGGCGACTCGCCGCCGCCGGACGACGGCGACTACTCCGTGACCGGCCACGCCCGCGCCGTGATCCGGTACCTGGACGCCGCCGGCCGCGGCCCGGTCCACCTCGTCGGCAACTCGCTGGGCGGCGCGGTCTCCACCCGGGTCGCCGCGGTCCGGCCCGACCTCGTGCGCACCCTGACGCTGATCTCCCCGGCGCTGCCGGAGCTGCGCGCCCAGAAGACCGCCTGGCCGACCGCGCTGATCGCGCTGCCGGGCGTCGCCGCGCTGTTCGCCCGCCTCTCCCGCGACTGGACCGCCGAGCAGCGGGTCCGCGGGGTGCTGTCGCTCTGTTACGGGGACCCCGGCCGGGTCACCGACGAGGGCTTCCGGCACGCCGTCGAGGAGATGGAGCGGCGGCTGGAGCTGCCGTACTTCTGGGACGCGATGGCCCGCTCCTCGCGCGGCATCGTCGACGCCTACACCCTCGGCGGCCAGCACGGGCTGTGGCGGCAGGCGGAGCGGGTGCTCGCCCCGACGCTGCTCGTCTACGGCGGGCGCGACCGGCTCGTCTCGTACCGGATGGCGCGCCGGGCCGCCGCCGCCTTCCGCGGCTCCCGGCTGCTCACGCTCCCGGACGCCGGGCACGTGGCGATGATGGAGTATCCGGAGACGGTCGCCACCGCGGTGCGGGAGCTGATCGCCGCCGCCGACGCGGCGCCGGCCGAGGGCGGGAGCTGAACCGGACCGTGGGACGACACAGCCGCAAGGGGCCCGCCGCGCCGGTGACCGACACCGGCCGGGGCGAGGCCGCGGGCCAGGGCCCGGGGACGGGACGGCGCAGGCGGGCCGAGGGGCACCCGGGACACCCGGGACACCCGGGGTCCGACACGCCCGCGCACGGCACCCCGCTCCACCACGACCCGTACGGCCCGGCCGCCGGGCCCGGTGTCCGCGGCGGGCACCCGGACCACGAGGAGCGGTCCGCGCCGGCCGCGCGCTATCCGTACCACCAGGCCGCGCCCGCGGCCCCGCACATCCCCGCGCCGCGCCGCGAGGCGCCGGGCGCTCCGGAGCCGGACGGGCGCGCCGCCGTCCAGGCCGCGCCGGGCGGGCGGGCGCGCAGGCGGCAGGCCGTCCGGGCCGGCGGGCTCGGGCGCACCCTCACCGGCATAGCCGCCGCCGCGATCACCACCGTCCTGGCGATCGTGGTGGCCGGGCAGGTCGCCGAGCGCGAGAAGAACGGGACGCCGCAGTCCCGTTCGGCCGAGGACGCCGTGGACCGCGCCGACGGGGCGCACCAGGCGTCCCGCTCGGACGCGCGGGACACCCCGGCGGAGCCGGTCGCGCCGCCGTCCGCGGCGCCCACGTACGAGCAGTTGATGGCCGAGCGGTTCCCCATCGACCCGAAGCTGAAGGGTCCGGCGGAGTTCCAGGCGGTGCCCGGCTTCGACCGGGCGCCCGGCAAGGGGCGCAAGATCCGCTACCGGGTGGACGTCGAGAAGGACCTCGGCCTGGACGGGGCGCTCTTCGCGCAGGCGGTGCAGCGGACCCTCAACGACCGGCGGAGCTGGGCGGGCGACGGGGAGATGACCTTCGAGCGGATCTCCAGCGGGGACCCGGAGTTCGTCATCACCCTGGCCAGTCCCGGGACGACCGGCGAGTGGTGCCGCAAGTCCGGCCTGGACACCACCATCGACAACGTGTCCTGCGACTCGGCCTCCACCCAGCGGGTGATGATCAACGCCTTCCGGTGGGCGCAGGGCTCGGTGACCTTCGGGCCGAAGGCGATGCACGCGTACCGCCAGATGCTCATCAACCACGAGGTCGGGCACCGGCTCGGGCACAGCCATGTGAGTTGCCGCACGCCGGGCGCGCTCGCGCCCGTGATGCAGCAGCAGACGAAGTCGCTGGACATCGACGGCATCAAGTGCCGCCCCAACCCGTGGGTGCATCCCGGGAGTTGACGGGGGGTCGGGGCGGACTCTCCGAGAGGTGTCCGGGATGTGAGACGGGCGTCTCATAAATGCCGGGATGCGCGTTGACATCGATCAGGCGTTCGTCCATATTTCTCGGCATGTCGCCCCGCCACGCCGTTTCCGATCGCGCCGCCCTTGAGCTGGCGCTCTTCGGCGTGACCGGACACGCGGTCGCCGACATTCTCTGTAGCTGACGCAGCCCGCGCGCTCGTCGGCCTTCCTTCGTAAAGCCGTCCCCTTTTCCCGCGCCCGGGCCGTTCCAGCCCCGTAGGCGCGCGTTCCCCTTCCCCGAGACCTCTCTCGGCGACGGCTGTGCCGTGCGCCCGCGGACATCCCCTGCCGCCTCCGGCGGTTCACCGCGGCATTCTTCGAGAGGTCTCCTTCCCATGCGTCAACCGTCCGTCATCTCGCGCCGCTCGGCAGCGGTCGCCGTCAGTCTCGTCCTGGCCACGGGCGCCGCCGCCTGCGCCGGACCGCAGGACGCCGGCGGCAAGGGCGCCTCCGGCAAGACCGCGGGCGGCCCCCAGAAGGGCGGCACCCTCACCGTCCTCAACGCCGAGGCGCAGGAGGACTTCGACCCCGCCCGCCTCTACACCTCCGGCGGCGGCAACGTCCCCTCCCTCGTCTTCCGCACCCTCACCACCCGCAACCGCGAGGCGGGCGCCGCCGGCGCCCAGGTCGTCCCCGACCTCGCCACCGACACCGGGCGCCCCAACAAGGACGCCACCGAGTGGACGTACACCCTCAAGGACGGGCTGAAGTTCGAGGACGGCACGCCCATCACCACCGCCGACATCAAGTACGGCATCGAGCGCTCCTTCGCCGCCGAACTCTCCGGCGGCGCCCCCTACCTGCGCGACTGGCTCGTCGGCGGCGACACCTACCAGGGCCCCTACAAGGACAAGAACGGCCTCGCGTCGATCGTCACCCCCGACGCGAAGACCATCGTCTTCAAGCTGCGCAAGCCCGAGGGCGAGTTCCCCTTCGTCGCCACCCAGACCCAGTTCGCCCCCGTCCCCAAGGCCAAGGACACCGGCGCGAAGTACGAGGAGCACCCCGTCTCCTCCGGCCCGTACAAGGTCGTCAAGAACGAGAACGACGGCCAGCGCCTGCTCCTGGAGCGCAACCCGCACTGGGACCCCAAGACCGACGAAGAGCGCAAGGCGTACCCCGACACGATCGACGTCAAGTCGGGCCTGGACGAGGCCGTCATCAACCAGCGGCTCTCCACCTCCGCGGGCGCCGACGCCGCCGCCGTCACCACCGACACCAACCTCGGCCCGGCCGAGCTCGCCCAGGTCTCCTCCGACAAGGAGCTCGCCGCCCGCGTCGGCACCGGCCACTTCGGCTACACCAACTACCTCGCCTTCAACCCGAAGGTGAAGCCCTTCGACAACCCGAAGGTGCGCCAGGCGATCTCCTACGCCATCAACCGCACCAGCGTCGTCAACGCCGCCGGCGGCTCCGCGCTCGCCGAGGCCGCCACCACCTTCCTGCCCGAGCAGAAGTCCTTCGGCTACACCCCCTACGACCACTTCCCGGCCGGCAAGACCGGCGACCCGGAGAAGGCGAAGCAGGTCCTCAAGGAGGCCGGCTACCCGAACGGCCTGACCGTCACCCTGCTGCACTCCACCGCCCAGAACCGCGCCACCAGCCCCGAGGTCGCCACCGCCGTCCAGGAGGCCCTCGCCAAGGCCGGCATCACCGTCAAGCTCGACGGCCAGGAGCCCAACTCCTTCAACGAGAAGCGCTGGAGCGTCAAGGACGCCCCCGGCTTCTTCCTCTCCCGCTGGGGCGCCGACTGGCCGGCCGGCGGCCCGTTCCTCGCGCCGATCTTCGACGGCCGCCAGATCGTCACCAACGGCTCCAACTACAACCACGCGCAGCTGAACGACCCGGCCGTCAACGCCGAGATCGACGAGATCAACAAGCTCACCGACCTCAAGGCCGCCGCCGTCCGCTGGGGCGCCCTGGACAAGAAGATCGGCGAGCAGGCGCTCGACGTGCCGCTCTTCCACCCGGTCTACAAGCGCCTGGTCGGCAAGGACGTCAAGAACGTCGTCATCAGCGACTGGACCGGTGTCCTCGACGTCTCGCAGGTCGCGGTCAAGTGACCCCGCCCGGCTCCCCGTCCGACGTGTCGGCGCCCGCGGCGGTCACCCCCGCCACGGGCGCCGCCCGGCAGGTGTGGCGCAGGCTGCGGACCCGGCCCTCCGCCGTCGCCGCCGCCTCCGTGCTCGCCCTGCTCGTCCTCCTCGCCCTCGCCGCCCCGCTGCTCGCCGCCCTCGCCGGCCAGGACCCGCACACCTACCACGACGACCTCGTCGACTCCGCCCGCGGCGGCGTCCCGTACGGCTCCTTCGGCGGGATCAGCGCCGACCACTGGCTCGGCGTCGAACCCGGCACCGGCCGCGACCTGTTCGTCCGGCTCCTCTACGGCGCCCGGATCTCGCTGCTCGTCGCCGTCGGCGCCACCGCCGTGCAGATCCTCATCGGCGTCCTCGTCGGCCTCGCCGCCGGGCTCGGCAGCCGCTGGGTCGACGGCCTCCTGAGCCGGGTCACCGACGTGTTCGTCGCCCTGCCGTTCCTCGTCCTGGCCATCGCGCTCACCGCCGTGGTGCCCCGCGACTTCCCCCGCCCGCTGCTGCTGATCCTCGTCATCGGCCTGCTCGGCTGGGCCGGCACCTCCCGGATCGTGCGCGCCCAGACCCTCACCCTCAAGAGCCTCGACTTCGTCGCCGCCTCGCGCCTGGCCGGCTCCGGACGCGCCCGCACCGCCCGGCGCGAGCTCGTCCCCTCGCTCGCCGCGCCCGTCATCACGTACGCGGCGATCCTCGTCCCGACCAACATCGTCGTCGAGGCGTCGCTCTCCTTCCTCGGCGTGGGCGTCACCCCGCCCACCCCGTCCTGGGGGCAGATGCTGTCCACCGCGCAGACCTGGTTCCGCGCCGACCCGGCGTACGTCCTGCTGCCCGCCGGACTGCTCTTCACGACCGTGCTCGCCTTCACCGTGCTCGGCGACGCCGTCCGGACGGCCCTGGACCCGCGCGAGGCCAGCCGCCTCGCCGTGGGCACCGCCCGCGCCAAGCGGGCCCGCAAGGAGAAGACCTCATGACCCGCTACCTCCTGAAGCGGCTCGCGGGCGCCGCGCTCGTCCTGCTCGTGCTCTCGGCCCTCGTCTACGGGCTGTTCTACCTGCTGCCCGGCGACCCCGCCCGGCTCGCCTGCGGCGAACGCTGCAACCCGCGGCAGATCGCCCAGGTCCGCGAGCAACTCGGCCTGAACGACGGCGTGTTCACGCAGTACCTGCACTTCCTCCAGGGGCTCGTGACCGGCCGCGACTACTCCACCGGCACCGGCGTCACCCACTGCGACGCGCCCTGCCTCGGCCTCTCGTACCAGAACGACCAGCAGGTCACCCGGCTCCTCCTGGAGCGGCTGCCCGCCACCGCCTCCCTCGCGCTCGGCGCCATGGTCATCTGGCTCGTCATCGGCGTCGGCACCGGACTGCTCTCCGCGCTGCGCCGCGGCGGGCTCACCGAGCGCACCCTCACCGTGCTCACCCTCGCCGGCACCGGCACCCCCGTCTTCATCCTCGGCCTGCTGATGCTCATGGTGGTCTGCGCCTACCTCCAGTGGCTGCCCTTCCCGAGCTACGTGCCGCTCGGCGAGGACCCCGAGCAGTGGGCCTGGAACATGCTGCTGCCCTGGCTCACCCTCGGCTTCTTCGAGTCCGCCAAATACGCCCGGATGACCCGCAGTTCGACCCTGGAGACGCTCGCCGAGGACCACATCCGCACCTTCCGCGCGTACGGCGTGGGGGAGCGGGCCGTCGTCACCCGGCACGCCCTGCGCGGCGCCGTGCCGCCCGTGATCGCGCTCAGCGCCCTCGACCTCGGCACCATGTTCGGCGGCGCCGTCCTCACCGAGTCGCTCTTCGGCATCCCCGGCCTCGGCAAGACCCTGATCGACTCCGTCCGCCACATCGACCTGCCGGTCGTCGTCGGCGTCGTCCTCCTCATGGGCGCCGCCGTCGTCGTCGCCAACGTCGTCGCCGACCTCCTCTACGCACTCGCCGACCGAAGGGTGGCCCTGACATGAGCGTCCCCGAACAGCACGCTCCCGGCGGCGCCCCGCTCGTCACCGTCGAGGGCCTCAGTGTCGCGTTCGACGGCGGCGTCCGGGCCGTGGACGACCTGTCCTTCACCCTGGAGCCCGGCCGCGCCCTCGCCCTCGTCGGCGAGTCCGGCAGCGGCAAGTCCACCGTCGCCGGCGCCCTCCTCGGCCTCCACCACGGCACCGGCGCCACCGTCGAGGGCCGCGTCACCGTCGGCGGCATCGACGTCGGCGCCGCCGGACCGGCCGAACTGCGCAGGCTGCGCGGCGGAGTCGCCGCCATGGTCTTCCAGGACCCGCTCTCCGCCCTCGACCCGTACTACGCCATCGGCGACCAGATCGCCGAGGTGTACCGGATCCACCACCCCGGCTCCCGCAAGGCCGCCCGCGCCCGCGCCGTCGAGGTCCTCGACCGGGTCGGCATCCCCGACGCGGCCCGCCGCGCCCGCTCCCGCCCGCACGAGTTCAGCGGCGGGATGCGCCAGCGCGCCCTCATCGCCATGGCCCTCGCCTGCGCGCCCCGGCTCCTCGTCGCCGACGAGCCGACCACCGCCCTCGACGTCACCGTCCAGGCCCAGATCCTCGACCTCCTCCACGACCTGCGCCGCGAGACCGGCACCGGCCTGCTCCTCGTCACCCACGACGTCGGCGTGGCCGCCGAGAGCGTCGACGACGTGCTCGTGATGCGCGCCGGACGCGAGGTCGAACGCGGCCCGGTCGCCCGGGTGCTGGGCGCGCCCGCGAAGCCGTACACCCGCGAACTCCTCGCCGCCGTGCCCCGGCTCGACGGCCCGCCGCGCACCCGCCCGGCCGCCTTGGTCCCTGGCCCCGCCGCCCCGCCTCCGGGTGACGTCCTGCTCGAAGCCGTCGACCTGCGGCGGGAGTTCGGGCGCGGCAAGGGCCGGGTCACCGCCGTCGACGACGTGTCGCTGACCGTGCGCGCCGGCGAGACCCTCGGCGTCGTCGGCGAGTCCGGCAGCGGCAAGACCACCCTGGGCCGGATGCTGGTCCGGCTCCTCGACCCGACGTCCGGCGGACTCCGTTACGGGGGTACGGAGATCGGCGGCGCGTCCGAGAAGGAGCTGCGCCCGCTGCGGCGCGAGCTCCAGATGGTCTTCCAGGACCCCGTCTCCTCGCTCAACCCGCGCCGCTCGGTGGGCGAGTCCATCGCCGACCCGCTGCGGGTGGCCGGCGTCCTGGACGACACCGGGATCCGGGCCCGGGTCCGCGAGCTGCTCGACCGGGTGGGGCTCGACCCCGACCGGCACGACGCCTATCCGCACGAGTTCAGCGGCGGCCAGCGCCAGCGCGTCGGCATCGCCCGCGCGCTCGCCGCCGAGCCGCGCCTGATCGTCTGCGACGAACCCGTGTCGGCCCTCGACGTCACCACCCAGGCCCAGGTCACCGCGCTGCTCGCCGGCCTCCAGGCCGAGCTCGGCCTGGCGCTCGTCTTCATCGCCCACGACCTGTCCGTGGTGCGCCAGGTCAGCGACCGGGTCGCCGTCATGCGCGGCGGCCGGATCGTCGAACAGGGCCCCGTCGAGGAGGTCTACGGCAGCCCCCGCGACCCGTACACCCGGCGGCTCCTGGCGGCCGTCCCCTCGCTCGACCCGGTGCTCGCCGCCGAGCGCCGCGAGCGGCGCGGGAGCCTCCGCGAGGAGCCGGCCGCGGCCTGACCCAGGGTGACCTCCCGGCCCCGTAGCGCCACGAAACGCCGCCGGGGTGGGAAAGTTACGTGCATTCACCCCTTCCGGTGGCGCGATGGACAACCGTCCATCGCGCCACCGGCATATCCGCTTACGTTCTTCCCGCTGCGGGTCACCGCGCCGAAAGGTGCCCGCGTGACGGGAGAACGGGGGTGTGCTCATGCGGATCGGACTGCTCACGGAGGGTGGCTACCCCCATGCCCCGGGTGAGTCCGGGCTCTGGTGCGAGCGGCTCGTCCGCGGCCTCGCCCCGCACGAGTTCGACGTCTACGCCCTCAGCCCCGCCGCCCGCCCGGACGGCGCCGCCCGCCCGGCCCTCCCGCCCCTGCCGGCCAACGTCCGCGGGCTTCGCACCGCCTGGCTCGGCACCCCCGAGGACGACGGGCGCGCCCCCGGCCGCCGCGAGCGCCGCCGCTTCGAGGCCGCGTTCCGCGAGCTCGCGGCCGGGCTCTGCGCGGAGGGCGCGGGGGAGGGGGCGGCGGGCCCGGCGGCCGGGCGGGCCGCGGCGGCGCCTGCCGGGGGAGCGGGGGCCGCCGGGGCCGGAGGGGGCGCCGGCCGGGCCGCCGGGCCCGGTCGCGGCGAGGCCGCCGAGCGGTTCGCCGACGGGCTCTACGGGCTCGCCGAACTCGCCCGCGCCCACGGCGGGCTGCGCGCCGTGCTCCGCTCCGAGCCCGCCCTGCGCGCGCTGGAGGCCGCGAGCCGCGCCCCCGGCGCCCGCCGCGGCCTCGCCGCCGCCACCGTCCCCGACCAGCTCGCCTTCCTCGGCCGGCTGGAGCGCGCCCTGCGCCCGCTCTCCCTCGACTGGTACGACGAGGAGGGCCCGGGGCTCGCCGGAGCCGACCTCTGCCACGCCGCCACGGCGGGCGCCGCGGCCCTCCCCGGCCTGCTGGCCAAACGCTTCTTCGGCACCCCGCTGCTCGTCACCGAGTACGGCGTCCAGCTCCGCGCCCACTACCTCGCCGCCGCCGACACCCCGCTCGCCACCCCGGTCCGCGCCCTGCTCGCCGCCTTCCACGGCCGGCTCGCCGCCGAGGTCTACCACCAGGCCGCCCTCCTCACCCCCGGCAACGCCCACGCCCGCCGCTGGCAGGAGCGCTGCGGCGCCGACCGCGCCAAACTCCGCACCGTCCACCCCGGGATGCCCGCCGAGCGCTTCGCCGAGACCGGCGAGGACGAGGAGAGCGGCGACCCCGCCACCCTCACCTGGATCGGCCGCGCCGAACCCGCCAAGGACCTCGTCGCCCTGCTGCACGCCTTCGCCGACGTGCGCCGCCGCCAGCCCGACGCGAGGCTGCGGATCATCGCCGCGCCGAGCCGCGAGCCCGGCTCCGCCGCGTACCTCGCGCACTGCCGCAACCTCGCCGAACAGCTCTTCCCCGACGAGGCCACCGGCGCGCACGCCGTCGGCGAGAACCCCGTCTCCTTCGAGGAGCTCGGCGGCCCCGAGGCCCCCACCCTGGAGGAGGCGTACGCCTCCAGCGCCGTCGTCGTCCTCTCCAGCGTCGTCGAAGGCTTCCCCGTCAGCCTCGTCGAGGCCATGTTCTGCGCCCGCGCCACCGTCTCCACCGACGTCGGCGCGGTCGTCGAGGTCATCGGCGGCACCGGACTCGTCGTCCCGCCGCGCAACCCCAAGGCGCTCGCCGACGCCTGCCTCGCCCTGCTCCGCGACCCCGGCCGCCGCCACCGCCTCGGCGCCGCCGCCCGCGCCCGCGCCCTGGAGCTGTTCACCGTCGAACAGAACCTCACCGCGTTCCGCGGCATCTACCTCGAACTCCTCTCCCACGCGCCGGTACGCCGCACCGCCGCCCGGGCCGTCCCCTTCGCGCACCCCGCCGAGGCGTACGTGCCGGGCAGCTGGGCGGACCAGCCGGTCACCGCCTCGGCCGGTACGGGAGAGACCGATGCCTGAAGGAGGCACCCCCATGCGCGGCCCCGCCGCACCCACCAGCCCGGGCCCCTGGGACCCCCGCTCCGAGGCCCCGCCCCGGGCCACCGCGACCGCCGTCGCCCCCGCGCTCGGCCCCCGCGCCCCCCGGCGCGCCACCGCCGACCCGGTCAAGGCCCTGATGCACCGCCACCGCGCGCTCTGCGAACGGGCCGTCGACCCCCTGGAGATCGCCGCCGGACTGGAGGCGCACGGCGTCACCGACCGCACCGCCGCCCGCTACCGGCACCGCGACGTCTTCTCGCTCGCCGAGGAGCTCTACGCCCGGGTGCCCCGCGGCGACACCCCGCCCGCCCGCCCCGCGCCCGAGCGGCCCGCCCCCGGCTCCACCGCCGCCTGGGCCCTCGCCGCCTGCGCCCCCGGCGCCGTCGCCGCCCTCGCCGCCGCCGGGCTCGCCCTCACCGGCGGCCCGGCCCGCGCCGCCGTCGGCGTCCTCGGCGCCCTCGGCCTCGCCGGGGCCCTCCACCTCGCCGTCCGCCGCGGCCCGCTGCGCGCCGCCGCCCGCACCACCCCCGCCACCGCCCTGTGGACCCTCTGGCTGCTCGGCTACACGGTCCTCGGCGACGGCCTCCTCGCCCAGCTCCTCTCCGGCGGCCCCGACGGCACCTGGCACCTTGTCACCCCCGGCGGCCCCGCCGACGGCCCCGACGGCGGCTGGCTCCTCGACACCGGGCCGCCGCTCGCCCTCGCCCTGACCGTCGCGCCCGCCGCCTGGTGCGCCCGGCTCTTCGCCGTCCGCGCCCGTCGCCGCCTCGCCGCCAGCCGCGGCCTGGACGCCTTCGCCGCCGGCGCCCGGCCGCTGCTCCTCGCCACCCTCGCCCCGCCGCTGGCCCTGCTCGCCGGGCTCCTCGCCCTCACCGGCTTCGACCCCGGCGCGCTCGCCCTCGGCGCCCTGCTGCTGCTCGCCCGCCTGCTCGCCGCGCACGGCCTGCCCGAGCCCGCCGCCCACGCCCTCGCCGCCGCCGGTGCCGTCCTGGCCCTCGCCCCGGCCCTCGTCCTCGCCGCCCGGCTGCCGGGCTGCGCCTTCCTCGAAACCCCCGTCCGCGCCCTCGCCGACGGCTGGGGCCCCGCCGCCCTGCCGGCCGTCGTCTGCGGCGCCGCGGCCCTCGCCCTCCTGGCCCACGCCACCAGCGCCCTCTCCCGGGCCTCGGCGCACGCCACCGCCCGCTGACCGCCCCGCCCGGCGCACCCGCGGAGCCGACGCCGCGGGCGCGCCCCCGTACCTGGACCATCCCAAGGAGAACCAACAGACATGACGCGCCAACCCCGCACCACGGCCGGTCGGCACGAAGGGGCCGCACGATGAGGGTGCTGCTGCTCGGAGCCAACGGATTCATCGGCCGCTTCGTCGCCGACCGGCTGCTCGCCGACCCGGCGGTGCACCTCACCGCCCTCGGCCGCGGCGACGACGCCGACGTACGGTTCGATCTCGCCACCGGCAGTCCCGGAGCCCTCACCCGGTTCCTCGACGCCGTGCACCCCGGAGTCGTCGTCAACTGCGCGGGCGCCACTCGAGGCGGCGCCCGCGAACTGACCCGGCACAACACCGTCGCCGTCGCCACCGTCTGCGAGGCCCTGCGCCGCAGCGGCTGCGGCGCCCGGCTCGTCCAGGTCGGCTGCGCCTCCGAGTACGGGCCCAGCCAGCCCGGCTCGTCCACCGCCGAGGACGCCGTGCCCCGCCCCGGCGGCCCGTACGGCGTGTCCAAGCTGGCCGCCACCGAACTCGTCCTCGGCTCCGGCCTGGACGCGGTCGTCCTGCGGGTCTTCTCGCCGGTCGGCCCCGGCACCCCGGCGGGCTCCCCGCTCGGCCGGCTCGCCGAGGCCATGCGCCGTGCCATGCAGGCCGGCGACGGCGAGCTCAAGCTCAGCGGACTGGGCGTGCAGCGCGACTTCGTGGACGTCCGCGACGTCGCCCGCGCCGTCCACGCCGCCTCGCTCTCCGCCGCCCAGGGGGTCGTCAACATCGGCACCGGCCGCGCGGTCCGGCTCCGCGACGCCGCCGCCGTGCTGGCCCGGGTCGCCGGCTTCGCGGGCACCCTGCACGAGCTGGACGGGCCGCCGCCGCGCCCGGTCATCGGCGCCCCGCGCACCGAGACCATCGCGGAGCAGCTCGCCGCCGCCCCCTTCCCGTACCCCGACGGCTGCGGGCCCTGGCAGCAGGCCGACGTCCGCACCGCCCGGGACCGGCTCGGCTGGCGCCCCCGGATCAACCTGGAGGAGTCGCTGGCGGACATCTGGATGGAGGCGGCGTGTCGCATCTAGCCGCCACCGGGACGGCGCTGGCGATGGGGGTGGGCGTCCCCGGCTACGCCCACCCGCTGCTCGCCCCGGTCGAGTGGGCCGAGCTCACCCGGCCGGGCACCCCGCTCCACTGGGCCGTCCTCAACGTGGCGGAGGGCCCGGGCGCCCGCCCCGACCCGCACTGCCTGGAGGCCGCCGGGAAGCTGCGCAACGCGGGGGTCAGGGTGCTCGGCCACCTCGACCTGCGGCACGGCTCCCGGCCCTTCGGGGAACTGGTCTCGGACGCCCAGCGGTTCCTCGACTGGTACCGCACGGACGGCTTCTACCTGGACCGGGCGCCCGTCGACCGGGCCGACCTCCCGGCGGTGCGGCGGCTCTCGGCGACGCTGGAGGCGCTGCTGGACGGGGAGCGCGGCGGGCGGGGGGCGCACCTGGTGCTGGGCCACGGCACCCACCCGTACCCCGGTTACGCGGAGGCGGCGGACCAGCTCGTCACCTTCTCCGGGGCCTGGGCGGACTACCGCTGGTCGCAGGTGGCGGAGTGGACGGCGGACTATCCGGCGGCGAAGTTCGTGCACCTGGTCCACGGGGTGCCCCGGACGCATCTGGAGGAGGCCCTGCGGATCGCCCGCTGGCAGGGGGCCGCGACGGTCTTCTTCACCGACCGCCTGGGGCGGCCGGGACAAACCGACCAATTCCATACCCTGCCCGGGTACTGGGACGAAATCGTCTCGCGTATCGGACGGGGTGTCTCGGAATGAGGAGCGGCGTGGCAGTGTTGTCGACAGCACCACCGTAGTGAAATACCGACCAGAGTATTGATGAGGTCTCCGTGTCGCTGCCACCCCTGGTCGAGCCGGCTGCCGAGCTCACCGTTGACGAGGTCCGCAGGTACTCCCGCCACCTGATCATCCCGGACGTCGGGATGGACGGGCAGAAGCGGCTCAAGAACGCGAAGGTGCTCTGTGTGGGCGCGGGCGGCCTCGGCTCGCCCGCCCTCATGTACCTGGCCGCGGCCGGCGTCGGCACCCTCGGCATCGTGGAGTTCGACGAGGTCGACGAGTCGAACCTGCAGCGCCAGATCATCCACAGCCAGGCGGACATCGGCCGCTCCAAGGCGGCTTCCGCGCGGGACTCGGTCCTCGGCATCAACCCGTACGTGAACGTGATCCTCCACGAAGAGCGGCTCGAAGCCGAGAACGTGATGGACATCTTCAGCCAGTACGACCTGATCGTCGACGGCACGGACAACTTCGCGACCCGGTACCTGGTCAACGACGCCGCCGTGCTGCTCAACAAGCCGTACGTGTGGGGCTCGATCTACCGCTTCGACGGCCAGGCGTCGGTCTTCTGGTCCGAGCACGGCCCCTGCTACCGCTGCCTCTACCCGGAGCCCCCGCCGCCGGGCATGGTCCCCTCCTGCGCCGAGGGCGGCGTGCTGGGCGTGCTCTGCGCGTCCATCGGCTCCATCCAGGTCACCGAGGCCATCAAGCTCCTGGCCGGCGTGGGCGACCCGCTGGTCGGCCGCCTGATGATCTACGACGCCCTGGAGATGCAGTACCGCCAGGTCAAGGTCCGCAAGGACCCCGACTGCGCGGTCTGCGGCGAGAACCCGACCGTCACCGAGCTCATCGACTACGAGGCGTTCTGCGGCGTCGTGTCCGAGGAGGCCCAGGAGGCGGCGCTCGGTTCGACGATCACTCCCAAGCAGCTCAAGGAGTGGATCGACGACGGCGAGAACATCGACATCATCGACGTCCGCGAGCCGAACGAGTACGAGATCGTCTCGATCCCGGGCGCCCGCCTGATCCCGAAGAACGAGTTCCTGATGGGCACCGCCCTCCAGGACCTCCCGCAGGACAAGCGGATCGTCCTGCACTGCAAGACGGGTGTCCGCAGCGCGGAGGTCCTCGCCGTCCTCAAGGCCGCGGGCTTCGCGGACGCCGTCCACGTCGGCGGCGGCGTCATCGGCTGGGTCCACCAGATCGAGCCCGAGAAGCCGGTCTACTAGGACCGCACCGGATCCGACGGAAGGGCCCGGACCTCGTACGCACGAGGTCCGGGCCCTTCCGCGTACCGCCGTCCGGTCAGGAGCACCTGGTGCCGTACGCGGGGACCTTCCCGTCCAGGAAGTACGCGTCGACCGTCCGCGTCACGCACGCCGAGGAGCCGTACGCCCCGTGCCCCTCGCCCTCGTTGCTGACGAGCACGCCCACCCCGGCGCCCAGCGCCTTCGCCATCCGCGCGGCGCCCTCGTACGGGGTGGCCGGGTCGCCCGTGGTGCCGACGACGAGGACCGGGGCGGCGCCGGGCGCGCTCGCGTCCTGCCGGGTCTCCGCCCCCTTCACCGGCCAGTTCGCGCACCAGCCGGCCGTGTCCCAGGCCAGGAACTCGCCGAACACCGGGGAGAGGCGGCGGAATTCGGGCAGCAGCGCGCGGGCCTGGTCCAGGGTCGGCCGCTCGGCCGAGTCGGCGCAGGAGATCGCCCGCTGGGAGTGCGACTGGGTGGAGTAGTGGCCGGACTCGTCCCGGTCGTCGTACCAGTCGGCGAGCCGCAGCAGTTCCTTGCCGTCGCCCCGCTCGGCGGCGGCCAGCGCCGAGGTGAGCAGCGGCCAGCTCTCCTGCGAGTAGAGCGGCATCACCACGCCGGTCAGGGCCAGCGACTCGGTCAGCTTCCGGTCGCCGACGGGCAGCGGGGCGCCGTCGAGCCGCTCCAGCAGCCGGGTGATCCGCCGCGTGCCGGCCTTCGGGTCCTGCCCGGTGGAGCGCAGGTAGTTGTCGAGGGCCCGCTGGAAGCCGATGGTCTGGTTGCGGGCGTGCCCGACGCTGTCGGCGGTCGGGTCGACGACGGCGTCGAGGACGAGCCGCCCGACGTTCTTCGGGAAGAGGTGCGCGTAGGCGGCGCCGAGCTGCGTCCCGTACGACATCCCGAAGTAGTTCAGGCGCGCGTCGCCGAGGACCTGGCGGACCAGGTCGAGGTCGCGGGCGGTGTCGGCGGTCGTGGTGTGCGGGATGACCTTGCCGGAGCGGCGGGCGCAGCCGGCGCCGAAGGCGGTGGCGTCGTCGAGGAACCGCTTCTCCTCGGCGGGCGTGTCCGGGGTGTGGTCGACCGTGCGCTCGGCGGCGTCCTGCTCCGCGTCGTCCCGGCAGACCACCCCGGCGCTGCGGCCGACCCCGCGCGGGTCGAAGCCGACCAGGTCGTAGCGGCGGCCGAGGGCGCCGTACTCGCTCGCCGCCCGCGGCAGGATCTCCACGCCGGAGGCGCCGGGCCCGCCGAAGTTGAAGAGCAGCGAACCGGCGCGCCCCCGCCGGTCGGTGGCCTCCTTGCGGATCAGCGCGACCGGGATCGTCTCGCCGTCCGGCGCCGCGTAGTCGAGCGGCACCCGGACCTCCGCGCAGCGCCAGGCGGAGCCCGGCGCCTCGCCGCCCTCGGGGGCGGCGCAGCGCTTCCACGCGGGGCGCTGCCCGGTGAGCGAGGCGGGCAGGCCCGCGCTGACCTTGGCGTCGCCGGAGCCCGGGGGAGCGGCGGCGGAGCTCTTCGCGGGCGGGGGCTGTGTCGTGGGGTCCGGCGCGCCGCCGGGGCTCGTGCACCCGGCGGCGAGCACCCCCAGCAGCGCGACCGCCACACCCCCGAGTCCCCTCTTCGTGCGCGCGCCCGTACCCGACATGAGCGACCCCCCGTGATCCGTACCGGACCGCCATCGTAGGCGGCGGGCCGGGGGTCAGGAGCAGACGGTCCCGGCGGCGGGGACCTTGCCTTCCAGGAGGTACGCGTCGGTGGCGCGCTTCACGCAGGCGTTGCCGCTGCCGTAGGCGCCGTGGCCCTGTCCCTTGTACGTCAGCTCGACGCCGACACCGGGGCCGAGGGCGTCCACCATCGAGCGGGCGCCCTCGTAGGGGGTGGCCGGGTCGCCGGTGTTGCCGATGACCAGGATCGGGGCGGAGCCGGGGGCGGAGACGTCCGGGTGGTCCCAGGAGCCCGGCACCGGCCACTGGGCGCAGCTGGACAGGGCCCAGGCCATGTAGTCGCCGAAGACGGCGGAGGACTTGCGGAACTCGGGGACGCGCTCCTTGGCCTGGCCGAGGGTGTAGCGCTGCTTGAAGTCGACGCAGTTGATGGCGGCGTTGGCGGCCTGGATGTTGCTGTAGCTGCCGGTCTGGTTGCGCCCGTTCATGGAGTCGGACAGGGCGAGCAGCAGGGCGCCGTTGCCGCCGTCGGCCTCGTCGAGCCCCTGCTCCAGGTAGGGCCAGAAGTCCTTGGAGTACAGCGACTGGGCGATGCCGTTGGTGGCCTGGGTCTGGGTGAGCATCCGGTCGCCGATGCCGGGGATCGGCTTCTTGTCGAGCCGGCCGAGCAGGTCGGTGATGAAGCCCTCGATCCCGGCGACGCTGTTGCCGGGCAGCGCGCAGGCGTCGCCGCGGTCGACGCAGTCCTTGGCGAAGTTGTCGAGCGCGAGCTGGAAGCCCTCGGTCTGGCCGAGCGCGCCCTCCAGGACCCCGGCGGCGGGGTCGACGACGGCGTCGAAGACGGCGCGCCCGACGTTCTTCGGGAAGAGGTGTGCGTAGACGCCGCCGAGCTCCGTCCCGTACGAGATGCCGAAGTAGTGCAGCTTGTCGTCGCCGAGGACCCGCCGCATCAGGTCCATGTCCCGGGCGGCGTTCTCGGTGCCGACGTGCGGGAGCTCGGGGCCCGAGTCCTTCTCGCAGCCGGCCGCGTACTTCTTCTGCGCCTCGTCGAGGACGCGTTCCTCCTCGGCGTCGTCGGGCGTGAAGTCGAGGGCGTAGTACGCGTCGAGCTCCTTGTCGGTGGCGCACTCGACGGGTTCGCTGCGGCCGACCCCGCGCGGGTCGAAGGAGACCAGGTCGTAGCGGGAGCGCAGGGACTCGAAGTCGGAGGCGAAGCCGGGCAGTCCGGTGATGCCGGAGCCGCCGGGCCCGCCGAAGTTGAAGACCAGCGAGCCGATCCGCTGCTTCCGGTCGCGGGCCTTGGCCCGGATCAGGGCCAGGTCGACGGTGTCGCCGTCGGGCTTGGCGTAGTCGAGCGGCGCGGTCATGAAGGAGCACTCCCAGGCCGCGCCGTCGGGCAGCGGCGAGGGGGCGGGCCCGCCGCCCTCCGCCGGGGACGGCGGCAGGCACGGGGACCACTCCGGCTTCTGCGCGGCGAGCCGGTCGAGCCCCGTGGGCCCGCCGCTCGCGGGCGCGACGGCCCCCGGGGAGCCGTTTCCGTCCGAGCATCCGGCGGCGAGGAGCACGGTGGACGCGGTGAGCAGGGCGACGCGCTGAGCTGCGGAGATCGGCATGACCCCATCGTGATCCGCCCTCGGTCGGCCCGCGCGGGAGGTGGTCCATGCGGGTGGCGGGGGCGGGTCCCGGCGGGTCCCCTACAGCGCCCCGCGCTTGCTCAGCCAGTTGAAGCAGATCCAGCCGGGCAGCACCGGCAGCCACAGCGTCAGCAGGCGGTAGAGCAGCACCGCGGGGGTGGCGACCTCGATCGGGAGGCCGACCGCGACCAGGCCGAAGGTCAGCGCGCCCTCGACCGCGCCGACGCCGCCGGGGGTCGGCGCCGCCGAGCCGAGCGCGTTGCCCGCGAGGAAGACGACGGCGACGCTGGCGTAGCTGACCGTCACGTCGCCGTGCCCGAAGGCGCGGATCGAGGCGTCCAGGCAGAACACGAACGCGCCGGTCAGCAGCAGCATCCCGCCGATTCCGGTGACCAGCTTCATCGGCCGCTGGAGCACGTCCAGCATGCGCGGCACCACACCCGCGAACAGCGAGCGCAGCCGCGTCGACACGAACTTGCGCATGAACGGGATCGCCGTGACGACCAGGACCAGCACGGCGACCGTCAGCAGGCCCGCGATGACGGTCCTGGACGGCGTGAAGGACTGCGACTTCTCCGTACCGGTCAGATAGCCGAAGGACAGCAGCAGCAGGATGTGCGCCCCGAGCCCGAAGAGCTGCGAGGCGCCGACGCTGGCGACCGCGAGCCCCGGGCGCACGCCCGCGCGCTGGAGGAAGCGGGTGTTCAGGGCCACGCCGCCGACCGCCGCCGGGGCGACGATCTTCACGAAGGAGCCGGCGACCTGCGCCACCACCGTCCGCCAGAAGCCGACCCGCTCCGGCACGAAGCCGAGCAGGCTCATCGCCGCCGCCACATAGCTGAGCCCGGAGAAGAGCACGGCCGCCGCGACCCACCGCCAGTCCGCCTCGCTGACCGTGGACAGCGGGGTGCGGGCGATCTGCGAGAGCAGGAAGTACGCGGCGACGGCGCCCGCGATCAGGCTGACCAGGGTGCGCGGCTTGATCCGCTCCAGGCGGACCGGCACCACCGGCGCCTGCGGCCGGATCCGCAGCACCTGGTGCCGGATCTGCGCGAGCAGGTCCTCCTCGCGGGCCTCGTCCAGGGCCTCGTCCAGCGCCCGCTTCTCGGCCTTCTTGTCGGCCTGCTTCTCCGCGCGGGCGACCTTGCGGTCGGGCTCCAGGTTGGCCTGGGCGCGCGCCTCCGCGCGGGCCTGCCGGGCCGCCTCGGAGGCGGCGAGCACCGCTTCGCGCTCCCGCGCGGAACGCTCCCGGGCCCGCCGCCGCAGCTCCGCGCGGGTCGAGCGGCTGAGCGCGATCGGCTGGAGCAGCGGCAGGCAGTCGGCGATGGTGTCGGGGCCGAGCACCTCGACGGCCGCGGCGACCGCCCGCTCGGCGCCCACCCGCAGCCCGAGGGTGGTGAGCAGCTGGGCGATGTCCATCCGCAGGACCAGGTCCCCGGCGGCGATCTCACCGCCCCGCAGGTCCGTCAGGATCACCTTGCCGGAACGATCCACCAGAATCGCGTCCCCGGCGAGCCTGCGGTGCGCGATCCGCCGCGACTGGAGCGCCCTCACCTGGCGCCAGGCGCTGCGCACCAGCTCGTCGGTGATCTCCTCGTCGTCCAGCGAGTCGAGGGTCCGGCCGCCGAGGTGCTCGTAGACCAGCATCACCGCGTCCGGGCCGAGCTCGGAGGTGGCGATCAGCTTCGGCGCGTTGGCCCCGGCGGCGATGGCCGCGTACGCGAGCAGCGCCTCCTGCTCCAGGGCCTGGCGCAGCGAGACGATCGAGCGGCGGGTGGTGATGGTGCGCAGGGTGATGCGCCGCCAGGCCCGGTAGAAGAAGCCGTGCGCCTGTTGCTCGCGGTCGACGACGGTGACGTCGAGCGGCGGCCCGTCCTCCAGGGTCACGATGTAGCGGCGGCCCCGGTCGCCGCTGTCCGCGGCCTCCGGCACGCCCTCGGCGCGCAGCGCGGTCACCGGCCGGAAGCCGACCCGGCGCAGGCCCGCGAGGAGCGTCTGGCCGGTCGGCCGGACGTTGGGGGAGCCGACCGCGTACAGCGTCCCGTATGCCACGGTCCAGCCGATCAGCACGGTCAGGATGATCGAGAGGGCGGTGGTGTAGCCGGCGACCAGCATGGTGAAGGCGTCGAGCAGCAGCACCATCCACAGCACCACCCGCCAGCGCGGCCTGCGGGCCATGCCGACGGCGGTCATGTACGCGATGACCGGCGCGAGGTAGTTGTGCACGGGGTCGGTGAGCCCGCCGCCGGACTGCGGCTGGGTCAGCGCGTCCTGGATGGTGCCGGGCGCCCCGTTGGCCACCCACAGGTCGGTGGCGAGGGTGACGCCGTGCGCCAGGACCGCCGCGAGGACGCCGTCGGCGATCCGCAGCCCGTCCCGTTTGATCAGCCGTTCGATCGCGAAGGCGACCGGCACGAGCAGCACCGCGATCGAGGAGACCAGGCCCGCGATCTTGACGAAGACGTCGGGGGCGCCGCCGGCGCCCTTGTTGATGTCCTGCTCCAGGCCGGAGGTGGTGCCGTGGGCGAAGGCGGCGATGGCGAGGACGACGGCGATGGCCAGGATGCCCACGAGCAGGCGCATCAGGTCCGAGGGGCGGTGGACCCGCGCGGCGAGCAGCGGTTCGTCGCCGGAGACGCGCTCGGGCAGCTTGGACGGCGCCTGGCCGGGGGAGTCCCCCGGAGGCTGGATGTCGTGCCCCATCACCATGTCCGTCTCTGCGTGCCGTGTCGTGGCGGACCGTGCCGCCGTGTCGTCTCTCGGGGGCGCCGAGGCCCCCGCCGTCCCTGCCGTCGCTTGTTCTTGTTCTCGTATCACCAGTCACCGCCCGCACGATGGTGGCACGAAGCGGGGCCCCGCGGAGGCATCAGGGGGTTGTCGGTGCGGTGCGGCAGGATGACCCGAATGGAGAACGAGGAGCTGCCCGAGCTGCCCGACTACGCGGAACGGGTCCTTCAGGCCGTCGAGGAGATCCCGCCCGGCCGGGTGATGACCTACGGAGACGTCGCCGAGTACGTGGGAGAGGGCGGCCCGCGCCAGGTCGGCCGGGTCATGGCGCTCCACGGCGGACCGGTGCCCTGGTGGCGCGTCGTCCGCGCGGACGGCACCCCGCTGCCCGGCCACGAGCGACGTGCCCTTGGTCACTACCGGGCCGAGGGCACCCCGCTGCGGCAACCCCCCGGCGGCGGCCCGATCCGGCTGGACATGCGCCGGGCGCGCTGGGACGGCGCGGCCCCGCCCGGCTGAGCCGGGGGCGGGCCACGGAGCCCCGGGTCGCCGCGGGGATCGCGTACCGTCGAAGCTCGCGCCCGTCACCCGAGCACCCCGCCGGGCGCCCCGAGCTCCCCGCCCACCATCCACCAGCAGGACCGGCGACCCACGTGACTTCCTCCTCCACCCTCACGGCCGTGCGGGGCCCCGGCGCGTACCGCCTGGTGCGCACCCTGCCGACGCCGGTGCGGCCCCCTGAGCTGGACGCAGCGCAGCGCGCGGTGGTTGACCACGACGGCGGACCCCTCCTGGTCCTCGCCGGACCCGGCACCGGCAAGACGACGACGCTGGTGGAGGCCGTCGCGGCCCGCATGGAGGCGGGCGCCGACCCCGAGCGGCTCCTCGTCCTCACCTTCAGCCGCAAGGCGGCCGTCGAGCTCCGCGACCGGATGGCCGCCCGGCTCGGTGGCCGCCGGCCCCCGCAGGCCACCACCTTCCACTCGTACTGCTACGCCCTGATCCGCGCCCACCAGGACGCCGAGCTCTTCGCCGAACCGCTGCGGCTGCTCTCCGGGCCCGAGCAGGACCTCGCCGTCCGCGAGCTGCTCGCCGGCCAGATCGACCTGGAGAAGGCGGGCCTCGGCGGGGTCCGCTGGCCCGGTGAACTGCGCGCCTGCCTCACCACCCGCGGCTTCGCCGACGAGGTCCGCGCCGTCCTCGCCCGCTCCCGCGAGCTGGGGCTCGGCCCCCAGGCCCTGGCGGAGTTCGCCCGCCGCGTCGGGCGCCCCGACTGGCGGGCCGCCGCCGGCTTCCTCGCCGAGTACCTCGACGTCCTCGACCTCCAGGGCGTCCTCGACTACACGGAGCTGGTCCACCGCGCGGTGCTCCTCGCCGAGTCCGCCGCCCCCGGCACGCTCCCCGGGTACGACGCGGTCTTCGTCGACGAGTACCAGGACACCGACCCGGCCCAGGTCCGGCTGCTGCGGGCGCTCGCGGGCGGCGCCGGGCGCACGGTGCTCGCCTTCGGCGACCCCGACCAGTCGATCTACGCCTTCCGCGGCGCCGACGTCAACGGCATCCTCGACTTCCCGGCGGCCTTCGGCGGCACGGTCCGCGTCCTCGGCACCTCCCGCCGCTCCGGCGCCGGACTGCTCGCCGCCACCCGCCTGCTCACCCAGCGGATGCCGCTGCCCCGGCTCCCCGCCGACAAGGCGCGCGCCCACCGCGCCCTGACACCGGTACGGGACGGGGGCCGGGTGGAGGTCTACACGTACCCGACCGCCTCCACCGAGACCGACAACATCGCCGACCTGCTGCGCCGCGCGCACCTGGAGGACGGCGTCCCCTGGCACGAGATGGGCGTCCTCACCCGGGCCGCCGCCCACCTCCCCTCCCTCCGCCGCGCCCTGACGTCGGCGGGCGTCCCGGTGGAGACGGACACCGCCGACACCCCCCTGCGCCACGAACCGGCGGTGGCCCCGCTGCTGCTGGCGCTGCGCGCGGCGGCGTCGGGGGAGACGGGGGAGACGGGGGAGGGGGCCGGGCGCGCCGACGGCGTGGGTGCCGACGGGGCCGACGAGGCCGTGTCCGGCGTCGGCGCGGCCGACGGGGACGATGGCGACGGGGACGATACCGACGGGGACGGGGAGGCCGACGCGGCTGCCGACGCCGAGGCCGACGCGGGCCCCGATGCCGACGCGGGCCGCGACGCCGTCGCCGACGCCGACGCCGTCCACCCCGCCGCCCCCTCCTGGCTCGACGTCGAGACCGCCGTCTCGCTGCTCGCCTCGCCGCTCGCCGGGATGGACCCGGCCGATCTGCGCCGCCTCGGGCGGGCGCTGCGGGACGAGGAGCGGGCCGGGGGCAACGCCGTGCCCGCGCCCTCCGACGTGCTGCTCGCGCGGGCGCTCGCCGAGCCCGAGCGGCTGGTCGCGCACGACCGCTCGTACGCCGGGGGCGCCAGGCGCCTCGGCGAGCTGCTGCGCACCGCGCGCGCCCGGCTCGCGGCGGGCGGCACCGCCGAGGACGCCCTGTGGCTGTTCTGGAACGGCACCAGCTGGCCCACCCGGCTCGAACGGTCCTCCCTGCGCGGCGGCCCGGCCGGCCGCAACGCCGACCGGGACCTGGACGCCGTCTGCGCCCTCTTCGAGACCGCCGCCCGCGCGGAGGACCGGGTCGGCGGGCGCGGCGCGCTCAACTTCCTGGAGGAGCTCGACGCCCAGGACATCGCCGCCGACACCCTCACCCGCCGCCACACCCGCCCCGACGCCGTCCGCCTGATGACCGCGCACCGCGCCAAGGGCCTGGAGTGGCGCCTGGTCGTCGTCGCGGGCGTACAGGAGGGCCTCTGGCCCGACCTGCGGCGGCGCGGCTCCCTCCTGGAGGCCGACCGCATCGGCCGCGACGGCCTCGCCGAGCCGCTGACCCCCGGCGCCCTCCTCGCCGAGGAGCGCCGCCTCTTCTACGTCGCCGTCACCCGCGCCCGCGAACGGCTCGTCGTCACGGCGGTCAAGGCCCCCGCCGAGGACGGCGACCAGCCCTCCCGCTTCCTCTCCGAGCTCGGCACCGAGGCCAAGGACGTCTCCGGCCGCCCCCGCCGCCCGCTCGCCGTCGCCGCGCTCGTCGCCGAGCTCCGCGCCACCACCGTCGACCCCGACGCCACCCCGGAGCTGCGCGCCGCCGCCGCCGACCGGCTCGCCCGGCTCGCCGCCCTCAGCGACGAGGAGGGCACCCCGCTCGTCCCCGCCGCCCACCCGGACCGCTGGTGGGGCCTGGCCGAGCCGACCCGCAGCGGCGTCCCGCTGCGCGACCGGGAGCAGCCGGTGGCGCTCTCCGGCTCCGCCCTGGACCAGCTCGCCAACACCTGCGCCCTCCAGTGGTTCCTGGGCCGCGAGGTCAAGGCCGACGCCCCCGCCACCGCCGCCCAGGGCTTCGGCAACGTCGTCCACGTCCTCGCCGACGAGGTCGCCTCCGGCCGCACCCCGGCCGACCTCGACGTGCTGATGGCCCGCCTGGACTCCGTCTGGGAGGCCCTCGCCTTCGACGCGCCCTGGAAGTCCGCGCAGGAGAAGGAGAACGCGCGCGTGGCCCTGGAGCGCTTCCTGCGCTGGCACGTCATGGACCGGGCCGGCCGCACCCCCGCCGCCACCGAGCACGGCTTCGACGTCACCCTCGCCGCCGGCGCGTACCAGGTCCGCATCCGAGGCTCCATGGACCGCGTCGAGGCCGACGAGCAGGGCCGCGCCTACGTCGTCGACTTCAAGACCGGCAAGTCCGCGCCCACCAAGGACGAGGTCGCCCACCACCCCCAGCTCGCCGTCTACCAGCTCGCCGTCCGCGAGGGCGCCGTCGACGAGGTCTTCGGCGGCCGGACGCCCGAGCCCGGCGGCGCCGAACTCGTCCAGCTCCGCCAGGCCGCGCCCAAGAAGGAGGGCGGCGACGCCCTCCCGAAGGTGCAGGCCCAGCAGCCCCTCGAAGGCGAGTGGGTCGGCGAACTGCTCGCCTCCGCGGCCGGCCGCGTCCTGGAGGAGCGCTTCGCCCCCACCACCGGCCAGCACTGCGCGAACTGCTCCTTCCGCGCCTCCTGCAGCGCCCGCCCCGAAGGCCGCCACATCGTGGAGTAGCCCCCGCGCGGGCGAACCCGTGCCCCCGCGCGGGCGAACCCGTGCCCCCGCGCGGACGTCGCCGTGCCCCCGCGCGGACGTCGCGGTGCCCCCGCGCGGGCGTCGCCGTGCCCCCGCGCGGACGTCGCCGTGCCCCGCGCGGGTGTCGCCGAGCCCCGCGCGGGGGCCCGGGAGTCCCGGCGCCCCCTCCCGCGCGAAGTCGCGCGGACCGGGCCGCTCCGGCAGGCTGGAAGACCGGGGTGAACCCGCGAGGAGGCTCGCATGGCGTCCCACCGCACCACCAAGCTCCGCGCCGCCGCCACCGTGTGCGCGGTCTGCGCCGCCGTGATCGCGGGCGGCGGACCCGCCGCCCTCGCCGCCGCCCAGCCACCGCCACCGGCCCCCGCCGCCCCGGCCCCCACCCCCTCCGCCGACCCCTTCCGGGGGCTCAGCGCCGACCAGATCGCCGACCGGGCCGTCGCCGCCACCCAGTCCGCGACCTCGCTGCGGATGACCGGCCGGGTCAGCTCCGGCGGCCAGCCGCTGGACGTCGACTTCTCCGTGGACGACCACGACAACTGCACCGGCGTGGTCAGGATCCAGGGCGGCGCCGCCGAACTCCGCCGGTCCGCGGGCATCACGTACATGAAGGGCGACGAGCGTTTCTGGCGGGCCTCCATGACCTCCCAGGGCATGTCCGAACCCGAGATCTCCGCCACCATCGAACTGCTCAAGGGCCGCTGGCTCAAGATCACCCCCGGCCAGGCCGGCAGCGGCGACCTGAGCGGGGTCTGCGACCTGAAGTCGCTCCTCGCCGACCTCGGCAACGACAAGGCCGAACGCACCGGACTCAGCCGCGGCCCCGACGCCACCGTCAACGGGACCCCCGTCGCCACCCTCGTCAAGCGCAAGGCGGGCGGCGAGACCACCACCGTCTCCGTCTCCGCGCGCGGCAAGCCGTACATCCTCAAGACGGTCAAGACCGGCGGCCAGGAGGCCGGCGCCATCGTGCTCTCCGCGTACGACAAGCCGGTCAAGGTCGTGATCCCGCCCGCCGACGAGACCGTCGACCTCTCCAAGCTGGACCAGGGCGGCGGCACCGCCCCGGCGTGACGGAGCTCTCGCCGGGACCGGGATGTCCGAGGTGCCCGTTAGCCTCTTTGGAGTGACCGCACGCATCACCGACCCCGAGCAGCTCAAGGAGCTCCTCGGCATCCCGTTCACCCCGGAGCAGACGGCCTGCATCATCGCGCCGCCCGCCCCGCAGGTCATCGTGGCCGGAGCCGGCTCCGGCAAGACGACGGTCATGGCCGCCCGCGTCGTCTGGCTCGTCGGCACCGGCCAGGTCGCCCCCGAGCAGGTCCTCGGGCTCACGTTCACCAACAAGGCCGCGGGCGAGCTCGCCGAGCGCGTCCGCACCGCGCTCGTCCGGGCCGGGGTCACCGACCCCGACGTCATCGACCCCGATGACCCCCCGGGCGAGCCCCGCATCTCCACGTACCACGCCTTCGCCGGGCAGCTCCTCACCGACCACGGCCTGCGCATCGGCCTGGAGCCCACCTCCCGGCTGCTCGCCGACGCCACCCGCTACCAGCTCGCCGCCCGCGTGCTGCGCGAGGCCCCCGGCCCGTACCCCGCGCTCACCAAGTCCTTCCCGACCCTGATCGGCGACCTCCTCGCGCTCGACGCCGAGCTCTCCGAACACCTCGTCGCGCCGCAGGACCTCGCCGCCCACGACACGGGGCTGCTCGACACCCTCACCCGCGCCCGGCTCACCAACGCCGACCTGCGCAAGGTCCCCGAGGCCGCCGCCGCCCGCCGCGAGCTCCTCGACCTCGTCGTGCGCTACCGCGCGGCCAAGCGCTCCCGGGACCTCCTCGACTTCGGCGACCAGATCGCCCGCTCCGCCGAGCTCGCCACCACCCGCCCCGAGGCCGGCGCCATCCTCCGGGACGAGTACCGGGTCGTCCTCCTCGACGAGTACCAGGACACCTCCGTCGCCCAGCGGCTCCTGCTCTCCGGCCTCTTCGGCCAGGGCACCGGCCACGCGGTGACCGCCGTCGGCGACCCCTGCCAGGCCATCTACGGCTGGCGCGGCGCCTCCGTCGCCAACCTCGACGACTTCCCCGAGCACTTCCCCCACCGCGACGGCAGCCCCGCCACCCGCTTCGCCCTCTCCGAGAACCGGCGCAGCGGCGGACGCCTCCTCGACCTCGCCAACGGGCTCGCGGCCCCCCTGCGCGCCCTCCACGAGGGTGTCGAGGCGCTGCGCCCCGCCCCCGGCGCCGAGCGGGACGGCAGCGTCCGGATCGCCCTGCTGCCCACCCACGCGGAGGAGATGGACTGGCTCGCCGACTCCCTCGCCCACCTCGTCCGCACCGGCACCGCCCCCGGCGAGATCGCCGTCCTGTGCCGCACCGCCACCGACTTCCCCGCGATCCAGGCCGCCCTCGTCGCCCGGGACGTCCCCGTCGAGGTCGTCGGCCTCTCCGGGCTGCTCCACCTCCCCGAGATCGCCGACCTCGTCGCCGTCTGCGAGGTCCTCCAGGACCCCGGGGCCAACGCCTCCCTGGTCCGCCTCCTCACCGGCCCCCGCTGGCGCATCGGCCCCCGCGACCTGGCCCTCCTCGGCCGCCGCGCCCGGTTCCTCGTGCACCGCCCCGGCGACGGCTCCGACGACCCGGACCAGCGGCTCGCCGCCGCCGTCGAGGGTGTCGACCCGGCCGAGGTGATCTCCCTCGCCGACGCCCTCGACACCTTCCTGGACTCCGGCGGCCAGGACGACGGCCTGCCCTTCTCCGCCGAGGCCCGGGTCCGCTTCGCCCGCCTCGCCACCGAGCTGCGCGCCCTGCGCACCTCGCTGGCCGACCCCCTCATGGACGTGCTGCACCGGGTGCTGCACGCCACCGGCCTGGAGGTCGAGCTCTCCGCCTCCCCGCACGCCCTGGCCGCCCGGCGCCGCGAGACCCTGTCCGGCTTCCTCGACATAGCGGCCGGCTTCGCCTCCCTCGACGGCGAGGCCACCCTGCTCGCCTTCCTCGGCTTCCTGCGCACCGCCGCGCAGTACGAGAAGGGCCTGGACCACGCGCTGCCCGGCGGCGAGAACACCGTCAAGGTGATGACCGCGCACAAGTCCAAGGGCCTGGAGTGGGACGTCGTCGCCGTGCCGGGCCTGGTCGCGGGACAGTTCCCGTCCGCCCGCGCGCGCGAGTCCTGGACCGCGCAGCCCCAGGTCCTGCCGTACGCGCTGCGCGGCGACGCGGCCACGCTGCCCGCCGTCGACGGCTGGGACGCCAAGGCCCTGGCCGCCTTCAAGAACGCCCTGCGCGACCACCAGCACACCGAGGAGCTCCGCCTCGGCTACGTGACCTTCACCCGCCCCCGCTCCCTCCTCCTGGGCTCCGCCCACTGGTGGGGCCCGGCGCAGAAGAAGCCCCGGGGCCCCTCGGACTTCCTCGACGCCCTCCACGCCCACTGCGCGGCGGGCCACGGCGAGATCGAGGCGTGGGCCGACGCCCCGGAGGAGGGCGCGGAGAACCCTCTGCTGGCCCAGGAGCTCCAGGACCGGGCCTGGCCCCTGCCGCTGGACGCGGACAGCCTGCGGCGGCGCCGGGAGGCGGCGGAGCAGGTCGTCTCCCGCCTGTGGGCGCACGGCCCCGCCCCCGTCCGCCCGCCCGCCGCCGAGGACCCGCACCCGGAGGATTTCTGGCTCCCGGAGGAGCCGGAGCCGGAGCCGGAGTGGGACGAGGAGCCGGAGCCGTACGGGGACGGGGAGCCGGGCCGGGACGGGCCCCCGGCCCCCGCGCACCCGGACCTCCCCGCCCAGCGGCACCGCCCCGAGCCGCCGCGGTCCCCGGAGCACGAGCCGCTGCCGTCCCCGGAGGACACGCCGCCGCTGTCCCTGGAGGACGCCCGCACCATCGCCTCCTGGGACCGGGACCTGACCGCCCTCACCGCGGAGCTCCACCGCACCCGCGCCACCACCAAGGAGGTCCTCCTCCCCGCCTACCTCTCCGCCTCCCAGGTCCTCCGCCTCGCCGCCGACCCCGACGGCTTCGCGAAGGAGCTGGCCCGGCCCATGCCGAAGCCGCCGCAGCCCGCCGCGCGCCGCGGCACCCGCTTCCACGCCTGGGTGGAGTCGCGGTTCGAGGAGCTGCCGCTGCCGCTCCTCGGCCCGGAGGAGCTGCCCGGCGGCGAGGAGTTCGCCGGCGAGCCGGAGATCGTGGACGAGCGGGACCTGGAGGCGCTCAAGGAGGCGTTCGGCCGCACCCCGTACGCCCACCGCACCCCGTACCGGGTGGAGATACCCGTCCACCTCACCCTCGCGGGGCGGGTGGTCCGGGGCCGGATCGACGCCGTGTACCGGGACCCGGAATCCGGCGCGTACGAGATCGTCGACTGGAAGACCAGCCACCTGCGCACCGCCGACCCGCTCCAGCTCGCGATCTACCGGCTGGCCTGGGCCGAGCAGCACGGGCTCGCGCCGGAGGAGGTCGCCGCCGCCTTCGTCTACGTACGGACCGGGGAGGTCGTGCGCCCCGCGCGGCTGCCCGGACGCGCCGGCCTGGAGGCGCTGCTGCTGGGCGGGGACTCCCCGGACGGGGAGCCCGCCGATGCCGGATAGGCTCGGAGCCATGAGCCAGACCCCGGACAACGCCGTCCGTCCCGTCCACACCGCCCGCGCCGAGGCCGTCCGCGCGTACGTCGCCGAGCACCGCGCCGCCTTCCTGGACGAGCTCGCCGAGTGGCTGCGCATCCCGTCGGTCTCGGCGGAGCCGGCGCGCGCGGACGACGTGCGGCGCAGTGCCGACTGGCTCGCGGACCGGCTGGCGAGGACGGGCTTCCCGACCGTGGAGGTCTGGGAGACCGACGGCGCCCCGGCGGTCTTCGCCGAGTGGCCGTCGGGGGAGCTGGACGCGCCGACGGTGCTGGTCTACGGCCACCACGACGTGCAGCCCGCCGCGCGCGAGGACGGCTGGCACACGGACCCGTTCGAGCCGGCCGTGATCGACGGACGGATGTACGCGCGGGGCGCCTCCGACGACAAGGGCCAGGTGTTCTTCCACACCCTCGGCGTCCGCGCCCACCTCGCCGCGACCGGCCGCACCGCGCCCGCGGTCAACCTGAAGCTGCTGGTGGAGGGCGAGGAGGAGTCCGGTTCGCCGCACTTCCGCGTCCTGGTGGAGGAGCGCGCGCAGCGCCTGGCGACCGACATCGTGATCGTCTCCGACACCGGCATGTGGTCCGAGACCACCCCGACCGTGTGCACCGGGATGCGCGGGGTCGCCGACTGCGAGATCGACCTGTACGGCCCCGACCAGGACATCCACTCCGGCTCCTTCGGCGGCGCGGTGCCGAACCCGGCCACCGTCGCGGGCCGGATCGTCGCCGCCCTGCACGACGCGGACGAGCGGGTCGCGATCCCCGGCTTCTACGACGGGGTGACCGAGCTCTCCGACGCGGAGCGGGCGCTCATCGCCGAGCTGCCCTTCGAAGAGGCCGGCTGGCTGACCACCGCCAAGTCGCACGGCACCCTCGGCGAGGCGGGCTTCTCGACGCTGGAGCGCGTCTGGGCCCGCCCGACGGCCGAGGTCAACGGCATCGGCGGCGGCTACCAGGGCCCCGGCGGCAAGACGATCGTCCCCGCCGCCGCCCATCTGAAGCTGTCCTTCCGGCTGGTCGCCGGACAGGACCCGGCGCACATCGAGAAGGCCGTCCGCGGCTGGCTGGCGGGCCTGGTCCCGTCCGGCGTGCGGTACGAGATCGTCTTCGGCGCCCCGACCCGGCCGTGCCTGACCCCGCTGGACCACCCGGCCCTGAAGGCCGTGGCCGGGGCGATGAGCCTGGCCTTCGACGGCGCCAAGGTCCGCTACACCCGCGAGGGCGGCTCCGGCCCCGCCGCCGACCTGCAGGACGTGCTGGGCGCGCCCGTCCTGTTCCTGGGCATCTCGGTGCCCTCCGACGGCTGGCACGCCCCGAACGAGAAGGTCGAGCTCGACCTCCTCATGAAGGGCGTCGAGGCCACCGCGCACCTCTGGGGCGACCTGCCCGCCGCCCTTTGAGCCGCCAGAACGCCTGATCCACCGATCCGGGGGAGTTGGAAGCACCTGTGAGCACCTTCCGTAACGAGGCCGCGGACCGTCCGATCGGACTGACCGCGCCGAGCGGCATCGACCGCGCCGCCCACCACCGCCTGGACGAGGCGTGGCTGGCGGCGGCCTGGAGCCACCCCACGACCCGGGTGTTCGTGGTCTCGGGCGGCCAGGTGCTGATCGACGACACGCCGGACGGCCGTACCGAGCTGGTGATGACCCCGGCCTTCGAGGCCCCGGTCACCGAGACCCACCGCTACTTCCTGGGCACGGACGCCGACGGCGTCTCGTACTTCGCGCTCCAGAAGGACAGCCTGCCGGGCCGCATGGACCAGTCCGCCCGCCCGGCCGGCCTCCGCGAGGCGGGGCTGCTGCTCTCGCCGCGCGACGCGGGCCTGATGGTGCACGCGGTGGCGCTGGAGAACTGGCAGCGGCTGCACCGCTTCTGCTCGCGCTGCGGGGAGCGGACCGTGGTGGCGGCGGCCGGCCACATCCGCCGCTGCCAGGCGTGCGGCGCCGAGCACTACCCGCGCACCGACCCGGCGGTGATCATGCTGGTCACCGACGACCAGGACCGGGCGCTGCTGGGCCGCCAGGTGCACTGGCCGGAGGGCCGCTTCTCGACCCTGGCCGGCTTCGTCGAGCCGGGCGAGTCCATCGAGCAGTCGGTGGCGCGCGAGGTCTTCGAGGAGGCGGGTGTCACGGTCGGCGAGGTCGAGTACGTGGCCAGCCAGCCCTGGCCCTTCCCGTCCAGCCTGATGCTGGGCTTCTTCGCCCGCGCGACCTCCTCCGAGATCGCGGTGGACGGCGAGGAGATCCAGGAGGCCCGCTGGTTCTCCCGCGAGGACCTGACCGCCGCCTTCGAGTCGGGCGAGGTCCTTCCGCCGTACGGCATCTCGATCGCCTCCCGCCTGATCGAGCTCTGGTACGGCAAGCCTCTTCCGAAGCCGGGCGACGTGCTCTGACCCCGCCCCGCGGAACATGGAACAGCCCCCTCCGGTCATGCCGGAGGGGGCTGTTCCATGCCGAGGGGCGCGCCGCGGGCTCAGGCGCCGATCTTCTGCTTGACCTGGGCGAGCGACGGGTTCGTCAGGGTCGAGCCGTCCGGGAACAGGACGGTCGGGACGGTCTGGTTGCCCCCGTTGGCCTTCTCGACGAACGCGGCCGAGTCCGGGTCCTGCTCGATGTTGATCTCCGTGTACGCGATGCCCTCGCGGTCCATCTGGCTCTTCAGCCGGCGGCAGTAGCCGCACCACGTCGTGCTGTACATCGTCACAGTGCCCTGCATGGCCTGGCGCTCCTCTTCTCGCGGTCGGGTCCGAGGGAAGAACGTACGCGGTGACCCGGCCATTCCCGGATCCGGCCCCCTTCGCCGTTCATATGACCGGTGACACATCCCTGTGGACGAGCCGCCGCACGCGCCGACGGGACCTGGCAGCATGGCGGAGTGACAGCAGCAACGCCCCCCACTCTCTTCCCGCGGGTCCCCGAGACGCCCGACGCGGTGCTCGACGGGCTCGACCCCGAGCAGCGCGAGGTCGCCCTGGCCCTGCACGGACCGGTGTGCGTGCTGGCCGGGGCGGGCACGGGCAAGACCCGTGCCATCACCCACCGCATCGCCTACGGGGTCAGGGCGGGCATCCTGGCGCCCGCGAGCGTGCTCGCCGTCACCTTCACCAACCGCGCCGCCGGAGAGATGCGCGGCCGGCTCCGCCAGCTCGGCGCGGGCGGCGTCCAGGCCCGCACCTTCCACTCCGCCGCCCTCCGCCAGCTCCAGTACTTCTGGCCGAAGGCCGTCGGCGGAGAGCTGCCCCGGCTGCTGGAGCGGAAGGTCCAGCTCGTCGCCGACGCCGCCGCCCGCTGCCGGATCCGCCTCGACCGCAACGAGCTGCGGGACGTCACGAGCGAGATCGAATGGGCCAAGGTCACCCAGACCGTCCCCGCCGACTACCCGGCCGCCGTCGCCAAGTCGGTCCGCGAGGCCCCGCGCGACCCCGCCGAGATCAGCCAGGTCTACGCGATGTACGAGCAGCTCAAGCGGGACCGGGACGTCATCGACTTCGAGGACGTGCTGCTGCTCACCGTCGCCATCCTCCAGGACCGGCACGACATCGCCGACCAGATCCGCCGCCAGTACCAGCACTTCGTGGTCGACGAGTACCAGGACGTCTCGCCGCTCCAGCAGCGCCTGCTCGACCTGTGGCTCGGCGACCGCGACACCCTGTGCGTGGTCGGCGACGCCAGCCAGACCATCTACTCCTTCACCGGCGCCACCCCCGACCACCTGCTGAACTTCCGGGTCCGCCACCCGGAGGCGACGGTCGTGAAGCTGGTCCGCGACTACCGCTCCACCCCCCAGGTCGTCCACCTGGCCAACGGGCTGCTCGGCCAGGCCCGCGGCCGGGCCGCCGAGCACCGCCTGGAGCTGGTCTCCCAGCGCGACCCGGGCCCCGAGCCCCGCTACGCGGAGTACGGGGACGAGCCCGCCGAGGCGGAGGGCACCGCCCGCCGGATCCGGGACCTGATCGCCGCGGGTGTCCCGGCCGGCGAGATCGCCGTGCTCTACCGGATCAACGCCCAGTCCGAGGTCTACGAGCAGGCCCTGGCCGACGCCGGCGTCCCCTACCAGCTGCGCGGCGCCGAGCGCTTCTTCGACCGCGAGGAGGTCCGCAAGGCGGGTGTCGCCCTGCGCGGCGCCGCCCGCGCCGGGGGGAACGACGCGCTCCTCGACGACGTCGACGACCTGCCCGCCCAGGTCCGCGCGGTGCTCTCCAGCACCGGCTGGACCGAGCGCCCGCCGACCGGCTCCGGCGCGGTCCGGGACCGCTGGGAGTCGCTGGCCGCGCTGGTCCGGCTCGCCGAGGACTTCGCCCGGGCCCGGCCCGGCGCCACCCTCTCCGACCTGGTCGCCGAGCTCGACGAGCGGGCCGCCGCCCAGCACGCGCCCACCGTCCAGGGCGTCACGCTGGCCTCGCTGCACGCCGCCAAGGGCCTGGAGTGGGACGCCGTCTTCCTGGTCGGCCTCGCCGAGGGCATGATGCCGATCACGTACGCCAAGACCGACGAGCAGGTCGAGGAGGAGCGCCGGCTGCTCTACGTGGGCGTCACCCGGGCCCGGGTCCACCTGACGCTCTCCTGGGCGCTCTCCCGCTCCCCGGGGGGCCGTGCCTCCCGGCGCCCCACCCGCTTCCTGACCGGGCTGCGGCCCGGCTCCGGGACGCGCGGGACGGCCGGGGCGGGAGGCGGCGGCGGGATCGAGCGCGGCGCCGCCGGGGGCCGCCCCGAGCGGCGCGGGCGGCGCGGTCCGGCCCGCTGCCGGGTCTGCGGGACCACCCTGACCGACGCCGGCGAGATGAAGCTGATGCGCTGCGAGGACTGCCCGTCCGACATGGACGAGGGGCTGTACGAGCGGCTGCGCGACTGGCGGGCCGGACAGGCCGGCCGACTCGGCCAGCCGGCCTATTGCGTGTTCACCGACAAGACGCTCATGGCGATCGCCGAGCGGGTCCCGGAGTCCGGCGGGGAGCTCGTCGGGATCCCCGGGGTGGGCGTCCGCAAGCTCGACCGCTTCGGGGCCGACGTTCTCGCCATCTGCGCAGGTGAGGACCGTGGACGAAGCGACGACGAGACCTGAGGAAAACTCGTCGGAAAAATAGTTTGCGCCCGCCCCGTCAAGCCCCATAGGTTCTTAACCACGGAAACAGCGGCTTCTTCGAAGCCCTGTCTTCG
Source organism: Streptomyces sp. NPDC048659 (assembly GCF_040650575.1). Taxonomy (NCBI): domain Bacteria; kingdom Bacillati; phylum Actinomycetota; class Actinomycetes; order Kitasatosporales; family Streptomycetaceae; genus Streptomyces; species Streptomyces sp. NPDC048659. The sequence goes on along the minus strand of NZ_JBEZHM010000015.1, from coordinate 19,885 downwards.
TGCTGTACTTGTCCAAATAAACATGAGGGTCCGGCTCACCCCGAGCCCTCCGAGACGCCGAAGGGAGGCGATTCCAGTGATCAGCATCATCGAGAACATCAAGACCAGCACCGCCAAAATGACCGATCGCTCGGTCGTCTCCGCCAGCGCTCTCGGCTTCACCGCCGACGCGTCCGTCTCCGGCTCTCTTTGCACCTCGGCGTCCTTCGCGACCTCGGCTCTCCTGGTCAGCACTCTGCCCGGCACCGGTATGCCCGTTCTCGGCATGGCGGACCTGCTGGTCGAGCGGCCTGAGACCAATGAGCGACCGACCAAGGCACTGGAAGCAGGAGTAGCAGGCAAGGCCACGGCTTATGGCTTTGCGGCGACCGGTGCCGGTTTTGAGACGAAGCAGCAGACGACGCAGCACCACCTGATGTGGGCCTTCCGTGGGCTCGAACCCTGGAGTGATCCAGCCTGATCTTCGATCAGGCCGGCGCCTTCAGGGCCGCGGAACCCCACCCGGGATCCGCGGCCCTTCTGTTTGTCCCCGAACGGGGACGACGGACCGAAGGGGCCTCGGGACCAGCAGCAACCGGTACCAGCAGAGATCCCGGCCCACCGGCCGGAACGACAGACGAGGAAGAACACCCCGTGCAACTCGAAGCGCACGCCCCGTCCGTACCGCCTTCCGAAACGATCCCCCCGCCCGGCCTCACGGAGGACTCCACCTTGACCCCCCTCACCGCGCTGACCGCGCTCGACGACGCCATCGAGAACCTCGGCGTGCCCGTCCCCTGCCGCTCCTTCGACCCCGAGGTCTTCTTCGCCGAGTCCCCGGCCGATGTCGAGTACGCCAAGTCCCTCTGCCGGACCTGCCCGCTGATGGCGGCCTGCCTCGCGGGCGCCAAGGAGCGCCGTGAGCCCTGGGGTGTCTGGGGTGGCGAGCTCTTCGTCCAGGGCGTGGTCGTCGCCCGCAAGCGGCCCCGTGGCCGTCCGCGCAAGAACCCGGTTGTCGCGGCATGAACGTCACCGGAACCATCGACCGCCCCCTCACGCACGATCCCCAGAAGCAGGCCCCGATGACCTCGCCCGCCCACGAGCCCTCCGGCTCCGCGACCCCAGACGTTTCGATCCTCGGCGCGAACCGCTCGCGTCAGAACAGGACCCGTGAGATGCAACTCATCCCAGAAGCCCTGGCCCGTGCCCATATGCACGACCGCCTGCGCGAAGTCGACGCGGAACGCCAGGCCGTGCGCCTGGTCGCCGCCCGGCGGATGCAGCGGCGCGCCGAGCGCGTGTCCATGCGCGCCCGCCGCGCGCTCGCCATGGCCGTCATGCACTGACCCAGGCAGCCAGGAATCACCTCCCGCGGGGGCCGGTCCGAACGGACCGGCCCCCGCGGTGCGTTGCCCCGCCGAAGGCCGCTCGTCGGGTTATCGTCACGAAGGTGAACGACGCCCCCACCCCCGAGGCCCCGTACGTGTGCGTCCGCTGCGGCAGGACGGCCCGGGAGCTGCCGCTGACCTGGACCTGCTCGGTGGAGAACGGCACCCGCCAGTACTTCTGCGAGGAGTGCGCCCGCGCCAACATCAGGGCCATCGAGGGCCGCCTGGACTCCGCCTGGTGGTGACCCCTACCCCTCCGCCTCTTCCGCCGCCGCCTCCTCTTCCGCGAAGCCGGGCAGCCACGCCGCCAGCTCGTCCCGCAGCCGGACCGTCGCGTTCAGCTGGCACAGCACCCCGATCGTGCTCAGCGTCACGCGGTGTATCAGCAGATAGGCCGGCGGCAGATTGAGCTGCTTGCCCAACTGGTGGGCGGGGGAGCGGGGATCGGCGATCCGCGCGGCCTGGGCGCGCATCCAGCCCCGGGTGAAGACGAAGGACTCCGCCTCGGCCGGCTCGATGATCGGCAGCAGGTACTCCAGGACCGCGTCCGGGTCGAGCGCGATGGACTCCTTCACGAAGCCCTCCTCGCACAGCAGCCGGTAGACCGTCTCGGCGTCGCCGGCCAGGGTCATCCGCAGACAGGTCCCGATCGTCTCCGGCAGCCCGCCGGGCAGCCGGTCCACCGTGCCGAAGTCCAGCACCCCCAGTCGCCAGCTCCCGGGCTCCCCGGCCCCGCCGCCCGAGTCGTCGCCGCCCGGGCCGTCGCCGTCGGCCGGGCCCGCCGGGCCGGGCAGCAGGCGGAAGTTCCCCGGGTGCGGATCGGCGTGCAGCAGGCCCGTGCGCGCGGGACCGGAGAAGAGGAAGCGGGCCAGCAGCTGCCCGGCCCGGTCCCGCTGCTCCGGGGTGCCGTCCGCGATCACCTCCGACAGCGGGAGCCCGTCCATCCACTCCGTCACCAGGACCTGCTCCGACTGGTGGACCACCGCCGGGACCACCACGTCCGGGTCGTCCGCGAACTCCGCCGCGTGCTCCCGCTGCGCCTGCGCCTCCAGCCCGTAGTCCAGCTCCTCCGCGACCCGGTCGCGCAGCTCCGTGATCAGCGGCTTGATGTCCATCCCCGGGATCAGCGGGCCGAGCAGCCGGGCGAAGCGGCTGAGCTGGGTCAGGTCCGACAGCAGCGCGTCCCCCGCCCCCGGATACTGCACCTTGACCGCGACCTCGCGCCCGTCGTGCCACACCGCCCGGTGCACCTGCCCGATCGAGGCCGCAGCCGAGGGCTTCTCCTCGAACTCCAGGAACAGCTCCCGCCACCCCTCGCCGAGCCGCTCCGCGAGCACCGCGTGCACCGTCCGGGTCGGCATCGGCGGCGCCGCCTCCTGGAGCCTGGTCAGCGCCGCCCGATAGGGCCCCGCGACCTCCTCCGGAAGCGCCGACTCGAAGACGGACAGCGCCTGCCCGAACTTCATCGCCCCGCCCTTGAGCTCCCCGAGCACCTTGAACAACTGCTCGGCCGTGCGCTGCTGGAGCTCCCGCGCGACGAGCTCCGCCGACTTCCCGCCGATCCTCTTGCCCAGCCCCCAGGTGGCCCGGCCCGCGAAGCCCAGCGGCAACGCGGCCAACTTGGCGGTCCGGGTGACCGCCTTCCGGGGAAGATCAGACATTGCGCCCTCCAAGTCCCAGACTGCCGTGCCGGGCAGGCCCTATCCCGCCATTGTGTCCTGCGCCCTCCCCGCCGCCGAGGAAGGCTCCGCCCTTCGTGCGCGCCAGGCCCCGCACGGGCACTCCGGATGGGCCCGCAGCCGCTCCGCCCGCCACTCCAGCGACGGCAGCGACACCTCCCAGCGGGCCCCGGTGCTCGACGGCGGGTCCCCGTCCAGGAACGCCAGGGCGTGCGCCGCCGCGAGGCCCGCGACCGCCGAGGCCAGCGCCACGTCGCAGGCGGGCAGCGCGTGCGGCGCCCCGGACCGCCACTGCGCGGGCAGCCGGGGCCAGACCGGCTCCCGCTCGCACCGCTCCCGCTGCCCGCACCCCGCGCACGCGGTGGCACCCGGCAGCACCAGCGGGCCCACCACCCCCGTCGCCTCCAGGACGCCCGCGTACAGATGGGGGGTGCCGGTGGCGATCCAGTCCTCGGCCGGCAGCGGGTCCGGCACATAGGCCCCGAGGCCGTCCCGGGGTGTCACCACCACGAGTGAGAGTCCCGGCTCGCCGCCCGCGTCACCCGGTCCGGTACGAAGCTCCCGCGGCGCCCGGCCGCCCGGCGCCGAGCGGCCCACCAGCCGCCGGGCCGCCACCGCGCGCCGCTCGCCGACCGCCTCGGCGGGCATCCCGCCCGGCGACACCTCCCAGGGCGTGACCGCGCCCCCGTCCAGCACCTCCACCCGGCCCACCCCCGCCGCCGACAGCAGCGCCGCCACCGCCGCGCCGACCCGCCCGGCACCTCTGACCCGCACCCGCAGCGCCCGCCGCGCCGCCAGCGTCCGGGCCGCGCCGTCCGGGGCGCGGTGCACCACGGAGAGCGAGGCCAGGTCCGCCCGCACCGGGTCGAGCGCCGGGTCCGCCCGCTGGAGCGCGGCGTCGGCGACCAGGCCCGCCGCGGCCAGCCGCCCGAGCAGCGCCTCCAGATGCCCCTCGGGCAGCCCGAGCGCCCGCGCCTCCGCCCGCAGCAGCTCCATCCCGCGGGTCCCGTCGAACAGCCCGATCAGGCTCCCGGTCGTCGTGTCCACGGGCCCCAGGACGACCGCGTGCGCGGGCGTCACCCCGAACTGCACGTACTGCAGATCGCGCCAGGCGCGCCGCAGCGCCGGTTTGACCATCGGATGCATGTCCCCGCCCCCTCCGAGAATCCTTAATGATCTTTCTTCGTCCTGCCGGGCCTTTCGGCTCCGAGGTCAGATTGCCCCGGCGGCGCGATCGGCGCGGAAAGTTGTCCACAGGCCCGTGGCATTAATCATTTGAATGGTGCGGGACTTCCCGCGCCGCCAGCGGGTAACGTCGGGCAGGTGCCGGCCGACCCACAGCGCAGCGTGACGAGCGATCCGCCCCGCGGTTCCGGGACGAGCGCGGTCGAGGTCCGCAGAAGCTCGCGCCGGAGCCGTACCGTCTCCGCGTACCGCGAGGGCGACCGGACCATCGTGCTCATCCCGGCCCGGATGTCGGAGGCCGAGGAGCAGCGCTGGGTCACCGTCATGCTGGACAAGCTGGCGGCCCAGGAGAGCCGCGGCGTCCTCGGCGACCGCGAGCTGACCGAGCGCGCCGAGCGCCTCGCCGAGCAGTACTTCGGCGGCCGGGCCCGCCCCAGCTCCGTCCGCTGGGTCACCAACCAGAACACCCGCTGGGGCTCCTGCACCCCCTCCGAGGGCAGCATCCGGCTCTCCCACCGGCTCCAGGGGATGCCCGAGTACGTCGTCGACTACGTCCTCTGCCACGAGCTGGCCCACCTCCTCGTGCCCGGTCACGGGCCCCGCTTCTGGCGCCTCCTGGAGGCGTATCCGCGCACCGAACGGGCCCGCGGCTATCTGGAGGGCGTGGTGGCCGCGGGTCGGCTGCCGCATCTGCCGACCGCTCCCGAGGAGTGATTCCGGAAGTGCTCCGGTTCTGTACCGAATGCGTTCGGGCTTGGCCGGATGTCGTGGGCAGCCGTTAGCCTGGCGCGACGCAATCGTGCATCGGGATGGGGGACGGTCGTCACATATGGCCAGGGAATTCCAACGCGGCCACAAGGCCAAGATCAGTGATCTCACGGCGGGCACCGATCTGTACGTGGGCGTGCAGATCGCGGCGCCCGGTCTGACCTTCGACATCAGCTGCTTCGGCCTCGACGCGGACGAGCGGCTCTCGGACGACCGGTACTTCGTCTTCTTCAACCAGCCGAAGTCGCCCGAGGAGTCCCTCCAGCAGCTCGGCGCGCAGGCGGGTGACACCGAGTCCTTCCGCGTCACCCTCGACCGGATCCCCGCGCACATCCACAAGCTGTCCTTCACCGCCACCATCGACGGCGCCGGACAGATGTCGCAGGTCGGCCCCGGCTGGATCCGGATCGTCGCGGGCGGCGAGGAGGTCGCGCGCTACGCCTTCACCGGCGCGGAGTTCTCCACCGAGCGCGCGGTCATGCTCGGCGACTTCTACCTGAAGGACGTCTGGCGCTTCGCCGCCGTCGGCCAGGGCTTCGACGGCGGCCTGGAGGCGCTGCTGAGGAACTTCGGCGGCGAGGTCGCCGAGGAGGAGCCCGCCGCGCCGCAGGCCCCGGCCGCCGCCCCCGGCTTCGCCCCGCCCGCGCAGGCCGCCGCCCCGCCCGTCTTCGGCGTCCCCGCGGCGCCCGCGGCCCCGGTCCCGGCCCCCGCTCCCGCGCCCTCCTTCGGCGCCCCGCAGCCGCCCGCCCCGGCGCCCGCGCCCGCCCCGGTGCACACCGCGCCGACGATGGTCGCGCCGCTGGCGCCCGCGGCCCCGCCCGCTCCGCCCGCCCCGGCCCCCGCGCCGTACGGGCAGCCGCCGCAGCCCTCCGCCCCGTACGGGCAGGTCCCCGGCCAGACCCCGCCGCCCGGCTACGGGCAGCCGGCCCCCGCCCCGTACGGGCAGCCGCAGTTCGGCCAGGTCCCCGGGCAATTCGCCCCGCAGCCGGGCGTCCCCCAGGGCGCCCCCGCCACCGGTGCCGGGCTCGCCGCCGCGCTCGCGCCGTACAAGGAGGCCGCGACCGGCGCCCGCTGGACCCCGCAGAACCAGCAGCTCATGCGGGTGGACCTCGCCATGGGCGGCGCCCCCGTGCTCGCCCGCCAGGGCTCTATGGTCATGTACCAGGGCAAGGTCGACTTCGGCTACAAGGGCGCGGGCTTCGCCGGCCGGATCGTCGGCAACGCCACCGGCCAGGAGATGCAGCTGATGCGCTGCACCGGCCGCGGCCAGGTCTTCCTCGCCGAGAACGGCGCCCATCTGCACCCGATCGAGCTCCAGGGCGACGGCATCTGCGTCTCCGCCGAGAACGTCCTCGCCTTCGACGAGTCGCTCCACCACGAGGTCCGCCGCATCGAGGGCCACGGCATCCCCGGCGGCGCCCTGTTCACCATGCAGTTCCAGGGCACCGGCACCGTCGTCGTGAAGACCCACGGCGTCCCCGTCGTGCTGCCCGTCACGCCGACCACCTTCGCCGACTGCAACGCCGTCGTCGCCTGGTCGGCCGCCTCCCAGGTCATCCTCTCCAGCCAGGTCCGGCTGCGCCGCAACGCGTACCCCGGACACAGCGGGGAGACGGTGAACCTGCAGTTCCGGGGCGCCCCCGGCAACTTCATCGTCGTCCAGCCCTACGAGGTCTGAGGGAGCCCGGAACCATGAACCAGCAACTCGCGGGCTACGCCCCGACCCCCGTCACGGCCCGCATGGAGAACCACGGCCGCTCCATGCTCAAGGTCGCCATGGCCACCGGCCAGGACCTCTACGCGCGCAGCGGCTCGATGGTCGCCTACGAGGGCTTCATCACCTACGAGCCCAACCCGCCCGCCGTCCGCCAGGTCGCCTCCCAGTGGCTCACCGGCGAGGGCGCCCCCGTCATGAAGTGCTCCGGCGACGGACTGCTCTACCTCGCCGACTACGGCGCCGACGTCGTCGTCATCAACCTCGACGGCGAGGCGCTGTCGGTGAACGGCAGCAATCTGCTCGCCTTCGACGCGCACCTCCAGTGGGGCGTCGAGCGGGTCAAGGGCCTCGCCAAGTTCGCCGGCCAGGGCCTCTTCAACGTCCAGGTCGCCGGCACCGGCTGGGTCGCGCTCACCTCGCGCGGGACGCCGGTCGTCGTCGACTGCGGGCGCGGCGAGGACGAGACCTACGTCGACCCGGACGCGCTCGTCGCCTGGTCGCCCGCGCTCAAGGTCAAGGGCAAGCGCAGCTTCAAAGCCTCCTCCCTCATCGGGCGGGGCAGCGGCGAGGCGTACCAGATGGCCTTTTCGGGCCAGGGCATCGTCGTCGTACAGCCGAGCGAGGACAGCACCGACCGGATGCGGATCCGGGGCTGAGGGGGAGCGAGAAAACACCATGCAGAGCCCGCTTTTCAACCACGCCGAACAGCAGAGCCAGGAGCGGTACGTCGTCCAGAACCCGCAGCTCCTGCGGGTCACCCTCGGCGGCCAGGACGACATCCTGGCCCGCAAGGGGGCGATGGTCGCCTACCAGGGGCTCGTCGACTTCGACGGCGAGTACCAGTCCTCCGGCCAGCGCCGGGCCCGCGCCCGCACCGGTGAGGGACTCGACCTCATGCGCTGCTCCGGCCAGGGCACGGTCTACTTCGCCAACCTCGCCCAGGACATCCACGTCGTGGAGGTCGAGCAGGAGGGCCTCACCGTCGACAGCTCGTACGTCCTCGCCCTGGACTCCACGCTGCACACCGAGGTCATCGCCGTCGACAGCCAGTACGGCGTCTCCGGCACCGGCAAGTACCAGCTGAACATCTCCGGCCGGGGCAAGGTCGCCCTGATGACCTCCGGCCAGCCGCTGATGATGCTCGTCACGCCCGACAAGTACGTCAGCGTCGACGCCGACGCGATCGTCGCCTGGTCCACCGGGCTGCGGGTCCAGATGCAGGCGCAGACCCACAACTCGGGCGTCCGCCGCCGCCGCGGCGGCACCGGCGAGGGCTGGGAGCTCAGCTTCCTCGGCCAGGGCTTCGCCCTGGTCCAGCCGAGCGAGGTCATGCCGCCGCAGCACGCCGCCGTCGGCCAGGGCCTCGCCGCCCAGTACGGCGTCGGCCAGCACGGCGCCCACGGGCAGAACCAGAACAACGCCTGGAGCTGAGGCACGGACGGGCACGGGTAAGGGGCGGTCGCCACGGCGACCGCCCCTTACCCGTGCGCGGGGGTCACAGCCGCCGCAGCGAGCTCTCCAGGAGCCGCACCACGGAGGTGTCCGCCACCTCCGCCACCTCGTCGTACGCGAACCAGCGCAGGTCCAGCGACTCGTCGCTGATCGCCGCCTCCGCGCCCGCCGGGGCCAGCGCCGCGTACTGCACGTCCAGGTGCCAGTGGCACGGCGCCGGGATCGGGTGCCGGTCCAGCCGCACCGGACCGCCCGGCAGCAGCGTCAGCCCCGCGATGCCCGACTCCTCGGTCCCCTCGCGCAGCGCCGCCGCCTCGACCGTCGGGTCGCCCTGCTCGCAGTGGCCGCCCATCTGGAGCCACATGTTCAGCTTCTTGTGCAGGGTCAGCAGCACCCGCCCGCGCGAGGGGTCGATCACCAGCGCGCTGCTGGTGAGGTGACCGGCCGTGCACGGCTTGTACATGCCGTCCGGGTGCTCCGCCAGATGCGCCAGATAGACGTCGCGGAGCTCCGGCTGGTCCTCGTACCCCTTCAGGACGAGGACCGCGTCGTCGTACAGGCTCACTCGGACGAACCGCCCTTGCCCTTGTCGTCGCCCTCGGAGCCGCCCTCCGCGTCACCCTTCGCGGCCTCGCCGAGCATCTTGTCCAGCTCGGAGAAGTCCAGGTGCTCGCGGTGCACGAAACCGTCCGGGTCGTCCAGGTCGGTCGCCGTGGGCAGCATGTCCGGGTGCTCCCACAGCGCGTCCCGGCCGTCCGTCCCGCGCGCGTCCGTCAGCGAGGCCCACAGCCGCGCCGCGTCCCGCAGCCGGCGCGGACGCAGCTCCAGGCCGATCAGGGTCGCGAAGGTCTGCTCCGCCGGGCCGCCTGTCGCCCGGCGCCGCCGCAGCGTCTCGCGCAGCGCGTCCGCCGAGGTCAGGCGCGACTTCGCGGCCTCGTGGACCACCGCGTCCACCCAGCCCTCGACCAGCGCCAGCGCCGTCTCCAGGCGCGCCAGGGCCGCCTTCTGCTCCGGGGTGTCCTCCGGCTGGAACATGCCCTGCTGGAGCGCCTCCTGCAGCTGCTCGGGGTGGGTCGGGTCGAGCTGGCCCACCGCCTCCTCCAGCTTCGAGGTGTCCACCTTGATGCCGCGCGCGTAGCCCTCGACCGCGCCGAACAGGTGCGAGCGCAGCCACGGCACGTGCGCGAAGAGACGCTGGTGGGCGGCCTCGCGCAGGGCCAGGTAGAGCCGGACCTCCTCGGCGGGGACGCCGAGGTCCTTGCCGAACGCCTCGACGTTCAGCGGGAGCAGCGCGGCGCGGCCGGCCGGGCCGAGCGGCAGCCCGACGTCCGTCGAGCCGACGACCTCGCCCGCGAGCGCGCCCACGGCCTGCCCGATCTGCTGGCCGAACATGGCGCCGCCCATGGAGCGCATCATGCCGATCAGCGGGCCCGCCATGGCCTGCATCTCCTCCGGGAGCACGTCGCCCATGGCCGTGCCGACCCGCTCGGCGACCGGGTCGACGAGCTGCTGCCAGGCCGGGAGGGTCGCCTCGACCCACTCGGCGCGGCTCCAGGCCACCGCCGTGTTCGCGCCCGAGGGCAGCGAGGTCGCCTGGTCCAGCCACAGGTCGGCCAGGCGCACCGCCTCCTCGACCGCCGCCTTCTCGGACGGGCCGACGCTGGCGTCCTTGACGCCGTCGGGGGTGCCCTGCGCGACGACCTGGCGCGCGATCTGCTTGGCCATGTCCCAGTTGACCGGACCGCCCTCGTAGCTGAGCATCTGGCCGAGCTGCTGGAAGGCCGCGCCCAGGTCCTGCGGGTTCAGCGACCCGAACATCGCGGCGAACGGGTTGTCCCCGCCCGCGCCGCCCATGCCGGGCAGCCCGCCGAAACCGAACGGGTTTCCGCCCTGGCCACCGGACCCCTGGCCACCTCCGGCGGGGTCCTTCTTCTTGCCCTCGTCGCCGTTCTCCGGCTCCTCCGGCGGAAGGCCGAATCCGAATGGGGTGTCACTCACAGGTTTCCTCGGCTCGTAGGGCCGCCGGTCTCACGTCCGACGGCGGATTCTCGGCTCGGCTCGCCTCCCCGACTCCACACCACCAGCGTAGACATCCGTGCCGGATCCGGGCTCGATGCTCCGCCGGGCCGTGGGCTGCGGCAGGATGGACGCCACCTGGTACGTACGCGTCATTCGGGTACGTACTGAAGACAACCGCTGGAGACGCCCGGTGAGTTCCCCAGATCCTCAGGTTCGCGCAGCGCGAAACCACTCGGCCAGGTCCGCCGCGCGCGGGCCCGTCGTCGCGGTCACCGGTGCCGCGACAGGCGTCGGCGACCTCCTGACCAGGCGCCTCGCCGCGTCCGAGGAGATCAAGCAGGTCATCGCCATCGACGAGCGCCGGGGCGAGGTCTCCGAGGCGCAGTGGCACATCCTCGACGTGCGCGATCCGGCCATCGCCGAGAAGCTGCGCGGCGCCGACGTGGTCGTGCACCTGGCCGTCGACCTCGACCTGGAGACCGATCCGGCCGCCCGGAGCGCCTACAACGTGCGCGGCACCCAGACGGTGCTGACGGCCGCCGCGGCGGCCGGGGTGCACCGGGTGGTGCTCTGCACCTCCACCATGGTCTACGGGGCGCTCCCCGACAACGACATCCCGCTGTCCGAGGACGCCGAGCTGCGCGCCACCGCCGAGGCCACCGGCGTCGGCGACCTGCTGGAGATCGAGCGCCTCGGCCGCCGCGCGCCCCGCGCGCACCCGGGACTGCACGTGACCGTGGTGCGGCCCGCCGTGCTCATCGGCGGTACGGACACGGCGCTGACCCGCTATTTCGAGTCGCCCCGGCTGCTGGTGGTCGCCGGGTCCCGGCCGACCTGGCAGTTCTGCCACGTCGACGACCTGGTCAGCGCGCTGGAGTACGCGGCCCTGGAGAAGGTCGACGGGGAGTTCGCGGTCGGCTGCGAGGGGTGGCTGGAGCAGGAGGAGGTCGAGGAGCTGTCGGGGATCCGGCGCATGGAGCTGCCCTCGGCCGTCGCCCTGGGCGCCGCGGCCCGGCTGCACCGGATCGGGCTCACCCCGTCCCCGGCGGGCGACCTGGCGTACACCATGCACCCCTGGGTCGTCAGCGTCGGGCGGCTGCACGACGCGGGCTGGCGGCCGCGCTGGACCAACGAGGAGGTGCTGGCCGCGCTCCTGGAGGAGGTGCAGGGCCGGCACACCGTCGCCGGGCGCCGGCTCGGGCGCAAGGACGCGACGGCGGCGGGCGCGGCCGGTGCCACGGTGGCCCTGCTGGGCACGGCGGCCCTGGTCCGGCAGATGCGGAAGCGGCGCGGCCTGTAGGCGCCGCCGGGCCCGCCTGGGAGCGGCTCCTGTAGGACCCTCCTAGGGAGGCGCGGCGCGACCGGGCGAAAACGCTATTCCGTGTCGTCCGGCCCGTGCGGCACGATGGACGGTATGGCACACACGCACACGCTCCCGAGCGACCACCCCGGCGAGCTGGGCGCGGACGACCCGATCCGGCTGCTGGCGATCCGCGACACGGAGCTCTCGGTCGACGAGGTCTTCCGCGCGGTCGGCGACGACGCCGCCGGCGGCATGACGCTCTTCGTGGGCACGGTACGCAACCACGACGGCGGCGCCGACGTGGACGGCCTCGGCTACTCCTGCCACCCCTCCGCCGACGCGGAGCTGCGCCGGGTCGCCGAGAAGGTCGTGGCCGACTACCCCGTGCGCGCGCTGGCCGCCGTCCACCGGGTGGGTGACCTCCGTGTGGGTGACATCGCGGTCGTCGTCGCCGTCTCCTGCCCGCACCGCGCGGAGGCGTTCGCGGCCTGCCGCAAGCTCATCGACGACCTCAAGCACGAGGTCCCGATCTGGAAGCACCAGACCTTCTCGGACGGTACGGAGGAGTGGGTCGGCGCTTGCTGAATCAAGGGCGCGCATACGAGGGGTGACGGCTCGAACGCAAGGAGCCACGCCGACGACACGTAGTCGAACGCCCCGATTTGCGTAACCGTCCCCCAGGCGTGAGCGTTGGTCCCACGGATGAATAATCTGCTGATCAACTCACTGGGGACCACTGGGGATGGGAGGTCGGGATGGCAGCGCTCGCCTGGTTGCTGATTCCGCTTTTCGCAGTCGTCGGCGCGGCGATATGGGGAAGCTGGGCTTCACGCAACAAGACCATAGGAGACGTCGCCGAGCTCGCGGGCTACGCGCGGTTCAGGGACGCCATGGAGCGGTCCCACACCCCCGCCTCCGCTTCGTCCCGCCCGGAGCACGAACCGGCCCCCGCGGCCGCCGCTCCGACCCCCGCCACGGGCACCACCACCGGCTGAGCCCCGAAGGCGCACTCACAGGCCGGTCCCGTACTGTCGTTCCATGCCACGCCGCACCGCGACGATGCTCGCCTCCACCCTGGTCCTGATCACGCTGCTCTGCGTGGGCGTCCTCATCCCGGTGCCGTACTCGGAGATGAGCCCCGGCCCGACGGTGAACACCCTCGGCGAGGCCCGTGGAGAGCCGGTCCTGCAGATCTCGGGTCGCAAGACCTACCCGACCGACGGCCACCTCAACATGACGACGGTGCGCGTCACCGGCGCGGACTACAACATGAACGCCGTCGAGGCGGTCTACGGCTGGCTCGCCCACGACAGCGTCGTCGTCCCGCACGACACCCTCTACCCGGACGGGAAGACCGAGGAGCAGTCGAGCCAGGAGAACGCCGAGGAGTTCAGCCAGTCCCAGGAGAGCGCCAAGGTCGCCGCCCTCGCGGAGCTGGGGATCCCGGTGACCACCCGGGTCGTCGTCGCCACGGTCGTCAAGGGCACCCCCGCCGAGGGCAGGCTGCACGCCGGTGACGTGATCCGCGCGGTGGACGGCGTGGCCGTCAAGGAGCCCGGCGACGTCGCCAAGCAGGTCACCAAGCGCAAGCCCGGCCAGGACGTCGAGTTCACGATCGTCCCCGCCAAGGAGGCGGCGGCGGCCGAGAAGGCCCACCGGGAGGCGAAGACGACCGAGAAGGTGGTGCTCACCACCACCAAGTCGGAGGAGGGCGACCGGGCCATCGTCGGCATCCAGGCCGGCACCGACCACGTCTTCCCGTTCACCATCGACATCAAGCTGGCCGACGTCGGCGGCCCCAGCGCCGGGCTGATGTTCGCGCTCGGCATCGTCGACAAGCTCACCCCGGAGTCGCTCACCGGCGGCAAGTTCATCGCCGGCACCGGCACCATCGACGACAAGGGCAAGGTCGGCCCGATCGGCGGCATCGAGATGAAGCTGGTCGGCGCGCGCGACGCGGGCGCCCAGTACTTCCTCACCCCGGCGGACAACTGCGCCGCGGCCGCCGCCGACACGCCCGACGGGCTCACCCTGATCAAGGTGAACACCATCGACGACGCGACGAAGTCCCTGGAGCTGCTGCGCAAGGGCGACACGGCGTCCCTGCCCAGCTGCTCCAAGGGCTGACCCCGGCGGGCGGCTCAGGAGACGAAGGTCGCCGCCAGCGCCTCGGCGAGGCCCGGCACCAGGTCGGGCCCGGTGAGCACCTCGGTGGCCGAGTCCTTCTCGCGCAGCCGGATGGCCGCCTCGCGCGTGCCGTCACGCAGCACGGCCACGGTCATCCGGACCTCCTGGCGGTCCGGGTGCCGGGCCACCCACTTGGCGAGCGCGGCGCCGCCCAGGTCCTTGGGCACGGCGGCCTCGGCGGACGGCGGCAGCATCATCCGCTCCACGGTCAGCGCGCAGCCGGCGACCGCGTCGGGCCAGACGACGGTGCCGAGGAACTTGTCGAGCGGCACGGAGGTCGGCACCTCGTCCTGCTCGATCGGGGTGTAGCCGGCGGACTCGGCGGCGAGCCCGAGCTGGGAGGCGAGCGAGGGCTCCCGGGCGCGCAGCCGGGCGGTGTCGACCAGGGCGAAGAGCCGGGCCGGCCGGTCCCAGCCGAGGCCCGAGGCGTACTCGTCGATCTCGAGGACGGCCCGGGTGAGGGGGCTCGCGGCCATCTGGGGGCCGGTGGGGGAAACGTTGGACATGGGCAACATCCTGCCTCCTCCGGCGCCCGGACTCCTCCCGGGCTCCTTCCGGACACCCCCCGGATCCCTCCGGGACTTCCCCGGAGTGGGAAACGCCGGGGCCCGCGGGAACTCGGTAAAGCCTCAGTAAGTTGCATCAGTGGGCTCTACGATCGCGGAGCCTGCTTATCGACGCATCAACCTCGAGGGGCGCACGTTGGCTTTCCAGATGCCGGACCGCGGAGGCGGCACAGGCCCGTCCGGGCCAAGGATCAGAGTCGGCCGGCCGTCCCGGCGGGCCCGTACGCTGCTGATGACGCTGGGCGTGCTGGCCGTCCTCGCCATGGTGTTCGTGATGTTCGCCGGGTTCTGGACGGACTGGCTCTGGTTCCGGTCGGTCCACTACTCGTCCGTGTTCACCACCACGCTGTGGACCAAGATCGGGCTCTTCCTGGTCTTCGGCCTGCTCATGGGGCTGGCCGTCGGGCTGAACATCTGGCTGGCCTACCGGCTGCGGCCGCCGCTGAGCGCGATGTCGCTGGAGCAGCAGAGCCTCGACCGCTACCGGATGGGACTGGCCCCCTTCAAGAAGTGGGTGCTGCTCGCCGTCACGGCCCTGGTTGCCCTCATCGCGGGCGCCTCCGCCTCCGGGCAGTGGCGCACCTGGCTCCAGTGGGTGAACGGGGTCTCCTTCGGACAGAAGGACCCGCAGTTCCAGCTGGACGTGTCGTTCTACGCGTTCGACCTGCCCTGGTACCGCTTCCTGCTCGCCTTCGGCTTCGGCGCCACGGTGCTCTCGCTGATCGCGGCGGCCCTCACGCACTACCTGTACGGCGGCCTGCGGGTCACCAGTCCGGGCGCGCGCGCCACGGCGGCGGCGACCGGGCACCTGTCGGTGCTGCTCGGCGTCTTCGTGTCGCTGAAGGCCGTGGCGTACTGGCTGGACCGGTACGGCCTCGCGGTGAAGTCCAGCGACTTCAAGGCCACCGGCAACTGGACCGGTCTGCGGTACGTGGACGCCAACGCCTACCTTCCGGCGAAGACGATCCTGTTCTGCATCGCGGTCATCTGCGCCCTGCTCTTCTTCGCCACCCTGTGGCGGCGCACCTGGCAGCTGCCGGTGATCGGCTTCGGCCTGATGGTGCTCTCGGCGATCCTGATCGGCGGCCTGTACCCGGCCATCGTGCAGAAGTTCCAGGTCCAGCCGAACGAGCAGGCCAAGGAAGCGCCGTACATCCAGAAGAACATCGACGCCACGCGCAAGGCGTACGACATCGACACCACCGAGCCGGAGAACTACTCGGGCAAGTCGACGGTCAAGGCCAAGGACCAGCTCCGCGCGGACGCCGACACGGCCGCCAGCTACCGGCTGATCGACCCGAACGTCGTGTCGCCGACCTTCCAGCAGCTGGAGCAGAAGCGGAAGTACTACCAGTTCCCGCTGACCCTGGACGTCGACCGCTACGACGGCAAGGACACCGTCGTCGGTCTGCGTGAGCTCAACATCAAGGGCATCCCGAAGCGGAACTGGATCAACGACCACTTCACCTACACCCACGGCTACGGCGCGATCATGGCCGCGGGCACCCAGACGGACGCCAACGGCTCGCCGGTCTTCACCGAGTCCGGGCTGCCGACCACGGGCTCGCTCGGCCCGTACGAGCAGCGCATCTACTACGGCGAGAAGACCGACCAGTACTCGATCGTGGGCGGGCCCCAGAAGGAGCTCGACTACGAGGAGAACGGCGAGAAGACCACCAGCTACCAGGGCAACAGCGGGGTCAGCCTCTCCAACACGTTCAACCGCGCGGCCTACGCCGTCGCCTTCAGCGAGCCGCAGATCCTCTACTCGGGGGCCATCGGCGAGGGCTCGCGGATCCTGTACAACCGCACGCCGAAGGAGCGCGTCGAGGCGGTCGCCCCCTGGCTGACCATCGACGGCGACGCCTACCCGGCGGTCGTGGACGGCCGCATCCAGTGGATCGTCGACGCCTACACGACCACCAACGGCTACCCGTACGCCTCGCGCACCACGCTCGGCGACACCACGGCGGACTCCCTGACGGTCGGCAACCAGCAGCGCGCGGTCGTCGCCCAGCAGAACCAGGTCAACTACATCCGCAACTCCGTGAAGGCCACCGTCGACGCCTACGACGGCACGGTGAAGCTCTACCAGTGGGACGAGAAGGACCCCGTCCTCAAGACCTGGATGAAGGCGTTCCCCGGCACGGTCAAGGACCGCTCGGAGATCGGCCAGGACCTGATGAAGCACCTGCGCTACCCGCAGGACATGTTCAAGGTCCAGCGCGAGCTGCTCACCCGCTACCACGTGCAGGACCCGGCGCAGTTCTACAGCGGCTCGGACGCCTGGCAGGTGCCGGACGACCCGACCAACAAGGACGGCAACGCGGTCCCGCCGTACTACCTGAGCATGAAGATGCCCGGGGAGTCGGCCGAGCAGTTCTCGCTGACGACGACGTTCACCCCGGCGGGCCGGCCCAACCTGGGCGCCTTCATGGCGGTGGACGCCGATGCCAACAGCAAGGACTACGGCAAGATAAGGCTGCTGAGAGTCACCTCGGACGTCCCAGGACCCCAGCAGGTGCAGAACAAGCTCAACAGCCTCCCGTCGGTGGCGACCTTCGTACGGGACATGAAGGGCGCCGACTCCGACATCCTCTACGGCAACCTGCTGACGGTGCCGCTCGACGGCGGCTTCCTGTACGTGGAGCCGGTGTACGCCCAGGGCCGCAACGCGCAGTACCCGCTGCTGAAGAAGGTCGCGGTGTCCTATGTGGACGCGGACCAGCCGGACGGCGACACCACCAAGGACACCACGGTGTTCGAGAACACCCTCACGGAGGCGCTGAACGCGGTCTTCGGGGTCGAGGGCAACACCCCGCCGCCGACCCAGCCGCCGGGCACCACCAAGCCGACGCAGCCGACCCCGCCGGCGAGCAACGACGCCGCGCTGAAGCAGGCCATCGCGGACGCCCAGAAGGCGTACGACGACGGTGAGGCGGCCCTGCAGAAGCAGGACTGGGCGGCCTACGGCAAGGCGCAGGACGCCCTCCAGGACGCGCTCCAGCGGGCCGCGGACGCGGGGGCGAAGCTCCAGGCCCCGGCCCCCGGGGCCAAGCCCGCGCCGAAGACGACCCCGGGCTCCACCGCGAGCCCGCCGGCGACTCCGGCGACGACCCCGCCGGCGAGTCCGGGCGGCTGACACCCCGGAAGGCTCCGCCCCCGCGTCGTGATAGGTTGTATTCACCGACGCGGGGTGGAGCAGCTCGGTAGCTCGCTGGGCTCATAACCCAGAGGTCGCAGGTTCAAATCCTGTCCCCGCTACTGAAGAGGAAGGCCCGGATCCATCTGGATTCGGGCCTTCGTCATGTCCAGGGAGGAGCGGCGTGCCCCGAAGAGCGGTGCGGAGGGGGCGAGTTGGTGCGATTCGTGTTTGACTTGTCTCTCTGTGGGCATGTCGACAAAACGCTGAAGTGACCTCACCGGCTGAGCTATACCAGGTGTACGCGGGTTGCGGGTGGTGCGACGATGGTATTTATGGGGGACAGGGCAACTCTGTTGGAGACAGGGCGGTTTGTGCAGCGGCACGCGAGAAACGCCGCAGACGAGATCATCGAGGCCGCGGGGGCCGTCGATGAGGCCGTCGACACCACTGCCGCAGACGAGACCGAGGCCGAGACCGAGGCCCGCCACCGGCGTGCCGCCGAGAACGGCGACGCCGCCGCGATGAGCGTCCTCGGCGCACTGCTGCTGCGCCGCGGCGACCTGGACGCCGCCGAGCCGTATCTTCGCGGCGCCACCGCCGAGGGCGACCGCGCCGCCGCGAACAACCTGGGTGTCCTGCTGCACCAGCGCGGCTACCCGGACGAGGCCGCCGGCTGGTGGCGGGTCGCCGCCGTCGCCGGCTCCGCGCCCGCCGCGCACGCCCTCGGGCGCCACCACCGCGAGCGCGGCGACGAGCCCGGCGCCGAGTACTGGCTGCGCCAGTCCGCCGAGCAGGGGCACGCGCTCGGCGCGTACGCCCTCGCCGACCTGCTGGAGCACCGCAGCGACGTCGGCGCCGAGCGCTGGCTGCGCGCCGCCGCCGAGCAGGGGCACCGCGAGGCCGCCTACCGGCTGGCGCTCTCCCTGGAGCGGCGGGCCACCGAGCCGGTCCGCGGCCCGCACACCTACGACACCGCCACCGGGCTGCGCACCGCCGCCGACGGCTCCGTACCCGCCGGGGACGGGGCGCCCGCGCCCAAGAGCGGGCTCACCGAGGCCGAGCAGTGGTTCCGGCAGTCCGCCGCACGCGGCCACCGGCGGGCCGCCCTGCACCTGGGCGTCCTCCTGGAGCGGCGCGGCGAGCTCAAGGAGGCCGGCCGCTGGTACCTGACCTCCGCCAAGGACGGCGAGGCCAAGGCCGCCTGCGCGCTCGGCTTCCTGCTGCGCGACGCCGGCGACGAGGAGAGCGCCGCCGTGTGGTGGCTGCGCGCCGCCCAGGACGGCGACGGCAACGCGGCCAACGCGCTGGGCGCCCTGCACGCCGCGCGCGGGGAGCAGCAGACCGCCGAGCGCTGGTACCGGGCCGCCATGGACGCGGGCGACGTCAACGGCGCCTACAACCTGGGCCTGCTCTGCGCCGCGCAGGAGCGCACCGCCCAGGCCGAGCAGTGGTACCGCCGCGCCGCCTACGCCGGGCACCGCGAGGCGGCCAACGCGCTCGCCGTGCTGCTCCTGCAGGCCGGGGACGCGGGCGGCGCCGAGCCCTGGTTCTCCAAGGCGGCCGAGGCCGGCAGCGTCGACGCCGCCTTCAACCTCGGCATCCTGCACGCGGGCCGCGACGACGACCGCACCGCGCTGAGCTGGTACGAGCGGGCCGCCGCCGCCGGGCACACCGAGGCCGCGCTCCAGGTCGGCATCGCCTGCCTGCGCGACGGCGACGAGCAGAGCGCCGAGCGCCACCTGCGCTGCGCGGCGGGCGGCGGCAGCGCCGAGGCGGCCTTCCGGCTCGCCTCGGTCCTCGACGCGCGCCGCCCGGCGCCCGGCCCGCCGGTGCTCGGCGCGCCGCGCGAGGAGAAGAGCGAGTGCGAGGAGTGGTACGAGCGGGCCGCGCAGCAGGGGCACCGGCGCGCCCAGGTGCGGGTCGGGATGCTCGCCGCCGGGCGCGGTGACGTCGCCGAGGCCGCCCGCTGGTACCGGGAGGCGGCCGAGGCGGGCTCCCGCAACGGCGCCTTCAACCTCGGGCTGCTGCTCGCGCGCGAGGGCGGCGAGCGGGAGGCGGCGCTGTGGTGGACGCGCGCGGCGCACGCCGGGCACGGCCGGGCCGCGCTGCGCCTCGCCCTGCTCGCGGCGCGGCGCGGGGAGCTCACCGAGGGGCGCCGCTGGTGCGCCCGCGCGGTGGAGCTCGGCCCGGCGGAGGTCGCGGAGCGGGCGGCGCGGCTGAGCGAGGCGCTGCACCAGGAGCTCACGGCGTAACGGGCGCCACACCCGTCACCCGGACTACTGATTTGCCCTGCTCCGAACGGTCCCGTAAGGTTGTGTTCACCGACGCGGGGTGGAGCAGCTCGGTAGCTCGCTGGGCTCATAACCCAGAGGTCGCAGGTTCAAATCCTGTCCCCGCTACTCAGTAGCCCGAAGGCCCGGATCCGGAAACGGATCCGGGCCGTCGGGCGTGGCGGCCGGGGTGGTGCTCGGGAAGAGCCCCCGGGCCGTCGAGCAGA
>NZ_JBEZHM010000014.1:72233-148384 GCF_040650575.1 Streptomyces sp. NPDC048659 | reverse complement strand
TCGCCCAGCACCGGCAGGGCCACCCCGAGCAGTTCCTCGGGCTCGCCGCCGCCCTCGGGCTGAGCCTGCTGCTCTTCGGCGCGGCGCTCGGCCGCCCGCCCCGCCCCGCGCTACCGGCGCAACCGGTCGAACGCGGCCGTGAAGCCGCACCGCTCCGCGATCTCCCGCAGCCTGGTGTCGGGCAGGGCGTCCGGCCCGGCCAGCACGGCGGCCATGCCCTCGGCGCCGAGCCCGAGACCGGCCAGCACGCCGAGGTCCCCGGCCGGGCGCGGGCCGGGCGCGTCGTCACCTGGAGGGGCGACGCGCAGCGCGTCCAGCGCCTGGGCGGCGAGCGTGTGCCGGTGTGCGGCGCCCGCGTCCGACAGGAACAGGGCGGTCGCGCCGGGAGCGACCCGCAGGATCAGGAAGAAGGACTCGTCGGCGTTGAAGAGGCCGTACGCCGTCCCCGAGGACCCGGCGCCGCGCACGGCGGCGACGGCCTCGTCGAGTCCGGTCAGGGCGGTGCGGTCCAGCCGGACGCAGCGCAGGACGCCGTCCGCGCGCTCGACGCCGATCGCGTACCGGTGGTTCACGTGTGCTGTCACGGGACCAGGGATGCCCCGAAGGCCCGGCCCGCCGCCCGCCCACGGCCCGGACCTGATCCGCACGGCCCAACGGGCCGGGGCGCGGCCCGGGTCAGACGAGGTCGAGCAGCTCGGTGTGGACGGCCCCGTGGCCGCCCCGCTCGTCGACGAGGTGCACATGGAGGATCCAGTGCGCCCGGCCGCCGTCCGCCAGCCTGCGGCGCAGCGGCAGCGCGTTGTCCGGCCCGATGAGCAGCTCCGGCCGGGCCGCCCCGGGCCGCGCGCCCGGCGCGGGTCCGGTCAGCCGGCCGCAGTGCCGCCCGCCCAGCGCCCGCCCCGCCCCGGCGGCCAGCTCGCGCACCCGCGCGTGCAGCTCGCGGCCGGTGAGGGAGCCGTCGGCCCGGAAGGCGTCCCGGGCGGCGGCGGCCACCGCCGCCGCGTCCTGCACGAGCCGCCGCCGCACCGGGGTGTCGCCGAGGGCCACGGTCCGGGCGAAGCCCGTCTCGTACGGGGCGAGCAACGGCTCGAAGTCCAGCACGACCAGGTCCTGCGCCCCGATGAGCCGCTCCTGCCACCGCCCGGCCACCGGGGCGTGCGGCTCCGCGCGCACGAAACGGCGCCGCACCCGGCCCGCCCGCGCGCCGAACACGTCCCGCGCGAGCAGGGCGATCCGGTTGTCCGCCTCCTCCTCGCTGCGGCCGGGCCGGAGCACCTGCGTGCCGATCACCTGCGCGAACAGGCGCTGCGCCAGGCGCTGCCCCTCCCGCAGGTGGAGGGCGCGCAGCCCCGAGTCCATCAGGTCCAACGTAGTCATCGGGCGAAGCTAACAGCGCCCGCGCGCCCGGCATCACCGGATGATCCTCCAGGAGAAGGGAACTCCGGTGCCCCCGACCCTGGTTCACACCACGACGGCGGGCGGCTGCCTCACGCGCCGTGGTGACGCGGCTTCTCGGGCAGGCCCGCCTCGCGGCGCTCCTCGTCGCTCCACGCCCGTGTGTCGCGCGGCCTGACGTACGGTTCCCGGTCCGGCGGCATACCGCCGGCCACCGCGCGCCGACGGAGCAGCTCGGCGTCGAACTCCAGCCCCAGCAGCACCGCCAGGTTGCTGATCCACAGCCAGACGAGGAAGACGACGACGCCGGCCATCGTGCCGTAGACCCGGTTGTACGAGGCGAAGGAGGAGACGTACGCCGCGAAGCCCGCCGATGCCGCCATCCAGATCAGCAGGGCGACCACGCTGCCGGGGGTGACCCAGCGCCAGCCGCGGCCCTTGGCGTTCGGGCTGCCCCAGTACAGCAGGGTGATCATGGCCACGGCGAGCACGAGCAGGAGGGGCGGCCGGGCCGCCGACCAGACCGTCAGGGCGGTGCCGCCGACGCCCAGCGCGTCGCCGGCCCGGCGTGCCATGTCGCCGCTGACCACGAGCAGCAGGGCGCCCGCGGCGGCCATCACCATGAGCAGGGCCGTCATGCCGAGCCGGATCGGCAGCAGCTTCCACAGGGGGCGGCCCTCGGGGACGTCGTGGATGTGGTTGGCGGCGCGCATGAAGGCCCCGACGTAGCCGGACGAGGACCACAGCGCCACCAGGAGCCCGGCACCGGCCATGACGACGCCGGTGCCGCCGCTGCCGGAGATCGCCTGAAGGGCCTGTTCCAGGACGTCGCGGGTCGGTCCCGGTGCCAGCTCCCGCAGGTTCTCCATCACCCGGTCGGTGGTCCGCCGCCCGCTGACCCCGAGCAGCGAGACCAGGGCGAGCAGCGCCGGGAAGAGCGACAGGACGCCGTAGTACGTCAGCGTCCCGGCCCGGTCCATGAGTTCGTCGTCCGCGAACCCGCGCGCCGACCCCTTCAGGACCTCGGCCCAGGAGGACCGGGAGAGGTCGGCGGGCGAGTCCGGGGCGCGCTCCTCGACGGCGGCACCCGGCCCCGGGCCCCGGGCGGGGGGCCGGGCGGGGGTCGGGGGCAGGGGCTCGGGGGTCCGTCGTGCGCGGACGTCGCGTTCGGCCATGCCCGCCGGTTACCCGCCTTCGCCGGTCCTACGCCGGAGCCGTCGGGCGCGGGCCGGATCAGCCCGCGGCGGTGCCGAGCAGGCCCGCGCGCAGTCGCTTCACCGTGCGGCCGAGGAGCCGGGAGACGTGCATCTGCGAGCAGCCCAGCCGCTCGCCGATCTGCGCCTGCGTCAGTTCCTCCACGAACCGCAAGTGGATGATCGTGCGGTCGCGTTCGTCGAGGTCCGCGATGAGCGGGGCCAGCGAGTGGAAGTCCTCCACCAGTTCCATGGCGGGGTCCTCGGTGCCGATGAAGTCGGCCAGCGAGGCGTCGCCGTCCTCGTCCTCACCGCCGAGGGCCGCGTCGAGCGACGAGGAGTTGTAGCCGTTGGACGCCAGCCGCGCCTCGGTGACCTCCTCTTCGCTGAGGCTCATCAGGGCGGCCAGCTCCTTGGCCGTCGGCGTCCGTCCGAGGCGGCTGCTGAGCTCCTCGGTCGCCTTGGCCAGCTCCACCCGCGCCTCCTGGAGCCTGCGGGGCACGTGCACCGCCCAGGAGGTGTCCCGGAAGAACCGCTTGATCTCGCCGACGATGTAGGGGACGGCGAAGGTGGCGAACTCGACCTCGCGCGACAGCTCGAACCGGTCGATCGCCTTGATCAGGCCGATCATGCCGACCTGGACGATGTCCTCCATCTCGTCGGCACGGTGCCGGAAGCGCCCGGCCGCGTAGCGGACCAGACTCATGTTCATCTCGATGAGGGTGTTCCGAGCGTACTGGTACTGGTGCGTCCCCTCCTCCAGCGTCGTGAGCTCCTGGAAGAAGATCTTCGAGAGGGCCCTCGCGTCCTTGGGCGCGACCGCCGACGTGTCCGTGATCTGCGGCAGTGTCCCCTTCCCGGACTCGACTCCCGTCACAGGCATCGTAGTGACCGTCACACCCGTCCCCTTTCACGTGTCTTCCTCGTCGGGGCGCATGGCCCGAGATGGTCCGCCTACCCCGACTTCCCGTCTTCAGACCTGTCGGACGCACACGAGTTTCCGGCCGGTTTCTCCGCCCGGGCGGCGGGCAGACGGACCTCCTGACCGTTCGTCGGAAGGAGAGACATGACACGGGATCCGTCGATGAGGGCCGTCGGCTGGGCGCGGTCCCTGCCGATGGGGAGCAGCGTGAAGACGGCCCGGGACTGGACGCGCGGCCATTTGGCGACCCTCGGCTGGGACCGCACCGCGCCCGACGTGGCGGACGCCGTCGTGCTGGCGGTCTCCGAACTCGTCACCAACGCCCATGTGCACGCCCGCAGCGCCGCGCAGCTGATCCTCGCCTGGGACGAGGAGTGCCTGCACGTCACCGTGCACGACTCCTCCCACCTGGTGCCCCGTCAGCGAAGCCTCGACCACGGCGCGCTGGGCGGGCGCGGACTGCTCCTCGTGGACGCGCTCGCCGATGAGGTGCGCACCCGCCCCTGCCCGCGGGGCAAGGACGTCACGGCGTGCTTCCGCCCGGGCGGCGGCGCCCGCACCGGCTGAGGGCGCCCATCCCGCCGTGCCGGACGCACCGCCGGGCCCGCCGCGCGCCGCGGCCGTGAGAACCCGTCAGGGACCGGCGGGCCGAGGGCGCTCCGTAGCGCCGCTCGGGGCGTCCCCCTCGGGCTCCAGGCCCTCGGACCGGCCCGTCAGGTGCTCGTGGGTGCCGGTGAGGAGGAGCAGCCGGTCGAGGAAGGGCGGCCTGCGGTCGAGCCGCAGCGGGACGCCCGCCGTCCCGGCGAGCCGGTGGAGGGCCAGCAGGGCCGAGAGGCCCATCGAGTCGCAGAGGGTGAGCCTGGCGCAGTCGACGCGCAGGTCCGAGGTCTCCGGGCCGAGGCAGGCCCGGACGGCGTCCGCCAACTCGTCGGCGCTGTCCCAGGCCAGGTCGCCGGCGAGGGTCACGCGCAGGCTCCCGCCGGGCGCGGTGACGGCCTCGATGGTGAAGAGGTGCTCGGGTGTGTTCACGACGCGGGTCCCGGGGCGTGCGGAGCGGGTACGGAGAGGAGCGCGCGGCGCCCGGCGGCGAGGTGCGCCCGCGCGCGGGGGAAGTCCCGCTGGGCGTCGGCGAGCAGGTCGAGGGCGGCGACCAGGGCGCCGGCCGGCACGCCGCGGGCCCCGAGGACCCCGGCGGTCCAGACGACGAAGCCGGAGAACAGCCCGGGGTCGTCCGTGTAGAGCGAAGCGCCGAGGAAGTCGACGATGTGACCGAGGTCCTCGGCGGTCCGCTCCCGCTGCCGGCCGGTGTACGAGGCCATCGCCGGGACCGTCTCCTCAAGGCCCTGGAGGGTCTGCCGGACCAGCCCGTTCCGGGCCCGCGTGACCAGGGTGTACTCCTGGTCGGCGAGGTGCGGCAGGTCGGCGGCCGGCCGGCGCGGGCGGGGCGGCGGCGGCCCGGCGGCGAGGAGCCGGGCCGCCGCCCGGGCGTCCTCGGCCCAGCCGTCCGCGCCCAGCAGCCGGGCGTAGCGCCCGTCGGGGCCGAAGGCGGCGCCCCCGACGAGGACCGGGAGTCCGGTGGCCTGGACGGCGGTGACGGCGGCGTGGGCGGTCGGGAGCCGGACGGGCAGCGAGGACGAGAGGGCGACGACGTCCGTGCCGGTCTGGTGCAGATGGGCGACGAGGTGCGGGGTGGGGACGTGCGCCCCGAGATAGTCGACGAGGAAGCCCCGGCAGCGCAGGACCTCGGCGAGGAGCCGGGCGGGCAGGGCGTGCCACTCGCCGTCGACGCAGGCGACGGTGACCCGCCGGGGCGCCTCCCCGGTCCCCGGCCGGGGACCGGCCGCGCCCGCCGTGCGGTGGGCGAGCACCGAGACGACCCGGTCCTGGATGGCCGTGGCGGCGTGCTCCTGGGCGACGCCGATACGGCCGGCCGCCCATTCCGCGCCGATCCCGGCCTGCACGGGGCCGATCACGTCGAGGAGCAGGTCCTCGGCGGGGATCCCGGCGTCGTGGGCGCCGAGGACGGCGGCGGTGGCCGCGGGTTCGTCCCTCGCCTCCAGGGCGGCCCACAGCTGTCGGCGCGCGGCGACGAGGCCGTCGGTCGGGGTGGTGGTCGGTGTCCTCACGCGGTGTACCTGCCCCGGGTGTGGCCGTTCACCGCCGAGAGATGGGTGCTGTGGGGCGCGGTGATGGCGACCACCGCCATGTCGTCGTGGGGGCCGCGGCCCACCCACTCCCCGGCGATCATCTGCACCCGCTCGACGACGGCCTCGGCCGGGAGTCCCACGCACTCGGAGAGCACGGAACGGAGCCGTTCCTCGCCGAACATGGCGGGACCGAGCGGCCCGCCCCGGGCCTCCGTGATCCCGTCCGTGTAGAGCAGGCAGGTCTCGCCGGGGGAGAGGTCCACCGTCGTGGACCGGCTGGTGACGCGGGGGAGTGCGCCCACCAGGGTCCCCTCGGTGTCCGCCTCCTCCACCTCCCCCGTGGCGCGCAGGACGAGCGGGCGGGGGTGTCCGGCGCTGGTGAGCCGGAGCCGCACCCGGCCGCCGGTGCGCCGCACCGAGGCCAGGACCAGGGTGGCGAAGCGGGTGTGCCGGGTGGTCAACAGGGTGCCGTTGAGCAGCCGCAGGACCTCCTGGTGGTCGCCGGCGAGCGGCAGCAGCGCCTGCACGGTGCTGCGGATCCGGCCCGTGAGCACGGCGGCGTCCAGCCCCTTGCCGCACACGTCGCCGAGGACGGCGAGCGTGTCGCGGCCGTCGTCGGTGCCGGGGTGTACGTCGTAGAAGTCGCCGCCGATCCGCTCGGTCTCCCGGGACGTGCGGTAGCCGCCGGCGAAGTCGACCCCGTCGACGTGGTGGAGCCGGGGCGGGAGGAGCTCGGCGATCAGCGCGCGCGTGACGCCGGCCTGCTCCGCGTAGAGGCGCGCGGCCGACAGGGCGGCGCCGGCGCGGGCGGCGAACAGCCGGGCGAAGTACTCCTCCGAGGTGTCGAAGGCCCGCCGTCCGCCGCGCCGCAGCAGGATCAGGGCGCCCGCGGGCACGCCGTGCCCTGGCAGCGGGGTGACGACGACGGACCCGGGGATCCCCCCGAAGCCCTCGGGCACGGCCCAGGACGGAAGTTCGGCCGGGTCGATCCAGCGGGCGGGCACCGGCGGGAAGCCCTGGAGCGCCTCGGCCAGACCGGGCACCAGGTTCGGGTCCAGGGCGAACCGCGCACGCTCGAACCCCCCGGCCAGGGCGGTGACCACGGTGGAGCGGTTCCGCGCCCCGGGCGGGGAGATCACGAGCGCCGCGTCGCCGAGGTGCTCGGCGGCGAGCAGGGCCGCCGTCTCCAGGCAGCGGTCGGGGTTGAGCGAGGCCAGCAACCGGGTGGAGGCATCGGCCAGGATCGCGTGGCGTTCCCGTTCGATCCGGAGGGCGTCCTGTGCGGCCGTCAGGTCGGAGTCGTCCACCAGCCACCAGGCCACGTCGCCGTGGCCGGACTCGGTGGGGTGGGCCCGCAGGAGCCTGCCGTCGTGGCTGCCGCGCAACGGGACGGAGCGCGTCCCGGCCGGGCCGGAAGCGGCCGGGACGGCGGCGGCCGGGTCGGGTGCCGGACGGGCCAGCCGCCGGTGGGCGTCGGCGAGCCAGCGCGGAACGACCTCGTCCAGTCCCTTGCCGACCCCCATCCGGGGGAAGAGGTCGGCCGCCGCGGCGTTGAACTCGACGACACCGCCCTCGCGGTCCGCCACCAGCGCCGGGTGCGGCGAGCCGCGCCACAGCGGAACCGCCTCCGCGGTCTCCCGGGGGCGGCCGGTCTCATGCTCGAAAACAGTCATAAACGTGGCCCGCGCGTCGTGGACCGCCACCTTCCCACTCGACGGCAGCTCGTCCGTCCACCCTCGCGCACCGGGCTCCGCACATCAAGTGAGGCCCCCTCTTCCGGTACGCATCCGGTCCGGCCCCGCACGATCCACACGATTGCGGCACACGTGCTTCACACCGGACGCGGCCCTCAGAAGCAGCGCGCTGATGCCGCTGGAGTCGCAGAAGGCCAGCGCGGCGCGGCCCCCGCTGACGTCCCGGAGCGGCCCCCACGGGTTTCACGGACGGTCGAACGGTCAGGCGGACGGGGACAGGAATCCCCACGCACGTGCCAGGAGGCTCACATGGACGGCTGGCGTACCGCCGCGGCCTGCCAGGAGGTCGACCCCGATCTGTTCTTCCCGGTGGGCACCGGCGCCCCCGCGCTCGCCCAGGAGGAGAAGGCCAAGAAGGTCTGCCGCGCCTGCCCGGTACGCGAACCGTGCCTGCGTGAGGCGCTGGACCAGCCGCGCCCGCCGTCGGGCGTGTGGGGCGGCCTGACCGAGGACGAGCGGCGTTCCCTGGTGCGCCGGCGGCGCCGCCGGGCGGACCACCGGAGTTGACCGGCCCGCGGATCGCGCCCGGCCGGCGCCCCGGGGCGCCCTACTCCGGCCGCAGGGAGAGGCGGGCGCGGACCCGCTTCCCGTCGGGAGTGGGCTCCACGGTCACGCTCTCGCAGACGGCGACGACGATCTCCACGCCGTGCTGGCCGATGCGGCGCGGGTCGTGTCCGCGGGGCACGGGCGCGGCGGACTCCCGGTCGAAGACCGAGATCTCCAGGGCGTCGGGCCCGAGTTCCAGGAGGAGCCGGCAGGGGCCGGCCGTGTGCCGGACGGCGTTGGTGACCAGTTCGCTGACCACCAGCTGCGCGAGATCGACCCCCTCGTCGCGGACCGGCCCGCGCAACACGGCCACAGCGCCCGCGAGGAACTCCGCGGTGAAGGCGCGCGCCGCCGCGATCGCGCCGCCGCGGGCGGTGTCTCCGTAGACGACACCCGCGGACAGCAGAGGCTCCGGGACCGCACGCTCCGCGGTGATCGCGTCCGTCATGGCGCTGGTGCTCCCCTCGTCCTGGGCCGGCGGCTGGGCTTCTCGTACCCGCCTTTCCCCTGTTCATGGTTCCCACACCGCACGCAACGCGGATCACACGCGCGGTGGGTGCGCCGACGCGGTCGGCGCGTCCTCCCCGTGCCGTTCCCCGCCCGGAGTCCCGGCCCCGTGCCGCGCCGGCCGGGACAGCGTAGAGGACGGCGTTCGGCGTGCCGCGGAGCCCGCCGCGCGACGCCCGCACTGCGGCCCCGGAGACGGGCACCGGACTGCTCTCCGCACACCGTGACGGGCTGGGAAACGGTCGCCGTGGGCCCGGCGGCACGGGAAAGATATGGTTGCCGGGTGCGCGGCGCGCGGCCGGCGGGGCCCGCGTCCAGGGTCGTGTGCGCGGTTCCCGCGCCTGTCCGGACGGGCTCCAGGGGGCGCGGGACCGTGGACCCGAGGTCGACCGGCAGCCGATCGGCGGAGGTCGCGGCGCACCGGTGGGCGAGACTGGTACGGAGGGAGTCCAGGGGGAGGCGTGGTGCCGTCCCGCGCCGTGCGCCCCGCACGGTCACGTGTCGATCCGCCGGATCCGTACCGCCTTCTGGAGAGATGTGGAGATGACCCGTCCGTCGCAAGGCGGCCGTCCCCGGCCCCGGACGACCGAGGAGGACCGGCAGGCATGACGAGCGAACCGGCCCCGCCGCCGCGGGATCCGCAGCGGACGGCCGAATCCGCCCGGGAGCTCATCGAGCTGCTGGAGGTGCTGTGGGAGCGCGGCCGGGACATGGTGTCGCCGACACCCGTCTCGGCGAGTCAGCTGCGCGTGCTGTACAGCCTCGACCGCGAGGAGGGCATCAGCCTGCGCGCCCTGGGCGAGCTGCTGGGCTCCGCGCCGCCTTCGGTGAGCCGGATGTGCGACCGGCTGGAGGCGCTCGGCTTCGTGCGGCGGCTGCCCAGCCCGGTGAGCCGACGGCAGCTGGAGCTGCGCCTGACCCCGCGCGGCAAGGCGTACCTGCGGGACCTGAGGGCCCAGCGCGAGGAGGCCCTGCTCGCGGTCATCACGGAGATGTCGCCGACGAGCCGCAAGCAGCTGCTGCGGGGGCTCGCCGGCTTCCACGAGGCGGTGGGAGGGCGCGGCGGGACCGCCTCGTCCCGCGCCCGCACCCCGCTGAAGGACGTCAGCTCGGCCTGATCCCCTCCGGGGCACCGGCCTCGCCCGGCAGGTCGGCCCGGGGATACGGTCGTCACCCGGCGACGGTGGACGGGCTCCCGTGCCAGTCGAGGCAGACGACCAGGGCGTCGTCCTCCAGCGGGCCGCCGCCGTGATGGACGGCCAGCTCCCGGAGCACCGCCTGCGGCACGTGCGTGGGCGGCAGCAGCCGCGTCGCCCGCAGCGCGCGGGCCAGCGCCCGGTCCCCGTAACTCTCCCCGGCCGGCGAGACGGTCGCGTACACGCCGTCGCTCCCGAACAGCAGCCGGTCGCCCGGCCGCACGGAGAACCGCTCCGGCACGTACACGGTGTCCTCGAACATGCCGAGGGGCAGCTGAGCCTCGAAGCCGACGGACTCCACCGCCTGCCCCCGCTGCCGCCACAGCCGGGGCGAACCCGCGTCCACGGCCTCCACCTCGCCCGTGGCCAGGTCGAAGCGGAGCAGCAGCACCGACACGAACGCCTCGCCCCGGTACCGCGCGTACACGGCCTGATCGGCCAGCGCGGCCTGGTCCGCCGGCGGGAGGCCGGCCCGCCGGGCGTTGCGGAGCGCGTTGATCGCGAGGTTCGTCAGCAGGGCGGCCTCGATGCCCTCGCCCATGCCGTTGGTGACCGTCAAGGTCAGCCGGCCGTCCGAGACCGACCAGTCGTAGTTGTCGCCGAAGATGGCGTAGGCGGGCTCCAGATGGGCGGCCAGGGCGAACTCGGGACGAGCGCAGGAACGGCCGGGCAGCAGCTGCCACTGCATCTCGGCCGCGAGCGTGAGCCGGGTCGCGCGCCGCGCCAGGACGTACAGGTCCGTGTCCCGCTCCGCCACGAGGATCTCGTGTCCGAGCGCCTCGCAGACCTGGGCGAGCCCGGGGAGCAGCGGCCCGACGTCGGCCCGCGGCGGCAGTTCGGCCGTCAGCACCCCGAGCCGGTCCCCGCGGACCGTCACGGGCAGATGCAGCCGGAGCGCCCCGGACTCCCGGGACACGTGCGGCTCCTGGGCGCCGAAGGCGCGCCCCTGGGGGCTGTCGTGGATCGGCACCGACGGATCCGCTCCGGCGACGGGCCCGACGAGCTGGAGCGTCCGCAGGCCGTAGTCGGCCATGCGGAGTTCCACCCGCAGCACCCCGCGGTCCCCGAGGGCGTCCTCGACGACCTCCACGAGCCGGTGCGGGGCCGCCCTGCGGAGCGCCTCCTCGATCTCGGCGATCTCGCGCACGGTCCTGTTCCTCCCCTTCCGCTTCCTCTTCCCCGTGCCCGGTCCTCGGGTACGGGCCACCCGTCCGCTATCTCGCGCGCTCGGCCGCGGCCAGCGCGTCCGCCATGGTGTCGTGCGGCGGGATCGTCGTCGTCACACCGGTGATCTCCAGGATGCGGCGCACCGCGGGGGTGGGCGAGGCGAGATACAGGTCACCGCCGTCCTCCCGCGCCTTGTTGACCGCCCTTATCAGGACGTTCAGCCCCGAGGAGTCCATGAAGCCGAGGGCGGACAGGTCCAGCACCAGACGGTGCCGCCCCTGGCCGAACTGCTCCGCCAGACGCTCCCGCAGCCGGTCGGCCGTCTCCATGTCCAGCTCGCCCGCCACGGTCAGCACCGCCGTGCGGGCGTCGCGGGTCTCGACGTCGACATCAAGGTTCGGTTCACGCTCGGACATGTCTCCTGCTTTCGTGGGGCTTGCCGGGAGGGGGCTTGGCACGGGGCTTCTCGCGGGCGAACGGGCCGGTACCCGGCCGGCCGGGGTCAGGACACCTGGACACCGACCACGCACGTGTCGTCGTCCGTGTCCGACTTGCTCCGCGCGAGCAGCTGGTCCAGCCGGTGTTCGAGGCCGTCGGACGGCTGCCGGGCGACGGCGAGCAGATGGGCGACGGAATCGTGCACGGCGGTGTCACGCCGCTCGACGAGCCCGTCGGTGTACATCAGGACCGTGTCCCCGGGTTCGAGCCGCAGTTCCGTCTCCTCGTAGTCGGTCTCGGCGAGGGCCCCGAGCAGCACCCCGCGCAGGAGCGGCAGGTCGAGCGCCTCCTCCCCGCGCACCAGCACCGGCGGGAGGTGTCCCGCGCGGGCCCAGCGCAGCGTACGGTTCTCCGGGTCGTACACGCCGCAGACGGCGGTGGCCGTCACGTGGGCGGTGAGGTGGTGGGCGACGCTGTTCAGCCAGGACAGCAGCTGCCCCGGGCCCGCGCCCGTGACGGCCAGGCCGCGCAGGGCGTTGCGCAGCACCACCATGCCGGTGGCGGCCTCCACGCCGTGCCCCGCGACGTCCCCGACGCACAGCAGCACCTTCTTGGACGGCAGCACGACCGCGTCGTACCAGTCGCCGCCGACCAGGGAGTCGGACTCGGCCGGCCGGTAGCGCACGGCCACGTCCAGTCCCGGCGCGTCGAGCGGCGGCATGGCCGGCGGCATGATCGCGTGCTGGAGCTGGAGGGTGAGCCGGTTGCGTTCCTCGGCCGCCTCCTCCGTCGCCGCCAGCCGGTCGCGGGTCGCCGTGAGGGCGACCTCGGTCCAGTGCTGCGCCGAGATGTCCTGGTAGGCGCCCCGGACGGACTGGAGACCGCCGTCGCCGCCCGGGGCGGGTTCGGCGGTCACCCGGATGTGCCGGGTGACGCCGTCGTGGCGGAGCATACGGAACGCGGCGGAGCCCACCCGCCGCTGGTCCAGCACCTTCTGGAGGAACCGG
Source organism: Streptomyces sp. NPDC048659 (assembly GCF_040650575.1). Classification (NCBI taxonomy): domain Bacteria; kingdom Bacillati; phylum Actinomycetota; class Actinomycetes; order Kitasatosporales; family Streptomycetaceae; genus Streptomyces; species Streptomyces sp. NPDC048659. Next base: position 136,112 of record NZ_JBEZHM010000014.1, on the reverse strand, counting down.
CGGATGGTGTCGGCGTCGTCCGGGTGGGCGTGGCCGGCGAGGTCGCGCAGGGCGACCGGCGGCTCCGTCGACGCGCGGCCGAAGAGCTCGTAGAGCTGGCCGTGCCAGGTGATCTCGCCGCTGACGAGGTCCTCCTCGAAGGCGCCGACCCGGCCGAGCCGCTGGGCGTGCTGGAGGAGGCTGGCGAGGCGGGCCGACTCGTCCTCGACGCGCCAGATGAACAGGACGCTCGCGCCGTACCGGCTGATGCTGAGGTCGGCGAGCGAGGCCAGCGGCACCTGGTCCACCAGAGCCGTGAGCCGGACGCGGCGGGCGCGGAACGGCTCCCCGGTGGCGTAGACCCGCTCGATCCGCTCGAAGAGCTCGCTGCCCCCTGCCGTGGCCGGGTACGCCTCAAGGAGCAGCGCCCCGTCGACGGAGCTGCGGGGCCGTCCCGCCGGGTCCTGGAAGTGCGCGTTGGCGTGCCGGATACGGAAGTCGACGAGCCTCCCCGCCTCGTCCAGGTGGGGGGTGAGCACGAGGGCGGGATCGTAGAGCCCGTCCGAGAGTTCGGCCAGCGCCGCCGCCCCCTCCCCGCCGGTGCCCGGGAGGCCGCCGGGTGCCGCGAAGCCCCCGGGAGACGCCTCGGGCAGCGTCTCCAGGGTGTGGGCGCAGAGCTCGGCGAGGGCCTCGATCTGGCGCTCCACGGCCTGCGGCAGCGGGTCGAGCGGGCGGGCCCAGCAGATCTCCAGGACGCCGTGGATCCGGCCGCCGGTCCCGGCGGGGACGACGACCCTGCCGCCGTCGGGGTGGCGCCCCCTGCCCAACGAGGGGATGCCCGAGGCCGCGAGGGAGGCGTAGCGGATGGTCCGGCGCCCGATGAGCGCCTGGCGGGCCGCGGTCGTCACACCAGGCGGTACGTAGTGCCAGCGGGCCGCCTCGTCGGGGCCGAAGCCGGCGTGGCCGCGCAGGCTCAGCGAGGTGTCCGGACCGGTGGTCCAGATCGCGACGGCGACGGCGCCCAGCGGTTCGAGAGCGTGCCGGAGCAGCGACTCGGCGACGGCCTGGGTGTCGCCCGCGCCGAGTGCCGCGCTCTCCGCCGTGCGCAGTCGCACGGCGACCGAGGCGGCGGTGGGCGTGCCGGCGCCCGGGGGCTCGCCGACGGCCGTCCTCACGAACGTGTCCGTGGCCTCGGCCAGCCGGTCACGCGCCGCCTGGTTGATGATGTCGGCGGCCAGTTCGAGCCGGGACAGGCCGGCCCGGTCGGCGAGTTCCGCGAGCTGGCGGGCCGCCTGGGCCGGGCCGCACCCCAGGCGCTCGACGATGACCCCCTTGGCGAGTTCGATCAGGGCGCGGCCCTCGGCGGCCGCGTGGGCGGCACGCACCTCGCCGCGCAGCCGTTCCACGGTGGCGGCGAGCCGACCGTCCGGGGCGGCGGTGTCCGGGGTGGCCGGCGGGCCGCCGGCGCGGGGCGGGGGCAGGGTCACGAGGCCGTCCCCCCGTCGAGCCAGCGGCTGACGCAGGCGATGAGTTCGTCGGCGTCGACGGGCTTCGTGACGTAGTCGCTCGCCCCGGACGCCAGGCTCTTCTCCCGGTCGCCCGGCATGGCCTTCGCGGTGACGGCGATCACGGGCAGGTCCGCGTACTGCGGCAGTTTCCTGATCCGCGCGGTCGCGGTGTATCCGTCCATCTCCGGCATCATCACGTCCATCAGGACGAGGGCGACGGCCGGGTTCGCCAGCAGGGTCTCGATCCCCTTCCGCCCGTTCTCGGCGTGCAGCACGGTGATGCCGTGCAGCTCCAGGATGCCGCTGAGGGCGTACAGGTTGCGGGCGTCGTCGTCGACGGCCAGCACCGTCCGGCCGCTCAGGGTGTCGTCGACGGCCCGGGGCGCGGGTACCCGGTGGTCGCCGCGGACCAGGGGCACGACGTCGCCGGGCTGTTCCGCGGACAGATGCAGGGCGATCCGCTCGCGCAGTTCGTCGAGGCTGGACAGGAGCTCCAGCGGGCGGTGGCGGGCGAGGTCCTGGAGGGCGTTCTCCTCGTCCGCGGGGAGCCGGCGGTTGTTGTGGGCGAGGACCGGCACGGTGCGCAGCGCCTCGTCGCCGTTCATGGCGTCCAGGAAGCGCAGGGCGTCGCCGTCCGCCATGTCGACGTCGAGCACGACGCAGTGGAACGGCCGGGTGGCGAGCGCGGCGGCGGCCTCCTGGGGGCCGACGACCGCGACCAGGTCGATGTCGGCCGGGCCCGTGTGGCGGCCGTCGGCCGTGAGTTGGCCGACCGCGTTCTCGGCGACCACGGCGAGGAGCCCGCGCGGGCGCTCCTCGATCACCAGCAGCCGCCGGGTGGGCCGGGTGTCCGCGGCGCCGGCCGGCGCGGGTGCGCTGCCCGGCGCCGCGGCGGGGACGGCGAGCCCGGCCGGACCGGCCGCCGGGGGCGCGCCGGGGGCGGACTGCTCGGCGAAGTCGGTGCGGGCGACGGGCAGATAGAGGGTGAAGGTGCTGCCCTCGCCGGGCACGCTGGTGACGGTGAGGGCACCGCCGAGGAGGTGGGCGATCTCGCGGCTGATGGAGAGGCCCAGGCCGGTGCCGCCGTACTTGCGGTTGGTCGTCCCGTCGGCCTGCTGGAAGGCGCCGAAGATGGCCTCCAGATTCTCGGGGGCGATGCCGATGCCGGTGTCGGCGACGCGGAAGGCGACGACGGGGCCGCCGCGGTGCACGGGTGCGGGCAGCTCCTCGTCCGGTGCCGGTTCGATGCGCAGCTCGACGCTGCCGTGCTCGGTGAACTTGACGGCGTTCGACAGCAGGTTGCGCAGCACCTGCCGGAGTCGTGTGTCGTCGGTGACGAGGTCGGCCGGGACCCCGGCGGCCGTGGAGACCGCGAAGGCGAGGCTCTGCTGCGAGGTGAGGGGGCGGAAGGTGGCCTCGACGTAGTCGAGCAGCCTGTGCAGCGGGACCCGTTCCGGGTGCAGGTCCATCTTCCCGGCCTCCACCTTGGAGAGGTCGAGGATGTCGTTGATCAGCTGCAGCAGGTCGGATCCGGCCGAGTGGATGATGCCGGCGTACTCGACCTGCTTGGCCGTCAGGTTGCGGGTCGGGTTCTGGGCCAGCAGCTGGGCCAGGATCAGCAGGCTGTTGAGCGGGGTGCGCAGTTCGTGGCTCATGTTGGCCAGGAACTCCGACTTGTACGTGGAGGCCAGGTCGAGCTGCTGGGCGCGGGCCTCCAGCTCCTGCCGGGCCTGCTCGATCTGGAGGTTCTTGGCCTCGATGTCGCGGTTCTGCGTGGCGAGCAGGGCCGCCTTCTCCTCCAGCTCGGCGTTGGAGCGCTGGAGCTCCTCCTGCCGCACCTGGAGTTCCTCGGTGCGCGAGCGCAGTTCGCCGGCCAGCCGCTGGGACTCGTCCAGGAGCTCGTCGGTGCGGGAGTTGGCGACGATGGTGCTCAGGTTGACGCCGACGGTCTCCATGAGCTGTTCCAGGAAGTCCCGGTGCACCGAGGTGAAGGGGCTGAAGGACATCAGCTCGATGACGCCGAGCACCTGTTCCTCGACGACGACGGGCAGCACCACGAGGCTGCCCCGGGACGTGCTGCCGAGTCCCGAGGAGATCGTCACGTAGTCCGAGGGGACGTTCTCGGCGGTGACGGTGCGGCGGCTGCGGGCGGCCTGCCCGACGAGCGACTCGCCCAGCCGGAAGCGCACCCGGTCCCGGTCTCCGGCGGGGCGTCCGTAGGAGCCGACGAGGCCCAGCTCCACGCCGCCGGCCCCTTCCTCGGCGAGGTAGAAGGCGCCGTACTGGGCACCCACGAGCGGGGTCAGTTCGTCCATGACGAGTTCCGCGACGACGGCCAGGTCGCGGTGGCCCTGCATCAGCGCGGACATCCGGGCCAGACTGGACTTGAGCCAGTCCTGCTCCTGGTTGGCCCGCGTCGTCTCGCGCAGCGAGCCGACCATGGCGTTGATGTTGTCCTTGAGCTCGGCCACCTCGCCCGACGCCTCGACGGTGATCGAGCGGGTGAGGTCGCCCTCGGCGACGGCGCTCGCGACCTCCGCGATGGCGCGAACCTGTCGGGTGAGGTTGCCCGCCAGCTCGTTGACGTTCTCGGTCAGCCGCTTCCAGGTGCCGGAGACCCCCTCGACCTCGGCCTGGCCGCCGAGCCGGCCCTCGCTGCCGACCTCGCGGGCCACGCGGGTCACCTCGGCCGCGAACGAGGACAGCTGGTCGACCATCGTGTTGATGGTCGTCTTCAGCTCCAGGATCTCGCCCCGGGCGTCGACGTCGATCTTCTTCGACAGGTCGCCGTTGGCGACGGCGGTCGTGACCTGGGCGATGTTCCGGACCTGTCCGGTCAGGTTGTTCGCCATGGAGTTGACGTTGTCGGTGAGGTCCTTCCAGGTGCCGGCCACGTTCGGCACCCTCGCCTGCCCGCCGAGCCGTCCCTCGGTGCCGACCTCGCGGGCCACGCGGGTCACCTCGTCGGCGAAGGCGGACAGGGTGTCGACCATGGTGTTGATGGTGTCGGCGAGGGCGGCGACCTCGCCCTTGGCCTCCACGGTGATCCGGCGGGAGAGGTCGCCGCGGGCCACGGCGTTGGCGACCTGGGCGATCGAACGCACCTGCCCGGTGAGGTTGGAGGCCATCACGTTGACGTTGTCGGTGAGGTCCTTCCAGGTGCCCGAGGCGCCCCGGACGGTGGCCTGGCCGCCGAGGTTGCCCTCGGTGCCCACCTCGCGGGCGACCCGGGTCACCTCGTCGGCGAAGGCCGAGAGCCGGTCGACCATCGTGTTGATGGTCGTCTTCAGCTCCAGGATCTCGCCCCGGGCGTCCACGTCGACCTTCTTCGACAGGTCGCCGCCCGCGACCGCGGTGGCGACGTGGGCGATCGCCCGCACCTGGGCGGTGAGGTTCCCCGCCATCGAGTTGACGGAGTCGGTCAGGTCGCGCCAGGTGCCGGAGACGCCCTTCACGTCGGCCTGGCCGCCGAGGATGCCCTCGGTGCCCACGTCCCGGGCCATCCGGGTCACCTCGTCGGCGAAGGCGGAGAGCTGGTCGACCATCGTGTTGATGGTGTTCTTCAGCTCCAGGATCTCGCCGCGCGCGTCCACGTCGATCTTCTGGGACAGGTCTCCCCTGGCGACGGCCGTCGCCACCTGGGCGATGTCGCGGACCTGGGTGGTGAGATTGCCCGCCATCGCGTTGACGGAGTCCGTCAGATCGGCCCAGGTCCCGGAGACGCCGGGGACGGCGGCCTGCCCGCCGAGCGTCCCTTCCGTGCCGACCTCGCGGGCCACCCGCGTCACCTCGGAGGTGAACAGGGAGAGCTGGTCGACCATCCCGTTGAACACCCGGGAGATCTCGCCCAGCAGCCCGTCCGCCTCGTCCGGCAGCCGGGTGCCGAAGTCGCCGTCCCGCACCGCCGTGAGTCCGGCGAGCAGTTGACGGAGTTCGGGCTCGACCACCGGGGCCGGCCCGGACGGCTCCCGTCCGGAGGAACTCCTGGTCATCGTCTCAGACATGCCCCATCCTCGTTCCCAACCCACCCTGTGCGCGCACGGACCGCGCGGCCCGGGTCGCGCGTCGGACGACCGCTGACCCGAACCGGATCCGGCGGCGGCGATCATTGCCGTACGGCAATCGTGACGACATTACCCCTCCGTGATCGACAACAGGAGGGCGGTGCGGGTCATCCGGCCGGAGCCGGTCCTCCCCGGCCCCGCCGCCAGGCGTGTGCGACGCCCCGGCCGGGGTACGCGCGCCCCGGACCGGGCGGTCCCCGCCCCACGACGAGTACGCGGCCGGGCCCGGCACCCTCCCCCCTCCTTCGCGGCACGGATCACGATCGGGCCAGGGCGCCGCACGGCGCACAGGCGAGTGGCCCGCACCTTGGAGGGTGCGGGCCACTCACGGGTGCCGTCGATCCACGGCAGAAGGGGGGTGCCGTGGATCCGGCGCGAGCGTGTCCCTCGCTCGGGACCCGTCTGCCCCGGCGGCCGGGATCCATGCGCCGGCGCGCGGGAAGGGGGCGACGGGGCCGTCTCCGGGCCGGCCGGCCGGTCAGAAGGCGCCGCCGCCCGGGAACTGCCAGGGCATGCGGTAGTACTGGCCGATCTCCTCGCGGTACTGGCGGTCCGCGAGGTGCTTGTCGGCGACGAACTCGGGCGAGTCCTTGACCTGCTCCTTGGAGAGCGAGAGGTGGAGGGTCTCGTTGTCCGGGTCCACGCGGGTCACCGCCCGCCCCGGGACGAGCACCTCCTTGCCGAAGATCCACATGCCCGTGTCGACGACCAGGTAGGAGTCGTCCGCCTCGTCGGAGTGCTTGTCCACCTTGCCGATGTGCCCGTCGGTGGCCTCGACACGCCACCCGGTGAGGTCGGTGCCCGTCAGGTGGCCGGACTCGGTGCTGAAGGACCACAGATGTTCGGTCATCGCTGTCACTCCTCTGTCGTGGTTCTCGTGGTTCTCGCGCAGGGTGCGGTCGTCGGAGGCGCCGGCCGCCTCAGAGCAGGTCACGACGGTCGTCGGTGACCGTGGGGGCCACCGGCGGGACCACCACGCGGCGGCGCCGCAGCACGGCGGTGCAGACGGCGGTCCCGAGCAGGCCGACGGCCATCAGGATCAGGCCGACCAGATCGAGGTCGACCCCCTGGAGCTCCCAGTCGGTCGCGAACGCCAGGATCGCCCCGACGGCGATCATGACGATGAACAGTCGGATACCCATGTGTGCTTGCTCCTCCCCTGCGTCGGACAGCGTCCGCGTACCCGGGTCCCCCGGGATCATTCCGCCGCTTCGCGGAGACGTCCGGACCGGCCTCCGTCCGCCCTCGAACGCACCGGGCCGCCGATTCGCCTTCCTCCAGGGGATGTTCGCGGAGGGACAGGGCACGCGTTCGAAGAGCGGGCCCGCGCACCGACCGGCGGGCGACGCACCCGACCCCCGGCCCGTCGGCGGCGGACCGGCCACACCCCAGGGAGCCCCCGATGCAGCTCCGAGCGAGGCCCGCACATCCGGACACCACAGGGACGGCGCGCACGGTCGCGGGCCCGCCGCCCGGCGGGGCCGACCCGCCCCCGTCCGGGCCGCGGTGGCGGGCCTCGCCGCGCTGGGGCTCACCCTGACCGGCACGCCGGGCGGTGCGCCCGCCGACCGGGCGGCGCACGGGAGCCGCACGGACGCGTCGGCGGCACCGCTCCACCAGGACAACGGCCTTCCCGGACAGCCTGTCTGACGCCCCGTCGCCTCCCCATGGGTGTGAAATCCCCGTCCGGGGCAACACGGAGTGCCAGGACACGGACATCGGAGGAGAATCCCATGACCGCACTGCTGGACCGCATCAAGCGCTTCACCCGCAGCCCCCAGGGACGCGGTGCCGCCGCGTCCCTCCGGCGCGCCGCGGCCGACCCCCGCAAGCGCGACCAGGCGCGCCGCCTGTTCGGCAGGCTGCGCCGCCGCTGACGCGCGCCCCCGTGATCGCCGCCGGAACACCGACGCCCCGCGCGGGTCCACCGCGTGGGGGAGCGGTGCCGTCAGACGTCGTACCGCCGCGTCCGCTCCTCGCGGCCCACCCCGGGCCGCCGGTCCCCGCGGTGACGCTGATCACGAGGGCCCGTGCGCGCCGCCTGCGTAGGCTGGTGGGGCCGCCGCGGCGGAGGGCGCCGGACACCTCGGGGCCGACCGCCGCGGCCCGACCCGCTGTAGGGTGTGGAAACAGCCCTTGACCTGCAAAAACGCGGGCAGGGAGCCTATGTCCAGGAGTGCCTCGATGCTGCGTACCATGTTCAAGTCCAAGATCCACCGTGCCACCGTCACCCAGGCCGACCTCCACTACGTCGGATCCGTCACCGTCGACGCGGAGCTGATGGAGGCCGCCGACCTGCTGCCCGGCGAGCTCGTCCACATCGTCGACATCGACAACGGGGCGCGCCTGGAGACCTACGTCATCGAGGGCGAGCGCGGCTCCGGCGTGATCGGGATCAACGGGGCCGCGGCCCATCTCGTGCACCCCGGGGACCTGGTCATCCTCATCAGTTACGCCCAGATGGCGGACGCGGACGCGCGCGCGTTCACGCCGCGCGTCGTGCACGTCGACGGGGCGAACCGCATCGTGGAGCTGGGACGGGACGCCTCGGCGCCGGTCCCCGGGAGCGACACGGTACGGGCGCCGCACGCGGTGCCCGCCCAGGTCTGAGCCCGTCCTAGCGAGCGACCGGGAGGACCCACGGCATGACGCAGCTGACGATCCGCGACGACCGGGAGAAGCACCGCCTGGAGGCGTTCGACGACGGCGAGTACGCCGGTGTCGTCGTCTACTTCGCCCTGGCCGGTGAGCCGCACGCCCTCGTCGCGGTGCACACCGTCGTCGAGGCGACCCACGAGGGGAAGGGCGTCGCCGGGGCGCTGGTCCGGGAGTTCTACCGGATCGCCGCCGCCGAGGGCGTCCCCGTCGTCCCGCTCTGCCCGTACGCGGCGAAGTGGGCCGAACGGCACCCCGAGGAGGCCCCGGCGGCGCCCCCGGAGGTCGTCCGCGCGGCCAAGCGGGAGCTCGCCGCCTCGCCCGAGCTCTGGTGACCCTCCGGGGGCCGCGGCGGCCCCCGGAGGAACGTCCCCGGCGCGCGGGGGCGCACGGCGCGGGTCACCCTGGACCCGAGATCCGACCCACCCGACGACCCCCGAGCCCGTACCGGAGCGCGCCATGACCCAGCCCCCGTACCCCGATCCGCTGCCCCCGCCCTCGCCGCCCCCGCCGGTGCCGGCCCCGCCCGGCCCGCCCCCGGTGCCCACGCCGCCGCCCGTGCCGCCGCCGAACCCGGTGCCCGACCCGGAGCCGCTGCCCCAGCCGGGGCCGGCGGGCGGCTGAGGCCGGGGGCCGTCCGGGCCCCGGCGGGCGCGAGCTGACGGAGCCGCCGGGGGATTGCGCCGGAGCCCTTGTCACGTACGGTTGCCCGCCCCTACCGTGGGCGACTGCACACGCCTTCAAGGGGGGCCCATGGCCGTACGCGGGAGACACCGCCGGTACCAGCCGAGCCTGATCAACCGAGCCTCGCTCACCGTCACCGCGGGAGGCGCCGGAATCGTGGCCCTGCCGCTGGTCGGCGCGGGCACGGCGCAGGCGGCCTCGCTCGACGTCTGGGAGAAGCTCGCCGCCTGCGAGTCCACCTCCCACTGGCAGATCAACACCGGCAACGGCTACTTCGGCGGGCTCCAGTTCAGCCAGTCGACCTGGGAGCGGTACGGCGGCACGCACTACGCGCCGCGCGCCGACCTCGCCTCCAAGGACCAGCAGATCGCCGTCGCCGAGCGGGTCCTCAAGGGGCAGGGCCCGGGCGCCTGGCCCGCCTGCGCGCCGCGCGCGGGCCTGGAGCGCGGCGGCCCCGGCCCGGACCTGGCGCCGCAGACCCAGCGCACCCGCCCGGTGGCGGACACCGCCACCGCCGCGAAGGCCGCGTTACCCGCGCAGCGCAAGAAGCCCGCGGGCACCAGCCCGACCGCCGTGCCGACCGTGCGCGAGATGTACACCGTCGCGCCCGGCGACTCGCTGTCCGCCATCGCCCGCGAGGAGCGCGTCCACGGCGGCTGGCAGCGCCTCTACCAGGACAACCGGAAGGTCGTCGGCGGCGACCCCGACCTCATCCACCCGGGCCAGCGCCTCACCCTGCGCATGGCGCAGCCCAAGGCCGCCCAGGGCGCCCAGGCTCCCGCGAAGCCCGAGACGAAGCCCGCCGCGAAGCCCGCGCCCAAGCCCGCCGCCAAGCCCGAGACGAAGCCCGCCGCGAAGGCCCCCGCCGCGCGCCCGGCGGCCAAGCCCGTCACCCGGCCCGTGGCCACCCCGGCCGCCAAGCCCGCGGTCAGGCCCGCCGCCAAGCCGGCCCAGAAGCCCGCCGCCCGGCCCGCCGCCCCCGAGGCCGACCGCTTCACCTCGCCCGTCTCCGACACCGACATCGGCACCCGCTACCGCAAGGCCGGCTCCTCCTGGTCCAGCGGCTACCACACGGGTGTCGACTTCCCGGTCCCCACCGGCACCTCCGTACGGGCCGTGGCCACCGGCACCGTCGTCTCCGCCGGCTGGGGCGGCTCGTACGGCTACCAGGTGGTCATCCGGCACGAGGACGGCCGCTACAGCCAGTACGCCCACCTGTCCGCCCTCACCGTCCGGGAAGGACAGCGGGTCAACACCGGGCAGCGCATCGCGCGCTCAGGATCGACCGGCAACAGTTCGGGGCCGCACCTCCACTTCGAGATGCGCACGGGTCCCGGGTACGGCTCCGACATCGACCCCCTGGCCTACCTCCGCGCCCGGGGCGTTCCCCTCTGATCGCGCCCCGGCGGCCCGGTCCAGCCGGTCGAGCGTGAGCTGGACCAGGCCGCCCGCCGTCACCGCGCCGCAGATCAGCGCGGCGACGGCGCCGGCCGTCCCGTAGCGGAACGATTCGCCGAACAGCGTCAGGCCCACCGTCGCCGCGACCACCGGATTGACCACGGTGACCGTGGCGAGCGGCGCCGCCAGCCCCGCGCCCCGGTACGACGCCTGGGAGAGCAGCAGCCCGGTCACCGCCAGCGCCGAGAGGGTCAGCAGACTGGCCCACTCGGCGAGCGGGGCGCCCGGCGTCCACACCTCGGCGACCGTCTTCGTGAAGACCGACGCGATCCCGAACGACACCCCGGCCGCCGCGGCCAGGATCACGCTGCGCAGCACCGAGCGGCCCACCACCCGCGCCAGGACGAACAGCACGACGACCACGCCGAAGGTGCCCGCGGCCAGCAGGTGCCGCTCGTCCGCCGCGAGGGTCCCCGAGCCGTCGCCGCCGGTCAGGCTCAGCAGCCCGGCCAGGCCCGCCGTCGCCATCAGCGCGCCCCGCCAGGCCCGGCGGCCCGCCCGGCGGCCCACGAACAGCGCCGCCATCGGCAGCGCGAACACGATCGTCAGGGCGCCCAGCGGCTGGACCAGGCTGAGCGGGCCGTAGGCGAGCGCCGCCACGTGGAGGGCCGCGCCGAGGCCGTTGAGCAGCACCGAACCCCACCAGGCGGGGACGCGCAGCGGGGCGTAGCGCGGTCCGTCGGCGGCGTCGGCGACGCGCTCCTGCACGATCGCGGCGGCTGCGTAGGCGACCGCCGAGACCAGGGCCAGGAGCACGGACAGCAGGAGGGGGCTCATACCTCCACGATCCCTCTCCCGCGCGCTCCCGTCCTCGTACCAGGGGACGCGATCGCGGGTACCGCGGATGGAGTACGAAGCCTCCTCGTACACCCTGGGTTGGAGACCCGCGCAGGTCAGGACGGGTGGAAGGGGGAGATTCCGGTCTCCGGGACGGGGGCGGGCGGCGCCTCGGCGGGAATCCGGATCGAGCCGGCCCGCGCGTGACGCGGTCCACACCGGCCCGCACCCGGATCCCGCCCCCGCCGCCGCGCCGGTACGGCAGGATGCGGGCGTGGATCCCGACCAGAGCGCCCCCGGCGACGCGGACGCGCACGGCGCCGCGAGCGCCCCCGGTGCCGCCGCCCCCGCCGCCGAGCCCGCGTACGCAGCCGAGCCCGCCCCCGCCGACGAGCCCGCCTACCGCCCGGACACCGCGCAGGTGGGCGGCTTCTTCGCGCTGCGCACCTCTCCGCCCGCCCCCGGCACGGCGCACCGGCCGCTCGCCCTGCTGTACGCGGGGGAGGACGCCCCGCTCGCCGCGCGCGTGGACCGGGTCGCCGCCCGGCTCGGCGCCCCCGAGCGGCGGGTCGGCGCCTCCGTCGCCCACCTCGGCCTCGCCGCCCGCCTCTGGTCCACCGCGCTCGGCCCCGCCGCCCTCCACGGCCGCTTCCCCGACCTGACGCCCGGCACCCTGCACTGGGACGGCGCCCTCACCTCGCCCGAGGACCTGTGGTGGTCCGGCACGGGCAGCCGCCCCGCCGGGGTCGGCGAGCTGCGGGCCGCGGTCCTGGAGGCCCACCTCGTCCCGCTGCACGCCGCCTTCGCCCGCGACGGGCGGATCTCCGAGCGGCTGCTCTGGGGCAACGCGGGCTCCGCGCTCGCCGGCGCCCTGCGCGAGCTGGTCCGCTGGGCCCGCGCCCACGGCCGCCCCGACGCCGCCGACCGCGCCGCCGCCCTGGTCCGGGGGCTCCTCGACCACCCCGAGCTCGCCCGCACCGTCCGGGGCCCGGAGCTGCGCCGGGCGAGCTGCTGCCTGTACTACCGCTGCCCCTCCGGCGGACTCTGCGGCGACTGTGTGTTCGACCACCCGCCCCGAACGGGTTTGGAGGCGCGGCCCCCGGCTCCGTAAAGTTGCGTCTTTGGGAGTACCGACGGAGTACCCGCGGGCTCCCGGGACATTCACGGCGCGAGCGATCGAGGAACCACGAAGGCCATGACGGTGACTGAAGAGACCCAGGACCACGGGCCGGGCATCGACCCCGAGCGCCTGGCCGTCTGCCTGAGCGTGCTCGACGAGCTGGACAAGATCGACGTGGACCACCCGGACGCCATCGCCGTCCGGCGCGCGACCGCCGGGATCTACCGGACCGTGAAGCAGCGCCGCCGCCAGGAGCGCCGCGCCTCCAAGACCGCCCACGACAAGGCCGTCACCGAGGCCACCGCCACCGGCTCCGCCCAGCGCATCGACGACGAGACCGAGGGCATCCTGCCGACCTCCGTCACCGAGGCCGGCAAGATCGCGGGGATACTCCAGCGCCCGCGCTCCTGCTACACCTGCAAGACGCGCTACGTCGAGGTCGACTACTTCTACCACCAGCTCTGCCAGGAGTGCGCGGCCCTCAACCGCTCCCGCCGCGACGCCCGCGCCGACCTCACCGGCAAGCGCGCGCTGCTCACCGGCGGCCGGGCCAAGATCGGCATGTACATCGCGCTGCGGCTGCTGCGCGACGGCGCCCACACCACCGTCACCACCCGCTTCCCGAAGGACGCCATCCGCCGTTTCAAGGCGATGGAGGACTCGGCGGAGTGGATGCACCGCCTGGAGGTCGTCGGCATCGACCTGCGCGACCCGGCGCAGGCCGTGGCCCTCGCCGACCAGGTCGCCGCGGCCGGCCCGCTCGACATCCTGGTCAACAACGCGACCCAGACCGTGCGCCGGCTGGCCTCCGCCTACGCGGCCCTGGTCGAGGGCGAGAGCGCCCCGCTGCCCGCCGGCGAGCTGCCCGCCCACCACGTCATCGGCGCCTTCGGCTCCGGCGCGGTCGGCGAGCTCGGCTCCGGCGCGGCGCTCCCGGCCGGGGTGAGCGGGCTCGACGCCCAGCAGGTCGCCGACCTCGCGCTGGTCGCGGGCAACGCGAGCGTCGCCAAGCACCTCGACGGCACCGCCATCGACGCGGGCGGCCTGGTGCCGGACGTCGTCGACTCCAACACCTGGGTGCAGTCCATCGAGCAGATCTCCCCGGTGGAGCTGCTGGAGACCCAGCTGTGCAACTACACGGCGCCGTTCATCCTCATCAGCAAGCTGCGCGCGGTGATGGCCGAGGCCGCCGCCAAGGCGCCCAGCGGGCGCTCGTACGTCGTCAACGTCTCCGCGATGGAGGGCGTCTTCAGCCGCGGCTACAAGGGCGCCGGGCACCCGAACACCAACGCGGCCAAGGCCGCGATGAACATGGTGACGCGGACCAGCGCCCAGGAGATGTTCGAGACCGACCGCATCCTGATGACCTCGGTCGACACCGGCTGGATCACCGACGAGCGGCCCCACTTCGACAAGCTGCGGCTCGCCGAGGCCGGCTTCCACGCCCCGCTCGACCTGGTCGACGGCGCCGCCCGGGTCTACGACCCGATCGTGCGCGGCGAGCTGGGCGAGGACCTCTACGGCGTCTTCATGAAGGACTACGCGCCCGGTAAGTGGTAGTTCGTCCGGCCCGGGGAGTAAAGGACTTCACCCGATCGCGTCACACTTTGGTGCCCCATAGAGCGCCGACGCGCTCATCTGGTTAATCTGATGTCCACGGACGGCCACCAGGGTTTCACCGAACCCTCACGGCCGTCCCGGGGACAGGCCCGACCAAGGCCGCGGCCCCGCCCGGAGAACGGCGCCACCGCGACCGACGGTCCCAGTCCCCCTTGGTACGCGACACAAAGGAGTGCGCGGTGACACCAGAACTGACCCAGCAGGAGCAGCGCCCGGCCGAACCGACCGAGCGCAAGCGCCGGTCCGGCGAGCTCGGCAGCCTCGAAGTGTGGGCCCGCTCGGCCCCGATCCGTCTCGCCGGCTACGAGGACGACCTCGCCGAGCCCCACATCCTGCAGGGCATCGACTGAGTTTCGGCGAACGCCTTTCCCCGTGCCCCCGGCCGCCCCGCGCGCCCGGGGGCACGGGCATTCCCGGCGGCTCCCGGCGACCCCGGCGGCTCATGGGCTGCCCCCGGCGGCCCCCGGCGGCTCAGTCCCGCGCCTCCGGCTCCCGCAGCCGCATCGGCGGCAGGTACTCCCGCACCAGCCGGCGCCGCCACCACGCCCCGGTCTCCCGCAGCTCGCGCGGGCCGGTGTACCGGTAGCGGTAGAGCCGGGCCCGCACCAGGACGGGCGGCGCGTCGGGGAAGGGGTTGTGGCGCAGCAGCCGCAGGGTGTCCCGGTCCCCGGCGAGCAGCCGCTCGACGAAGGGCCCGAACCAGTCGCGGGCGTAGCCGGGGGAGAGCGCCGCGAACCACATCAGCCAGTCCAGCCGCAGGTGGTACGGGGCGAACTGGCGGGGCATCCGGCGGGGGTCGCCCGGCTTCCCCCTGAAGCCGTACTCCCGCCAGACCGTCTCCGGGCCCGGCTCCGGGTCGTCGGTGCCCTCGATCACGATCTCGTCCCGGATCCGGCCGACCGTGCCGAAGGCACCGTACGTGTTGACCAGGTGGAAGGCGTCGAAGGAACGGTTCATCGCCTGCCGCCGGGAGAGCAGGTTGCGCACCGGGTGCCGGCTGAGCACCAGGACCAGGGCCGTGGCGGCGCAGACGACCGCCACGTACCAGAGCGGGGGGTCCGGGAGCGGGTGCGGGCCCGTGACGAGGGAGCCGTTCATCGCGGACAGGGCGAGGAGGATGGTCAGCCAGTTCAGCCAGGCGAAGTTGCCGGACAGCACCAGCCACAGCTGGGTCGCCGCCATCAGGCCCGCCGCGACGGTCGCGACCGGCTGCGGGGCGAAGAGCAGGAACGGGACGGCGAGTTGCACGACGTGGTTCGCGGCGCACTCCGCCTTGTGCAGCGGCTTCGGCAGGTGGTGGAAGAACCAGCTCAGCGGGCCGGGCATCGGCTGGGTCTCGTGGTGGTGGTAGAGGCAGGTGAGGTCGCGCCAGCAGCGGTCGCCGCGCATCTTGATCAGGCCCGCCCCGAACTCCACCCGGAACAGCAGCCACCGCAGCAGGAACAGCACCAGCGCCGGCGGCCCGGTGTCGTCGTTGCCGAGCAGGACGGCGAGGAAGCCGGTCTCCAGGAGCAGCGACTCCCAGCCGAAGGCGTACCAGGTCTGCCCGACGTTCACGATCGACAGGTACAGCCCCCACAACAGCAGCCACAGCAGCATCGAGGTGCCCAGCGGCACCGCGTCCCCCGCGCCCGCCGCCATCGCGAGCGCGAGGCCCGCCCCGCCCCAGGCCACCGACGCGAACAGCCGGTCGGAATAGCGCCATTGGAAGAGGCTCGGTGCCTGACGCGCCGGGACCCGGCGCACGTACGCCGGTACGGGGAGCATCCCGCGCTCCCCGATGAGGGCGCGGAACTGGAGGGCCGCCGAGAGGAAGGCGACGAGGTACAGCCCGGCGAGCCCCCGCTGGAAGACGATCCGGCTCAGCCAGTAGTCGGGTGCGGTGAACCAGCCCATGGGGCGCCCATGGCCGCCGGGCGGCTCCCCAGGACCGGGGGCCGCCCGTCAGGTCCCGCTACTCCTCGTCGGCCTTCCGCTCGCCCTCCGCCTGGGACGGCGTGGTGCGGACCGTCTGCGGGTGGCGCTGCGCCTTCTGCTGCGGGTCCAGGTCCTCTTCGAGGCGTTCGCCCTCGGCCTGCGCGGGTGTCGTGTACTCGTCGTACTGGCTCATGGCCGCCTCCTTCGGGAAGCACGGGAGAGTACAGAAGAACCGTAACCCCTATCGGCGGGCGACGAGAGCGGTGAGCGAGCGGCCCAGCAGGCGGGCGTAGGCGAGCTGGAGCGCCCGTACGACGGGCCCGCCGAGCCGGGTGTACCAGACGGCGGCGCGGCTGAACGCGGTCACGGTGAACCAGACGGCGCCGTCCTCGCGCAGCTCGACCACGAAGGACTCCTCGCCGCGCTCCGGGTGCCCGGCGAGGGTCCCGTAGGCGAAGCCCGCCTCGGTCTCCGTGGCCGTGGTCCAGATGACCCGGCAGGGCGCGCTGAAGCGGACCGGGCCGAGGCCGAGCGAGACCTCCAGGGTGACACCGGGCTCGGCGCGGTCGGCGGCGCTGGTCACCCGGGCGCCGGTCGCCCGGTGCATGGCCCAGCTGGTCACGGCCGCGCCGGCGGCCTCGAAGTCCGCCCGGCCGTGGCCGACCCGGACGCTGTGGCCGAGGTGGTGGTAGCCGGCAGGCAGCGGGCGGGCGCGGGTGGCGCCGACCTCGGGGTAGTTGGGCGCGGCGGCCGGTCCGGCCGGGCCGTCGGAGAGGCTGCGCAGGAGACGGGTCATGCCGGGAGCTCCGTTCGGGGAGTGGTGCGCGGGGCGGTACGGGGGGTGGTGCCGGGTGCGGTACGGGGAAGGGGGCGGCGGGCGCGGGTCCCGGCGCGGCGCGCGGGGGTGCCTGGGGGGTCCGCCGGGGTGTCCGTGCGGTCCGCCGGGGTGTCCGCGCGGTTCGCGAGCCCGTGCGGGTGGCGGCGCCAGGCGAGCAGGGAGCAGAGGGCGAAGCCGAGCGCGTTGCCGAGGCCGTGGGTCGCGGCCATCCAGGTCAGGCTCGGGTGCGGCAGCCCGGTGGCCTCGCCGAGCGCCCAGCTGAGCGCGAGCAGCATGGTGACCGCCAGGATCGCGGCCGAGACCCCGAGCAGGGCGCGGGTGACCGGGTCGGGCGCGGCGGCGCGGTGCTCGCGCCAGGTCGTCAGGGCGACCGCCCACATCCCGGCGGTGAGCACGACGGCTCCGGCCAGCTCTGCCCAGTCGTCGACGAAGTAGCCGAGCAGGACCAGCAGGGTGCCGAGCGGCACGCTGTACGCCGCGAACCGGGCGGCCCGACCGCCGCTGGTCCGGCAGACCAGTCCGGCGACGAGGGCGGCGGCGAAGCCCGCGAAGTGGAAGTGCGGGACGGTCAGGGCGAGGATGCCCGGCTCGAAGCCGAAGAGCTCGTGCCCGCCGCGCTCGGCGACCAGGGCGAGGCCCGCGACCGAGGGCGTGACCAGGGCGGTCAGGACCGCGACCTCGGCGGGCGCGGGCAGGCGCCGCGCGCGGGCGGCGCCACCGGCCGGGGGCCCGGAGAGGGCGGCCACGAGCCGGGCCGGGGCGTACAGCGCGAGGGCCAGGGTGGCCAGCGCGTAGACACCGGCCAGGGCGGCGGCGAGCGGGGAGCGGGGGAGCCAGAGGGCCACCGCCCCGGGGAGGGCGAGCAGCGGCCAGACCCGCGTCAGCAGGCGCGGCACGGGTGGCCCGTCGTCCGGTCCGTCGAGGAGCCGCAGCCCCAGCGGGACGATCACCAGCATGCCGAGCGTCACGATCAGCGCCACCAGTACGGACACGGCGGCCACCCCCTTGCGTTGAACGTGTTCAACCTTTTCAGGAGTGAGCGTAGAGCCTTGCTTGAACACGTTCAAGAGTGGGGTGGGTGACGGCTCCGCGCCGGATGGGCGTACGTGGATTGCGGCGCCCCGGGCCCTGCGGCAGACATGAAGGAACGACTCGGGGGCGAAAGGCGGGAGCACAGGTGCGCACACCCAGACGATGGCCCACGCGGCCCGCGGCCGTGGCGGGCGCCGCCCTGGCCCCGGCCCTCCTGATGGCGGGCTGCGCCTCCGGCGGGCCGGCCGAGGCGGGCGCGGAACAGGCCGCCGCGCCCGTCCGCGAGGTGCTGCTCCAGGCCGCCGCCGCCCAGGGGCCCGACGCCTTCACCCCCTCCACCGTGCAGGAGGGCGCCCCCGCGCGCTCCGGCACGGTGCCCGACGGCGTCGTCGGCACCCCGGTGCCCGCCGCCCGCGAGGTCGGCGGCGCCACCCCCGGCCTGTACGCGGGCACCCGCTCCGTCGCCAGTTGCAACGTCGCCCAGCAGGTCGCCCTGCTCACCGCCGAGGCGCCCCGGGTCCGTTCCTTCGCCGAGGCCGCCGGGATCCCCGAGACCGGGGTGGCCGGCTGGCTGCGCGGGCTCACCCCCGTCCTGCTGCGCGCCGACACCCGGGTCACCGACCACGGCTACCGCGACGGGCGCGCCACCGCCTTCCAGTCCGTCCTGGAGGCGGGCACCGCGGTCCTGGTCGACCACTACGGCACGCCCAGGGTCCGCTGCGCCGGCGGGAACCCGCTGCGCTCCCCGGCCGCCGCCCCGGGCGCCGTGCACGGCGGGAAGCCCTGGCCGGGCTACGCGCCGGACCGCGTCGTCGCCGTGACCCCCACCAGCACCGTCGTCACCAGCCTGGTGATCGCCGGGCTCGCCGACAACACCTGGATCGAACGGAAGGCGGGCAGCGACGGCGAGGCGGACCGCAGGCCCGGCGTGCCGCCGCCCTGCGACCCCGCCGCCTGCGACCCGGTCACCGCCCCGGCCGAACCCCTCCCGGACGCCGGGGCGGCCCCGCCCCCGACCGCCCCGGACCTGTCCGCCGCCCCGCGCGACTCCGCCCGCCCGGACACCCCCGCGCGCCCCGAGCCCCCGTCCCGCGAGGCCCCGCTGCCCGACGGCCCCGCCCCGGACCGGCCGAGCCCGGACCACCACTCGACTCCGGACCGTATGACTCCGGACCAGACCACCCCGGATCACTCGACCCCGGACCACACCACGCCCGACCACTCCACGCCCGACCACTCCACCCCCGACCTCCCGATGCCCGATGCGCCCCATGACCTGCCGCCCGAGCCCCCCAACGCCGAGCCCCCGCCCTCCTACGAGGAGCTGTTCCCGAACGACCCGGCCGCCGAGCAGCCCTCGACCTTCCCGGGCTGACCGCCCCGGAGCCCGGCCCCCTGTCCGGCCCCCGGTCCATCCCCCCGCCCGGCCCCTCCCCGGCCACGATCCGAACCCATTTCCGATCTTCGCCGTGCGCGGGGGCGGGGCTGCGCCTAGCGTGGCCCCATGAATGCGGGCAGCGGGGGCGGGGAGGCGGCCGAGCGGTGCCGCTGCGAGGCGGGCTCGGCGGGGTCGACCTGCTGTTTTCTTCACGAGTTCGGCCAGGAGCTGCGGATGGGCAGCTTCGACTGGGACCTGCTCACCGGCCGGATGACCATGGACGAGGGCGCCCTGAACGTCTTCGACCTCGACGCCGACTCCTACGACGGCGACCCCGCCGGTCTGGCCTCGCGGGTGCTGCCCGACGAGAGCCGCCGCCTGGACACCCTGGTGACCCAGGCGCTCAAGGACGGCAGCGACCGCTACGGCGCCTACTTCCGCATCCGTACCCGCACCGGCGCGCAGCGCTGGACCCACACGCAGGGCCTGGTCCGGCGGGACGCGGACGGGCGCCCGTACCGCATCGTCGGCATCGTCCGGGACGCCTCCGAGGAGCTGACCGAGTCCGCCGCGCGACTGGGCCTCGACGAGGGGCGGCGGCAGCGCACCAGCGTCGTCGAGGGCACCACCGCGGCCCTCGCCCACGCCCGTACCGTGCAGGACATCATCGACTTCCTCAACGACTCCCAGGGCCTGGAGCACTTCGGCGCGGCCAGTCTCGTCGTGGGGCTCCTGGAGTCCGGGCGGATCCACCTGGTCGCCGAAGGACCGGAGGGCGCGTTCGTGCCCGGCACCCGCTTCACCCGGGTGGACGAGCCGTACCCGATGGGCGAGGTCATCCGTACCCTGCGGCCCCGGTTCATCGAGTCCCCGGAGGAGTTCGCCGCCTCCTTCCCGGTGCTGTGGCCGCACATCAGCGGGCTCGGCATCACCTCCGCCGCCTATCTCCCGCTGATCGCGCAGGCCCGCCCGATCGGCGCCCTCGGCCTGCTCTACAGCGGCGAGCGGACCGGCTTCAGCGCCGACGAGCGCAACCTGCTCGTCGCCCTCGGCAGCTCGATCGCCCAGAGCCTCCAGCGGGCCATGCTGTACGAGCAGGAGCACGACCTCGCCGAGGGCCTCCAGCAGTCGATGCTGCCCCGCCGCATCATCGACGTGCCCGGCACCCAGATCGCCGTCCGCTACCGCTCGGCACGGCTCGGCCGGGACATCGGCGGCGACTGGTACGACCTCATCCCGCTGCCCGGCGGCCGGGTCGGCGCGGTCATCGGCGACGTCCAGGGCCACGACACCCACGCCGCCGCCGTCATGGGGCAGCTGCGGATCGTGCTGCGCGCCTACGCCGCCGAGGGGCACACCCCGGCCACCGTGATGGCCCGCGCCTCCGTCTTCCTGCACGAGCTCGACACCGAGCGCTTCGCCACCTGCACCTACGCCGAGGCCGACCCCGCCACCGGGCTGGTCCAGATCGTCCGCGCCGGCCATGTGGACCCGCTCGTCCAGGACCCGGACGGCACGGCCCGGCGGCTCCCCGTGGACGGCGGGCTGCCGCTCGGCCTGTCCGCCGAGTTCGCCCGGCTCGACTACCCGGTGACCACCGTCGAACTCGACCCCGGCCAGACCCTGCTGCTCTACACC
The DNA here is from genome assembly GCF_040650575.1 of Streptomyces sp. NPDC048659. NCBI lineage: Bacteria > Bacillati > Actinomycetota > Actinomycetes > Kitasatosporales > Streptomycetaceae > Streptomyces > Streptomyces sp. NPDC048659. The sequence continues at coordinate 115,444 of NZ_JBEZHM010000014.1, read as the reverse complement.
GACGGCCTGGTGGAGAAGCCGGGCGCCGACCTCGACGAGGGCCTCCAGTGGCTCTCCTCGCTGGTCAAGCGCGGCCCCCGGGACCTCCAGGAGCTCGCCGACCACCTCTGCGACGTCGTCGAGGAGCGGGGCGGCGAGGACGACGTGGCGATCCTGCTGCTGCGCCGCGACGGCGACCGGCCGCAGCCCGGCGGACGCCTCCAGCAGCACGTCGGGCAGAACGACCCGGAGGCGCTCAGCTCGGCCCGGCACATGATCCGCGCCGCGGTACGGGCCTGGGGCGCGGGCACCCGCTCCGACGAGATCGAGCTGGTCGCCGACGAGCTGATGACCAACGCCCTGATGCACACCGACGGCGGCGCCATCGTGACCCTGCGGATGCTGCCCGGCGCCGAGCGGCGGCTGCGGGTCGAGGTGGAGGACCGCTCCAGCGCGCTGCCCCGGCGCCGGGAGGCGGGCGAGGCGGGGGTGTCCGGGCGCGGGCTGCTGCTGGTCGACCGGATCTCCGACCTGTGGGGCGTGGAGCCGCGCGGCGGCGGCAAGTGCGTGTGGTGCGAGTTCGTCACGGACCAGCCGCCGGAGGAGTGAGCGGCCCGGCCGCCGGGGGAGCGGGCGGCCCCGGCGGGCGTCCGCCGTCGTCCTCGGGCAGGCTGGGACCATGCCCGAACTGCCCGAGGTCGAAGCCCTCCGCGCCTTCCTGGACGAGCACCTGGTGGGCAAGGAGATCGCCCGCGTGCTGCCCGTCGCGATCAGCGTGCTCAAGACCTACGACCCGCCGCTCGGCGCCCTCGACGGGGCCCGGGTCACCGGTGTCGCCCGGCACGGCAAGTTCCTGGACATCGCCACCGAGGGCGGCGCGGGGGAGCTCCACCTGCTCGTGCACCTCGCCCGGGCGGGCTGGCTCCAGTGGAAGGACGTGCTGCCCGACGGCCCGCCGCGGCCGGGGAAGGGCCCGCTGGCCCTGCGTACCGCGCTCACCGGCGGCGACGGCTTCGACCTGACCGAGGCGGGCACCACCAAGCGCCTCGCGGTCCACCTCGTCCGCACGCCCGGCGAGGTCCCCGGGGTCGCCCGGCTCGGCCCCGACCCGCTCGCCGCGGAGTTCGACCTGGCCGCGTTCACGGCGCTGCTCGCCGGCGAACGGCGCCAGATCAAGGGCGCGTTGCGCGACCAGAGCCTGATCGCGGGAATCGGCAACGCCTACAGCGACGAGATCCTGCACGTGGCCAGGATGTCCCCGTTCAAGCCCACCGGGAACCTCACCCCGGAGGAGACCGCCGCCCTGTACACGGCCATGCGGGAGACCCTCGCCGAGGCCGTCGAGCGCTCCCGGGGGGTGGCCGCCGGGAGGCTCAAGGCCGAGAAGAAGAGCGGGATGCGGGTGCACGGGCGGACCGGCGAGCCGTGCCCGGTCTGCGGGGACACCATCCGCGAGGTCTCCTTCAGCGACAGCTCGCTCCAGTACTGCCCGACCTGCCAGACCGGCGGGAAGCCGCTGGCCGACCGCCGGCTCTCACGCCTGCTCAAGTGACCTTCGCCCGCCGCCCCGGACACCCCCTAGACTCCCCGCATGGTGCGCGTACTGGCCGTCGACGACGAGGCACCCGCCCTGGGCGAGCTGCTCTACCTGCTGCGGGCCGACCCGCGGGTGCGCAGCGCCGAGGGGGCGGGCGACGCCACCGAGGCGCTGCGCCGGATCGGGCGCGCCCTGGAGCCCGGGCCCGGCGGCGGCGAGGGGCCCGGCGCCCTCGACGTCGTCTTCCTCGACATCCACATGCCCGGCCTCGGCGGCCTCGACCTCGCCCGGGTGCTCGGCCGGTTCGCCCGCCCGCCGCTCATCGTCTTCGTCACCGCCCACGAGGGCTTCGCCGTCCAGGCGTTCGACCTGGAGGCCGTCGACTACGTGCTCAAGCCCGTGCGCCGCGAACGGCTCGCCGAGGCCGTCCGCCGCGTCCACGACCTCGTCCACGCCACCGCCCCGGCGCCCGCGCCCGAACAGGTCCCGGTCGAACTCGGCGGCGTCACCCGCTTCGTGCCCGTCGACGCCATCGTGTACGTCGAGGCCCACGGCGACTACGCGCGGCTGCACACCGACCACGGCAGCCACCTCGTCCGCATCCCGCTCTCCGTCCTGGAGGAGCGCTGGGCCGACCGAGGCTTCGTCCGCATCCACCGCAGCCACCTCGTCGCCCTCGGCCGCGTCGACGAGCTCCGCCTCGACGGCGGCGCGACCTCCGTCCGCGTCGGCGACGCCGAACTCGCCGTCTCCCGCCGCCACGCCCGCCACCTCCGCGACCTCCTCATGCGCCGCACCTCCTGAGGCCCCCGCCCCTACCGGCGCCCCGGCCCTTCGGCCTACACTCCACGGGCCCAGCAGACCGTGAGAGAGCGGACGCCGATGTCCGAGCACCAGCCGCCGCGACGGCCCCCGCGCGAGACCGTCACCTACGCCTCGGCCCACCGCGGCGCCGTGCCGGGCCCCCGCCCCCAGCACGCCCCCGCCCGCTCCGAGATCAGCGAGCAGACCACCCTCGGCCACACCTACGTACGCTCCCTGATGCGCAGCCAGCTCCGCGCCGCGCTCACCGCCCTCGCCGCGCTGGTCCTGCTCGTCGGCCCGCTGCCGCTGCTGCTCGCCCTGCCCGCCCCCGAGGCCGCCGTCTGGCTCGCGCTCGGCGTCGGGGTCCACCCCCTCGTGTGGGCCGTCGCCCACTGGTACGTGCGCCGCGCCGAACGCAACGAACGCGACTTCACCCGCCTCGTCGAGCGGTGAACCCCGCCCCGTGAACCACAGCTACGCGCTCGCCGCCGTCACCGCCGTCGTCCTCGCCACCGTCCTCATCGGCGCCCTCGGCCTGCGCATCTCCCGCACCACCTCCGACTTCTACGTGGCCTCCCGCACCGTCGGCCCCCGCCTCAACGCCGCCGCCATCAGCGGCGAGTACCTCTCCGCCGCCTCCTTCCTCGGCATCGCGGGACTCGTCCTCGTCCAGGGCCCCGACATGCTCTGGTACCCGGTCGGCTACACCGCCGGCTACCTCGTCCTGCTGCTCCTCGTCGCCGCCCCGCTGCGCCGCTCCGGCGCGTACACCCTCTCCGACTTCGCCGAGGCGCGCCTCGAATCGCCGCAGGTCCGCAGGCTCGCCAGCCTCTTCGTCGTCGGCATCTGCTGGCTCTACCTGCTGCCCCAGCTCCAGGGCGCCGGGCTCACCCTGGAGATCCTCACCGGCGCCCCCGACTGGGTCGGCGGCCTCCTCGTCGCCCTCGTCGTCACCGGCACCGTCGCCGCCGGCGGCATGCGCAGCATCACCTTCGTCCAGGCGTTCCAGTACTGGCTCAAGCTCACCGCCCTCCTCGTCCCGGTGCTCTTCCTCGCCGCCGCCTGGTACGGCGACGGCGCCCCCCGCGCCCGCTTCGACGCCCCCGCCGTCTTCCGCGAGCACACCAGCGTCCGCGTCGCCGAGACCGTACGCCTGGAGGCCGACACCCCGCTCACCCTCGCCGTCACCGGCCGCGTCGACTCCCGGACGTACGCCGGGGAGCCCGTCACCCTCGCCCCCGGCACCCACCGCGTCGAGGCGGGCACCACCCTCGCCTTCCCCGAGGGCGCCCCCGTCCCCCGCCGCACCGGCACCGGGGAGGACCCCCTCGGCTGGTCCCAGCCGCTCGCCGGGAGCCGCGACGGACACCAGCTGTACGCCACCTACGGGCTGATCCTCGCCACCTTCCTCGGCACCATGGGCCTGCCCCACGTCGCCGTCCGCTTCTACACCAGCCCGCACGGCCGCGCCGCCCGCCGCACCACCCTCGTCGTCCTCGGCCTGGTCGGCGTCTTCTACCTGCTGCCGCCGCTGTACGGGGCGCTCGGCCGGATCTACGCCCCCGAACTCGCCCTGACCGGCGCCGCCGACGCCGCCGTCCTCGTGCTGCCCGAACGGATGCTCGGCGGGATCCTCGGCGACCTGCTCGGCGCGCTGCTCGCGGGCGGCGCCTTCGCCGCGTTCCTGTCGACCGCCTCGGGGCTCACCATGTCCGTCGCCGGCGTCCTCACCCAGGACGTGCTGCCCGCCCGGGGCGTCCGCCACTTCCGGCTCGCCTCCCTGCTGGCCACCGCCGTGCCGCTGAGCGTCGGCCTCGTCGCCTCCGCCGTGCCGGTCGCCGACGCCGTCGGGCTCGCCTTCGCCGTCTCCGCCTCCTCCTTCTGCCCGCTGCTCGTCCTCGGCATCTGGTGGCGCGGGCTCACCCCGCCCGGCGCCGCCGCCGGGCTGCTCCTCGGCGGCGGCTCCGCGCTCGCCGCCGTCATGGCCACCCGCGCCGGACTGCCGCCCGCGGGCTGGCCGCACACCCTGATGGCCTGGCCCGCCGTCTGGTCGGTGCCGCTCGGCTTCCTCAGCATGGTCCTCGTCTCCCTGGCCACCCCGCGCCGCGTGCCGCCCGGGACCGCCGCGATCCTGGCCCGCCTGCATCTGCCCGAGGAGCTCGGCATGACCCGCAAGACCGGACCGAAGGGGGCCGCGCGGTGAGCGGCATCGCGCTGGCCGCCGCGGGCGCCGTCGCCGCCGTGCTGCTGACCGTCGGCTTCGTGCTCGGCCGGATCACCGCCCGGCGCGGCCGGGGCCCGGCCGACGCGGGCCTCGGCAGCCCCGTCGAACGCGCCACCTTCCACACCCTGCACACCGCCTCGCTCGCCGCGCCCCCGCTGCGCGCCGGACTCACCGGCGAGACCGCGGCCCGCGCCGTCGGACGGCTGCGCCCGCTGCTCGGCACCGAGGCGCTGTGCCTCACCGACCGCGCCGAGGTGCTCGCCTGGGACGGGCCCGGCGGCGCCCACCACCGGGACCGGGTCGCCGGACTGGTCGCCGAGACCCTCGCCTCCGGCCGCAGCCGCTCCGTCCACACCGACCACGCCGACTGCCCCGACGACTCCTGCCCGCTGCGCTGGGCGGTGGTCGCCCCGCTGACCGGCGAGGACGGGGTGCTCGGCGCCCTCGTCGCGTACGGCTCGCGCGAGTCGGCGGTGCTGGTGCGCGCCGCCACCGAGGTGGCCCGCTGGGTTTCCGTCCAGCTCGAACTGGCCGAGCTCGACCGCTCCCGCACCCGGATCGTCGAGGCGGAGATCCGCGCCCTGCGCGCCCAGATCTCCCCGCACTTCATCTTCAACTCGCTCGCCGCGATCGCCTCGTTCGTCCGCACCGACCCCGAGCGGGCCCGCGAACTGCTCCTGGAGTTCGCCGACTTCACCCGCTACTCCTTCCGCAGGCACGGCGAGTTCGCCCGGCTCGCCGACGAACTGCGCTCCATCGAGCAGTACCTGGCGCTCGCCGGGGCCCGCTTCGGCGACCGGCTCAAGGTCACCCTGCGGATCGCGCCCGAGGTGCTGACCGTGGCGCTGCCCTTCCTGTGCCTCCAGCCGCTGGTGGAGAACGCCGTCAAGCACGGCCTGGAGGACTCCGCCGGCGGCTGCCGGATCGTCATCGCGGCCCATGACGCGGGTGCCGAGGCGGTCGTCACCATCGAGGACGACGGGGTCGGCATGGACCCCGAGGAGCTGCGCGCCCTGCTCCGCGGCGAGCGTCCCGCCTCCTCGGGGATCGGCCTGAGCAACGTCGACGAGCGGCTGCGCCAGGTGTACGGGCCGGAGCACGGGCTCGTCATCGAGACGGGTCCCGGCGCCGGCATGAAGGTGACCGTACGGCTGCCCAAATACCGGCCCGGGGTGCACCCCGCCGTCTGAGCGGCCCAGCGGCTCAGTACAGGTGCAGCGCGAGGTGGGCGAGGGCCACGCCCAGCTGCCAGGCGGGCAGCCACACCTGCCGCTCCTCGTCGATGACGGCCGCGGGCGGCGCGGGCAGCGCGCCGGGCACCCCCGCGAGGTCGGCCAGGTCGGCGGCGCGCAGCTCGGTCGCGCGCAGCAGCCGCCAGGTGGCGCGGGCCAGCGCGAGGTCGGGGTTCCCGTCACCTCCGTCGCACCCGTCGCCCCGGTCGCCCCCGGCGGCCGTCACGGCGAGCCGGGCCTCGACCCAGTCGGTCCAGGGGTGGTCGTGGGCGGTGCGCCGCATCCACTCGTCCACCCCGGCGCCCGCGAGGTGGACGGTCAGGGCCAGGGCCTGCCGTCCGGCGCGGAACTCCAGCGATCCCGGCTCGACGAGCCCGCTGGTGCGCAGCAGGTCGTCGGCGGCGTACTCGGCGCAGAGCCAGTCCATGGGGACGGCGAGCCCGCCCCCGCCGGCGCCGTTCGTGCTCTCGGGCAGCAACGCTCCACCTTCTCCCGGACGTCCCTCACGAGGCCCCGAGGACGAGCCTCCACCAGGAAGCACGTGCGCGGGGCGCACTTGGCTCAACTCGCCCGCGCGGTTCCGGATACGGTTCTCGCCACATCGGTGCAGGTGGGGGCCGTGTGACGAGGGTGAGAGAGGGGGCGTGGGGGCTCGCGCGGGTCAGCCGAGGAGCGCGTACACCGCCGTCGCGTGGGCGGCCGTCCCCTCGCCGCCCTCGGCGGTCACGGTGATGTCGGCGAAGGCCATCCGCTTCCCGGTCTTGGTGAGCCGGGCCCGCACGAGGACGTCCGCGCCGACCACCGCGCGCTGGAAGCTGATGGACTGCTGGACCGTGGTCACCGGGACGAAGCCGCCGCGGGCGGCCGACACGGCGAGCACGGCCGCGGTGTCGGCCGCGGCCATCAGCGCCTGGCCGGACAGACCGCCGCCCTCCCGGGCGAGCCGTTCGGACCAGGGCAGCCGCAGCACGGCCTGCGGGCCCTGCGGGCCTTCCGAGCCTTCTACGGAGACCACGGTGAGCCCCAGGTCGAGCACCCAGGGGGCGAAGTTGTCGGCGAGGATCTTCTCGGCGGCGGCGGGAGTCAGCGGCACGTGACCGGTCGTCACGGGATCGTGTGTCACCGGATCATTGTGGGACGGCGGTCCGGGGCCGGGCAACGGGCGTGCGCCGGGGCGGCCGGTAGCCGGTCAGGCGCCGTCCCAGGAGCCGCAGCGCGTAGTGCGAGCGGGACTTGACGGTGCCCGCCGGGATGCCGAGGTCGGCCGCCGCCTCGTTGACGGTCAGGCCGCGGAAGTAGAGCCGGACGAGGACCGCGCGGTGTTCCGGGCTGAGGTCGCGCACCGCGGCCCGGACGTCGAGGGCGGCGTCGGCGGACTCGGTGGCGTCGGCCGGGTCGGCGGTGACGGCGAGCACACCGTCGCCGATCTCGGCGGGGCGGGCGAGCCGGGAGCGGCGGGCGTCGATGGCGATCCGCCGGGCCACCGTGAAGAGCCAGGGGCGCATCGACTCGTAGGGCGCGGCGAACGCCTCGGGGTGCAGCCAGGCCCGGACCAGGGTCTCCTGGGCCAGGTCCTCGGCGCGCTGCCGGTCGCCGTGGGTCAGTTTGAGCAGGAAGGCGAGCAGCGCGGGCCCGTGCTCGGACTGGAGCTCCTTCAGGGTCCGCTCGTCGGTGGTTGCCGTGGTCATGGCCCGTATCCGAACGCATCCGGGCGGCGGGGGACAGGGAACGGACGGCGGTGTGCGACGAACGGTCGCACCGCGCGGTGAACGGTACGGCGAACGGACAGCCGGAGGCATTGCGTCCGATTCAGCGGGGTTTGGCGCCGGGTGCGGCAATGACCCTTGACTGGGGCCTTTGCCGAGGCTCAATTCAAAGGATCAGATGCTCATCCTATGAACGGCTGGAGCTCGGCAGATGACCTCACGCACCCGACCCGGCGCGGCGGCCCTCGCCGCGCTCCTCCTCGCCGCGGCCACCGGCTGCGCCGCCCGCGACCACGCCCCGCCCGCCCCCGAGACGCCCGCCACCGCCAACGGGATGCCCCGCGGCCCGGCGACCTCCAACGGGATGCCCCGCCACCCGGCCGCCCCCGGGGGCGCCTCCGCCCCCGCCCGTTTCACCCTCGTCGCCTCTGGGGACGTGCTGCCGCACGACTCGATCATCCGGCAGGCCGCCGCCGACGGGGGCGGCACGGGCTACGACTTCCGCCCCATGTTCGCCGGTGTGAAACCCGTCGTCTCCCGCGCCGACCTGGCCATCTGTCACATGGAGACCGTCTACGGGGAGGAGGGCGGCCCCTACACCGGCTACCCCGCCTTCAAGTCGCCCCCCGAGATCGCCGCCGCGCTCAAGGCCACCGGCTACGACTCCTGCTCCACCGCTTCCAACCACACCCTCGACGACGGCGCCGACGGACTGCGCCGCACCCTCGACGCGCTCGACAAGGCGGGGGTCCGGCATGCCGGCTCGGCCCGCACCGCCGCCGAGGCGGGCCGGCCCGCCCTGCTCAAGGCGGGCGGCGCCACCGTGGCCCAGCTCGCCTACACCTACGACACCAACGGCTACCCCATGCCCGAGGGGCAGCCCTGGGCCGTCCAGCTCCTCGACGAGCAGCGGATCGTCACCGACGCGCGGGCCGCCCGCCGGGCCGGGGCCGACGTCGTCGTGGTCTCCGTCCACTGGGGCACCGAGTGGCAGACCGAACCCGACGAGCGCCAGCTCTCCCTCGGCCGCGCCCTCACCGCCTCGGCCACGAACGGGCGCCCCGACATCGACCTCGTCCTCGGCACCCACGCGCACGTGCCGCAGGCGTACGAGAAGGTCAACGGCACGTGGATCGTCTACGGCCTGGGCGACCAGATCGCCGGAGACATGATCAACTACGAGGGCGGCTACGACCGGCGCGGCAACCAGGGCACCCTCGCCCGCTTCACCTTCGCCCCGCCCGCCGCGCCCGGACGGCGCTGGGAGGTCGTCAAGGCCGAGTTCGTCCCCCAGTTCTTCGACACCGCGCGCGGCCGGGTGCTGAACCTGAACGCGGCGATCCGCGCGGGCGAGGAGCAGTACGCCGAGACCCGCGACACCCTCCGCGAGGTCGTCCTCGGCCGCGGCGCCGCCCGCGACGGCCTGGTCATGGGCGAGTAGCGACGCGGGGGCGGGATCCGCGCCCTACGGCACCACCGTGACCGGCCAGCGGCCCGCCTTCACCAGCCGCACCGCGACCGAGCCGACGAACCGGTGCCCGGCCGACTCCGAGGCGCCCACCACCACCGCGTCCGCCTTCAGCTCGTCCGCCGCGGCCACCAGGCCCGCGTAGGCGTCCCCGCGGAAGGTGTGGAACTCCCAGCGCACCCGCCAGATCTCCTTGACCCGCTCGGTCGACTCGCGGATGTCGGCGACCAGCCCCTCCGCGATCTCCTCCGTGGTCCCGGCGACCGGCGCGCCCAGCGCCGCGCCCGCCGTGATCAGCGGCTGTACGTAGACCAGGGCCAGCAGCGCGTTCTGCCGCCGGGCCAGACCGGCCGCGTAGGAGGCGGCGCGCAGGGAGGACTCCGAGCCGTCCACCCCGGCCACGATCACCTTCGGGCCGTCGGTACCTCGTTCGTAACCACTCACCCTCCGAGGCTATCGGCTCATCGAGTGCTTTCGGCCGGGCCGCCGGTGTCGCTGAGAAGCCCGCACGCCCCGGCGTACGAACCATGGGCCATGAAAAACGACGAGAAGCCCGTGGGGCGGCGGTCGCTGCTGCGGCTCGCCGCCGCCCTCGGCGCCACGGCCACGGTCGGGGTCTTCGCGGCCGACCGCCTGAGCGGCCCCGAGGCCGGACCGGGTGCCGGAGCCGCGCCCCCGGCGACCCCGCCCCGCCCGGCGGGCGCGCCCGGCGCCCAGGCGCAGGCCCGGCTGCGGCCCGCCGCCTACCGCCTCCAGCCGATGACCGGCTACGCGCCCCCGGCCTTCCGGCGCGCGGTCCCGCCGGTGCGCACCCGGCCCTTCCTCCATCTCACCGGCGTCGGGCGCTCGATGGTGCTCACCTTCGACGACGGGCCCGACCCCCGCTACACCCCGGACATCCTGGCCGTCCTGCGTGCCCACGGCTGCCGGGCGATGTTCTTCGTCTGCGGCGAGATGGCGGTGGACAACCAGGACCTGCTCAAGGAGATGGCCGCCGACGGGCACGTGATCGGCAACCACTCCTGGTCGCACCCGCTGATCCCGAAGCTGCGCCCCTCCCGGATCCGCCAGGAGCTCGGCTCCACCAGCGACGTGATCGAACGGGCCCTCGGCACCCCGCCGCTCTGGTACCGGGCGCCGTACGGGGCCTGGAACCGGCACTCGTTCGAGATCGGCGCCGAGCTCGGCATGGAGCCGATGGCCTGGACCGTGGACACCCTGGACTGGCAGGAGCCGCCCACCGACTCCATCGTGCGCCGGGTCCTCGACGGCGCCGGACCCGGGGTCGTCGTGCTCAACCACGACGCGGGCGGCGACCGGGCGCACAGCGTGGCCGCGCTCCGGCGTTATCTGCCCGCGCTCCTCGACGCGGGCTACAGCATCACCGTCCCGCGCCGCTGAGCGCGCGAGGGGCCCCGGCGCGCGGGAACGCGCCGGGGCCCCTCGCGTCCGGGACGGCGGACGGTCAGCGCGTGCTCACCATCCGGGCGTAGACGACCACGTTGCCGTCGTAGCCGCGCGACCGCGAGTAGCCGCCGCCGCAGGTGATCACTCGCAGCTCGGGCTCGCCGGTGTCCGCGTAGACCTGTACGCCGGGGAAGTCGTCCTTGGCGTACACCTCCACGCCGTAGATCTCGAAGACCGCCACCCGGCCGTCGTAGCGCTCGACCTCGACGTGCTGCCCCTTCTGGAGGGAGCCGAGGCCGTAGAAGACGGCGGGGCCCGCCATGTTGTCGACGTGCCCCACGACCACCGCGGTGCCGCGCTGGCCCGGGGCGATGCCGTTCTGGTACCAGCCGGCGAGATTGGCGTCCTGGGCCGGGGGTGCGGCGATCCAGCCGTTCGGGTCGAGCCCCACGTCCATGACCGGGGCGGCCACCCGGAGCGCCGGGATCCTGATCCGGGAGGCGGGGGCGAAGGGCAGCGGCTGGAGTCCGGCGGCCGCGGTCGGAGCGGGGCCGACGGGACGGGTGACCGGGCGGGCCGCGGCGGTGGGCTGCGGGGGACCCGACTCGAAGCCGACGCCGTTGCGCATCATCGCCAGGCCGGACAGCATGACCAGGGCCAGGGCGCCCCAGGGTTGGCGTCTCCTGGCCGCGTCGAGGACGCTGAAGTCCTTGGTCCTCATGGTTCTCCCTTCGTGGGCGTCACGGGAACGGTAAGGGGGCGTCGGGGGACCGGCGATCGGGGCGGGGCGAACGGGTGTCGGCCGTCGGGGCGGGGGCGTCCGGGTGATGCCCCATCCGAGTAATCGTCAGATGATCGGCCTGACGGCGTGTGACCTGCGGAACCGTCAGCCGGGGACCCCCGTTCGGCCGGTGCCCCGGCTCACCGGGGTGGCCCAAGCCCGACATGCGGCACGGTGTCCCTCTTGTGATGGTTCGTCATGGAAGGCGTACTCGTCGAATCTCCCGGAGCACCGCTTTGGGGCGTCTTCCACTGGAGGTTCACCATGCGTGCTGCACGCACTCTGGCGGTGACGGCGACCGCGTTCGCGGCGCTCGGGCTCGCGGCCCCCCTCGCCACCGCCACCAACGGGCCGACGAATGTGCAGGTCAATCCGTTCGACGTCCACGCGGGCTCGACGATCACCATCACGGCCAAGGGCTGCGGCCACGGAGGCACCGTCACGTCGAACGCGTTCCCCGAGACCAACCTCTCGGTGAACTCCAACGGCCTCTCCAGCGCGATCGCCCGCGTCTACAACAACGCCACCCCCGGCAGCTACAACCTCGCGGTCAAGTGCCGGGACAACAGCAACGTCGAAACGCACCAGTTCCGCGTGCTGCCGGGCCGCGGTTCGCAGGGCGGCCTCGGCGGCTCGCTCGCCCCGAGCTCCACCGAGATGGCGGTCGGCGGCAGCCTGGTCGCCGCGGCCGCGCTGGGCGGCGGTCTCTTCATCGCCCGCCGTCGCCGCACGTCCGGCGCGGGCGTCTGACCCGCCGCACCTCCCGGCCGGTCCGCAGCGCACGTCGCAACGCCCGTCGCCCCCGAGTCCTCGTCCAGGACCCGGGGGCGACGGGCGTCGCGGGGCGGCGCGGGCGGCCCGGTCAGTGCCGCCGGTCCGCCGCGGACCTGCGCCGCACGACGAGCACCACACCGGTGGCGGCGGCCAGCACCATCGCCCCGCCGGCCGCGAGCGTCCAGGTGTCCGCCGGGCCGAAGGAGCCGCCGAGGCCGCCCTGCACCCCGCGCGGCGGGGTCAGCAGCGTGGAGCGCGCGGTCGGCGTCGAGGTCGCGCCCCCGCTGATGGTCAGGTCGACGGTGCCGGAGACCCCGCCGGTGCAGTTGAAGGAGACGGTGTAGACGGCCCCGCGCTTGGCGTCGGCGTCCACGCTCGCGGTCGCGGCCGAGCCCGGCGCGATCGTGACCGTGTCGAAGATGCCCGCCGACGCCGTCGCCGTACTCGCGCAGCCCGGGGCGCTCAGGGTGATCCTGCCGCCCGGGGCGACGACCCCGGGGGAGATGACGAAGTCGCCCGCCTGCCGGGCGCGCGGCGCCTGCGGCCGGGGCGCTCCCGGAGGGCCGTCGGCGGCGACGGCGAGCGGGGCGGCCAGGGCGAGGGCGGCCGCTCCCAGCAGCACGGTGGACGCGGCACGTATCGCGCGCATGGTGGTTCCTCCGGGTCCCCGAGGAGCAGCCGCGGAAGGGTCTTCCGAACATCGGACGACATGCACCTCGATGTCCGAAACGCTAGGAGCGCCCTACCACAGCCGCGATCCCAGACGCGCGAATGGGGCACCGATGTCCCCCGCCCGGCCTACGTCGGCCGCCCCGGTCAGCCGTTGAGCTGCGGGAACAGGTCGAGGAACGGCGCGGCGGTCGCCGCGATGCCCCGGCCGAACGGCGCGTCGAAGTCCCAGATGAGGAAGAGCAGGAACGCGATCAGCGCGCTGAACAGCCCGGCCAGCAGCAGCTCCTTGCCCGTGCGCCGGATCTGGAGCGTGAAGATGAGGCCCACGGTGACCAGGGCGCCGATGATCAGGCCGAACCAGACCACACCAGGCATCGTGTCCCCCGCGCTCTGCCCGCGCGCCCCGCGCGCGTCGTCGGCGACGCCCACCTGGTCCACCAGCGGCTGGTACGCCTGGCCCTCGAAGTCGTCGGCCGGCCGGTAGTCGGTGACGCTGCGCCGGACCTTCTCCATGAGCTCGGTGCCCTTGTCGCTGAGCTCGCCGTGGTCCGTCATGTGCGGGAACTCGTCCTCGACGACGTAGCGGACGTACGTGTCGACGTCGGAGCGGATCCGTTCGCGGACGGCGACGGGGTACACCTCGGCGCGCGCGGAGATCTCGTGCAGGGCCTGCGCCTCCTGGCGCACGGTCTCCTGGGCGGCGCTGCGGGCCTCCCAGACGCCGGCGATGGCGAGGCCGAGGACGATGGCGTAGACCACGCCGATCATCATCGTCATGTACTCGATGACGTCAGGGGTCTCGCTGGGGTCGTCGTCCTCCGGGAGCTTGCGGTTGTTGATGATGACGATGGTCAGGACCACCGCGCAGGCGGCGGCCATCGCGATGGTCAGGACGAGCCATTCGGACAAGGTTTCCTCCGTTGGCCGAGCGCGGGGCTCAGCGGGAACCGCGCGGGCGCAGGATCGCGGTCGCGATCACGGCCGGGGCGGTGATGAGCAGGGTCGTGGTGATGACGTTCGGGGCGCTCTTCGGCTTGGCCCGCGCGGTGCGCTGGTAGTGCGGCAGGGCCACGGGAGCGGGCGGGCGGGGGCGCAGGGTCGGGGTGGGGGAAGGTTTCGGCGGAGCGGGCGGCTCGGCGCGCGGGGTCGTCGGCGCGGGCTTCGGCGCGGGGGCGGGCGGCGGCACCGTCCGCACGGGCGGCGGGGGCGTCGGCTTCGGGGGCGGGGGAGGAGGCGGCGGCGTCGGCTTGGGAGTGGGCGTGGGAGTAGGGGTCGGGGTGGGCGTCGGCGTCGGAGTGGGCGTGGGTGTCGGAGTCGGCGTGGGGGTCGGCTCCGGTGGACAGGTCGGGTGCGGGGGGTGCGTGTGATGCGGTGGGTGGGTCGGGTGGGGATGGTGGGGTGGATGGGGACGGTGGGTGGGGCGGCAGTGGCCCCATCCGGCGACGGCGACCGAGGTGTTCGAACCATCGGATCCCGTCGTGGCGGAGGCGCAGGCGTCGGCGGCGACGGGCACCGGTGTGGCGAGCAGCCACACGAGCGCCCCGGCCGCCAGGGGCCGCGCGAGGAGCGATCCGTACGGTGACAACAGAGACACGCCGAGCAGCATGATCACGGAAATCGGGCCGTAGGCCCGGAACGGCTCCGGATTCCCCGGATGGAGGGGTTTTCCGGGTGCACGGGTTTGACGTTTCCCCTGCCGTGGTCGTCCCGTTGGTGCCGACTGGTCCGCACGGGGGCGAAGTTGCCGGATATTAGGCCCTCTTGGGGCTTGTTGGGGGTAATTGTTCCGGTGCGGCCGGCGGGGGTGCGGTGATCGCGGGCGGGTGGCCGGTTGTCGCCCCCCGGCGGGGGCCCGCGGAGGGCTGCGGGGCCGGTCCGGTCGGCGCGGGAACCGCGCACGATCGTATGCACGTGAATGTGCACGGGCCGAAGGCGCGAACCTTTCTGTCGCCCGCGCGCGTGCCAATGGCGTGTGACCAAGAACGGATCGCGAATTTCCGTTTCTACTCGCTCTCCAGGCAGGCGATCAGTAGCCTCAGCTCGAACGTCGGCCGCGAACACTTGGCCGTATCCCCGTGGCGACTTGTTGGAGACTTTGATGGAGCGTCCCGCCTGGGCCCCGCCCGGCATCGATATCTCGGTGCCGAGCGTGTCCCGTATGTACGACTTCTATCTGGGCGGCTCGCACAATTTCGAAGTGGACCGGGAAGCGGCCCGCAAGGCCATGGAGTTCGTGCCGGGACTGCCCAAGATCATGCAGGCGAACCGCGCCTTCATGCGCCGGGCCGTGCGGTACGCGGTGGACGCCGGCGTCACGCAGTTCCTGGACATCGGCTCGGGCATACCGACCTTCGGCAACGTCCACGAGGTCGCCCAGGCCGCCAGCGAGGCCGCCCGCGTCGTCTACGTCGACCACGACCCGGTGGCCGTCGCCCACAGCCGGGCCGTGCTCGCGGGTGACGACCGCTCGGCCGTGCTCGCCGCCGACCTGCGCAAGCCCGCCGAGATCCTGGACAGCCCCGAGGTCGCCCGACTCCTCGACCTGGAACGGCCGGTGGCCCTGCTCCTGGTCGCCGTGCTGCACTTCCTGGAGGACGCCGAGGACCCGGCCGCCCTCGTCGCCGAGCTGCTCGCCGGGCTCGCCCCCGGCAGCCTGCTCATCCTCACCCACGCCTCCTACGAGGGCATCCCGCTGCCGCCCGAGCGGGCCGGCGGCACGGTCGGCGTCTACCGGGACATCCGCAACCCGCTGGTGATGCGCTCGCGCGAGGAGATCGCCCGCTTCTTCGACGGCACCGAACTCGTCGCCCCCGGACTCGTGTCGATGCCGCACTGGCGGGCCGACGCTCCGGCGGAGGAGGAGGACCCCTACGCCTTCTCCGGTTTCGCAGGGGTGGGGCGCACGGCGTGAAGGTCCCGCCTCAGCCGGCCGGCCCCGTCGCCGACGCCGACGGTCCCGAGAACAGGCTCAGACGGTTCGTGACCATCTGGAGCCGGGCCGTCTTCCCGGTCACCATGACCTCGCTGACCCGGCAGGAGTTCGAAGGCCATCTGCTGCCGCTGGCACGCGAGTTGAGCGCCGCGCTGCGCGCCAGGCCGTTCGACACCGCGCCCGCGCACCGGGTCGGCCAGGCCCTGATCGCCGCGCACTGCACCGACCCGGACGCGCTGGCCCGCAGCCTCGGCGTCGTCGACGCCTATCTGGTGCTGTACTGCGCGGAGGACCCGGACGTCGCCGGGGCCGGCGCCGAGGAGCTGCGGGCCCGCTGCTCCCGGCTGCAGCACACCATGGCCGCCGGTTTCGCCCAGGCGCTGCGCGAGCGGACGCTGAACGAGCAGGAGACCATCGCGCACTCGGCGCTCTCGGCCCGCAGCGCCGCCGAACTCGCCCTGCACGCCACCGAGAGCCGCTTCCGCGCGGTCTTCGAGGGCGCGGCGATCGGCATCGGCATCGCCGACCTCGACGGCAACGTCCTGGAGGTCAACGAGACCCTCACCCGGATGTTCGGCGGCCTCGAACAGCACGTGCTCAGCCGCAACATCGCCGAGTGGTCGCACCCCGAGGACGGCCCGCACGTCTGGCGCCTGTACGACGAGCTGGTGCGCGGCGAGCGCGAGCACTACCGGGTGGAGAAGCCGTACTACCGCGGCGACGGCACCGTGCTGTGGACCAACCTCACCGTCTCGCTGCTGCGCGACGCGGCCGGGGTGCCCCGCTACCAGCTCGCGCTGATGGAGGACACCACCGAACGGCGCCTGCTCAACCTGCGGTTGCGGTACGAGGCCACCCACGACGCGCTGACCGGGCTGCCCAACCGGACGCTGTTCTTCGAGCGCCTGGAGAAGACGCTGGCCCCGGGCGACGGGCGCTTCGGGCTGTGCTACCTGGACCTCGACGGCTTCAAGGTGGTCAACGACAGCCTCGGCCACGCCACCGGCGACCGGCTGCTCGTCGAGGTCGCCGACCGGCTGCAGGGCTCGGTCAAGGCGCCCGGCGAGATGGTCGCCCGGCTCGGCGGCGACGAGTTCGTCGCGCTGACCACCGGCTCCGACAGCGAGCACAAGGTCGCCGAGCTCGCCGACCGGATGCTCGGCGCGCTCGCCGCCCCGATCCGGGTCGACGGCCGCGAACTGACCGTGCGCGGCAGCGTCGGCGTGGTCGAGGGCCCGGTGGGGGAGCGGACCGCGGCCGAGGTGCTGCGCAGCGCCGACATCACCATGTACCGGGCCAAGTCGGCGGGCGGCAACCGCTTCGAGTTCGCCGACGCCGAGGCCGACGCCCGGGCCATCACCCGGCACGGGCTCACCACCGCGCTGCCCGCGGCCCTGGAGCGGGGCGAGTTCTTCATCGAGTACCAGCCGCTGGTCCACCTGGACGACGGCAGCGTGCACGGCGCCGAGGCGCTGGTCCGCTGGTGCCACCCGCAGCACGGGGTGCTCGGCCCGGACCGCTTCATCCCGCTCGCCGAGAACACCGGGCTGATCGTGCCGCTGGGCCGCTGGGTGCTCGAAGAGGCCGTGCGGCAGGCCCGGTTCTGGCAGACCCGGCACGCCGACGGCGGCCCGCTGCGGATCAACGTCAACCTCTCGCCGACCCAGCTGCACCACCCCCGGCTCGTCGCGGACACCGTCGACGTGCTGGAGCGCTCCGGGCTCGAACCGGGCGCGCTGTGCCTGGAGGTGACCGAGTCGGCGCTCATCGGCGCGGACGACGACCTGCTCAAGCCGCTGCGGCAGCTCGCCGACATGGGCGTGGACATCGCGCTCGACGACTTCGGCACCGGCTACTCCAACCTCGCCAACCTGCGCCGGCTGCCGGTCAGCGTGCTCAAGCTGGACCGCTCCTTCACGCAGGGGATGCAGCAGCACCCGGTGGACCTGGTCGACCTCAAGATCGTCGAGGGGATCGTCCAGCTGGCCCACAGCCTGGAGCTGGCCGTCACCGTCGAAGGTGTGGAGACCGGGGCGCAGGCCCAGCAGCTGCGCGAGCTCGGCTGCGACACGGCCCAGGGCTGGTACTACGCCCGCCCCGGCGCCCCGGACCGGATCCACTCGCTGGTCCTGGCGGACGCGGTGTAGCGCGGACGGGTCTCACGCGCGGGGGCGGGCCTCACAGGCGGGGGCGGGCCTCACACGCTGGGTGGGCCTCACACGCGGGGCGGACCTCACACGCGCCCGCGTACGCCCCCGGTCAGGCCGCCGTCCCGCCCCGCCGCGAGGCCATGAGCAGCCGCTGGAGCTCGCGGGCCGCTCGGGGCGGGGCCACGTCGCTGCGGTGGGCCAGCGCGATCGTGCGCTGGAGGCCCGGCCGGGCCAGCGCCGTCACGCGCAGGTCGCGGCTCGCGCGGGCCGCGACCATGGTGGGGACGACCGCGAGGCCGAGCCCGGCCCGTACGAAGCCGAGGACGGCGTCCATCTCGCCGCCCTCGACCGTGAACGAGGGCTCGAAGCCCTCCGCGCGGCAGGCCGCCACGGTCAGCTCCCGCAGGTCGTAGCCGTGCCGGAACATCACGAGCGGCTGGTCGCGCAGATCGGCGATGCGCACCGGGCGGCGCGGCGCGGGGGCGGAGGCCGAGGAGACCACCACCAGGTCCTCGGTCAGCAGCTCCACCGTGGTCAGGGCGGGGGAAGGCGTCGGCAGCGGCAGCACCACCAGCGCCAGGTCGAGCGCGCCGCGCGCCAGCTCCCGGACCAGGTCGTGCGAGCCGCCCTCCTCGATCAGCAGCCGGATCCCCGGGTGCAGGTCATGGAAGGCGCGCAGCACGTCCGGGAGCAGCCCCGTGCAGAGGCTCGGGGTCGCGCCGAGCCGCACCCGGCCGCGCCGCAGCTGCACCAGCTCCTGCACCTCGTGCCGGGCGGTGTCGGTGTCGGCGAGGATCCGGCGGGCCAGCGGCAGCAGCGCCTCGCCCGCGTCGGTCAGCGCGATGTTGCCCCGGGCCCGGCTGAACAGCTCCGCCCCCAGCTCCTGCTCCAGGGCCTTGATCTGCTGGGAGAGCGAGGGCTGCGACACGTGGACGCGCTCGGCGGCGCGGGTGAAGTGACGGGTCTCGGCGACGGCGACGAAGTACAGGAGCTGCTGGAACTGCATGGGACCAGCCTACCCCGTTCGATAGGAGGCCCCTATCGAGATGAGCCGAACCATGTCTTGGACCTCTCGGGCCCTTCGCCCCTACCGTCGCTGACATGGCTCTGGCACCCCATCCCGACCGGAAGGCGGGCCGCCCGCCCGCGGGCCCCACCCGCGGCTTCTGGGCGTCCACGATCGGCAAGAAGACCGTCATGGCCGTCAGCGGTCTGACGATGCTCGCGTATCTCGTCGCGCACGTCGCCGGCAACCTGAAGGTCTTCTTCGGCCCCGAGGAGTTCAACGGCTACGCCCACTGGCTGCGCACCATGGGCGCCCCCGTGCTGCACCACGAGTGGGGCCTGTGGGCCGCCCGGATCGTGCTGGTCGTCGCCGTCGTCGCGCATGCCGTCTCCGCGTACCAGCTCAGCCGGCGCGACCTGCGCGCCCGGCCGACCGCGTACGTGCACAAGCGGCGCCGGTCGAGCTACGCCACCCGCACCATGCGCTGGGGCGGGATCATCGTCGGCCTCTTCATCGTCTGGCACATCCTCGACCTGACCACCGGCACCGTCCACCCCGGCTTCCAGGAGGGCAGGCCGTACGAGAACGTCGTCGACACCTTCTCCACCTGGTACGGCAACGTGATCTACCTCGTCGCCATGGCGGCCGTCGGGCTGCACGTCCGGCACGGCTTCTGGAGCGCCGCCCAGACCCTCGGCGTCGGCAACGCCCGCCGCGAGCGCGTCCTCAAGGCCACGGCCAACGGCCTCGCGCTGCTGCTGACCGCCGGCTTCGTCTCCGTACCCGTCGCCGTCATGACCGGAGTGGTGAGCTGAATGACCTCCCCCGACTACACCCTGGGCGCCCCGATCAGCGACACGAAGGCCCCCGCCGGGCCGATCGCGGAACGCTGGGACACCCGCCGCTTCGAGGCGAAGCTGGTCAACCCCGCCAACCGGCGCGGCCACCGCGTGATCGTCGTCGGCACCGGCCTGGCCGGCGGCTCCGCCGGCGCCACCCTCGCCGAACAGGGCTACCAGGTCGTCCAGTTCTGCTACCAGGACTCCCCGCGCCGCGCCCACTCCATCGCCGCCCAGGGCGGCATCAACGCGGCCAAGAACTACCGCAACGACGGCGACTCCGTGCACCGCCTCTTCTACGACACCGTCAAGGGCGGCGACTTCCGCGCCCGCGAGTCCAACGTGCACCGGCTCGCCCAGATCTCCGTCGAGATCATCGACCAGTGCGTCGCCCAGGGCGTCCCCTTCGCCCGCGAGTACGGCGGACTGCTCGACACCCGCTCCTTCGGCGGCGTCCAGGTCTCCCGCACCTTCTACGCCCGCGGCCAGACCGGCCAGCAGCTCCTGCTCGGCGCCTACCAGGCGCTCTCCCGGCAGATCGCCGCCGGGAACGTGGAGATGCACCCGCGCACCGAGATGCTCGACCTGATCGTCGTCGACGGGCGGGCCCGCGGCATCGTCGCCCGCGACCTGGTCACCGGCGCGATCTCCACCCACTACGCGGACGCCGTCGTCCTCGCCACCGGCGGCTACGGCAACGTCTTCTACCTGTCCACCAACGCCATGAACTCCAACGCCACCGCCGTGTGGCGGGCGCACCGGCGCGGCGCGTACTTCGCCAACCCCTGCTTCACCCAGATCCACCCCACCTGCATCCCGCGCACCGGCGACCACCAGTCGAAGCTCACGCTGATGAGCGAGTCGCTGCGCAACGACGGCCGCATCTGGGTCCCCAAGGCGCACGGCGACACCCGGCCCGCCCACGAGATCCCCGAGGACGAGCGCGACTACTACCTGGAGCGGATCTACCCCTCCTTCGGCAACCTCGTCCCCCGCGACATCGCCTCGCGCGCCGCCAAGAACGTCTGCGACGAGGGGCGCGGCGTCGGCCCCGGCGGCCAGGGTGTCTACCTCGACTTCGCCGACGCGATCCGCCGGATGGGCCGCGCCAAGGTCGAGGAGAAGTACGGCAACCTCTTCGACATGTACGCGCGGATCACCGCCGAGGACCCGTACGAGGTGCCGATGCGGATCTACCCGGCCGTGCACTACACGATGGGCGGGCTCTGGGTCGACTACGACCTCCAGACCACGGTCCCCGGCCTGTTCGCCATCGGCGAGGCCAACTTCTCCGACCACGGCGCCAACCGGCTCGGCGCCTCGGCCCTCATGCAGGGCCTCGCCGACGGCTACTTCGTGCTCCCCGCCACCATCAACGACTACCTGGCCCGCCACCCGCACGACACCCCGGTCACCGACGCACACCCGGCGGTGCGGGAGGCGCTGGCCGAGACCGAGGACCGGCTGAACCTGCTGCTCGCCGTCGACGGCGACCGCACCCCGGACTCCTTCCACCGCGAACTCGGCGAGCTCATGTGGGAGTTCTGCGGGATGGCCCGCACCGAGGAGGGGCTGCGCACGGCGCTGCGCCGGATCCCGGAGATCCGCGAGGAGTTCTGGCGCCGGATCAAGGTGCCGGGCACCGGCGAGGAGTTCAACCAGTCGCTGGAGAAGGCCAACCGGATCGTCGACTACCTCGAGCTCGCCGAGCTGATGTGTCTCGACGCCCTGCACCGCGCGGAGTCCTGCGGCGGCCACTTCCGCGAGGAGTCCCAGACCCCGGACGGCGAGGCGGCGCGCCGCGACGAGGAGTTCGCGTACGTCGCCGCCTGGGAGTCCGGCCCGTCCGGCACCCCCGTCCTCCACAAGGAGGACCTCGTCTTCGCACACGTCCACCCCACCCAGCGGAGCTACGCATGAAGCTCACCCTGCGCGTCTGGCGCCAGCGGAACGCCGACACAGAAGGCGCCATGGCCACCTACGACGTCGAGGGCGTCTCGCCCGACATGTCCTTCCTGGAGATGCTGGACACCCTCAACGAGGACCTCATCCTGCGCGGCGAGGACCCGGTCGCCTTCGACCACGACTGCCGCGAGGGCATCTGCGGCGCGTGCAGCCTGGTCATCGACGGCGACGCCCACGGGCCCGAGCGCACCACCACCTGCCAGCTGCACATGCGCTCGTTCCGGGACGGCGACACCATCGACGTCGAGCCCTGGCGGGCCGCCGCCTTCCCGGTGGTCAAGGACCTCGTCGTCGACCGGTCCGCCTTCGACCGGATCATCCAGGCGGGCGGGTACGTCAGCGTCCCGACCGGCTCCGCCCCCGAGGCGCACGCCACCCCGGTGCCCAAGGCGGACGCCGACTTCGCCTTCGAGCACGCCGAGTGCATCGGCTGCGGCGCCTGCGTCGCCGCCTGCCCCAACGGCTCGGCGATGCTCTTCACCTCCGCCAAGGTCAACCACCTGGGCGTGCTGCCGCAGGGCGCGCCCGAGCGCGAGACCCGGGTGCTCGACATGGTGGCCCAGATGGACGCCGAGGGCTTCGGCGGCTGCACCCTCACCGGGGAGTGCGCGACCGCCTGCCCGAAGGGCATCCCGCTGCCCTCGATCGCGGCGATGAACAAGGAGTGGCTGCGGGCGCGCCGGAAGGCGCGCGACTGAATCCGGACAGTCTGGGAGCGTGAGCCCCGCCACGTCCCGCGCCCCGGAACGAAAGATCGTTCACGAGATCGTCACGATCTCCGCAGAACTTTCGTTCCGGGGCGCTTCCGTGCGCCGGAACAGCAAGATCAACTCCGTTCAACGCTGTACCGATCATGGCGAGTCGTCCATATAGCGGCCAACCCCTTCCGGGCGATTTCCGGCGTCAAGGCGCCTCCGGGTACTGATGGGTCCTGCCGGGGGCATATGACCAAACCCCCGGCGGTACCAGTCCATTTGGGGGTTTCTCATGTCCAGCATCACCCGCCGCCAGGCCCTCGGCGTCGCCGCAGGCGCCGCCGGTGCCGTCGCGGGCCTCGCCCTGGCCGGCTCCGCCGGAGCCGCGACACCGCCCGCCGACGCGCCCGCCGCCCTCCCGGAGCCCGCCGCCTTCGACGAGGTCTACCAGGGCCGCCGCATCATCGGCGGCCCCGCGCACGGCGGCCACCACGGGGGACACCACGGGGGCGGCTACTCCGTGACCATCGACGGCGAGGAACTGCACGTGATGCGGAACGCCGACGGCACCTGGATCAGCGTCATCAACCACTACGAGCCCGTCGCCACGCCCAAGGCCGTGGCCCGCGCGGCCGTCCGCGAGCTCCAGGGGGCCCCGCTGGTCCCCCTCGCCCTCGGCTGACCCGATCCCGCCACCGCCCGTTCCACCCAGGAGCCGTACCACCGTGACCGTACGCAAGAACCAGGCCGCCCTCACCGCCGACGAGAAGCGCCGCTTCGTCGCCGCCCTCCTCGAACTGAAGCGCTCGGGCCGCTACGACACCTTCGTCACCACCCACAACGCCTTCATCATGAGCGACACCGACAGCGGCGACCGCGTCGGCCACCGCTCGCCGTCCTTCCTGCCCTGGCACCGCCGCTTCCTCATACAGTTCGAGCAGGCGCTCCAGTCCGTCGACCCCAGCGTCACCCTGCCCTACTGGGACTGGACCGCCGACCGCACCACGAGCTCCTCCCTCTGGGCCCCCGACTTCCTCGGCGGCACCGGCCGGGCCCGCGACGGACAGGTCCTCGACGGCGCCTTCGCCCGCTCCGGCAACCGCTGGACGATCACCGTCCGCGTCGACGGCCGCGACTACCTCCGCCGCGACCTCGGCGCCGGCGGCCGCCAGCTCCCCACCCGCGCCGAGGTCGACTCCGTCCTCGCCATGGAGACCTACGACATGGCCCCCTGGAACAGCGCCTCCGACGGCTTCCGCAACCACCTGGAGGGCTGGCGCGGCGTCAACCTGCACAACCGGGTGCACGTCTGGGTCGGCGGCCAGATGGCCACCGGCGTCTCCCCGAACGACCCCGTGTTCTGGATGCACCACGCCTTCATCGACAAGCTGTGGGCCGACTGGCAGGCCCGCCACCCCCGCTCGGCCTACCTGCCCGCCGCCGGCACCCCGAACGTCGTCGACCTCCACGACACCATGCGTCCCTGGAACGACGTGACCCCGGCCGACATGCTCGACCACACCCCGCACTACACCTTCGACACGGCCGCTTAGCCGCGCCGGACTTAGCTCCCCGCGAGGCCCAGGGCCCGGGCCAGATACGGGGCGGTCCTGCTCGCCGCCGTCGCCGCGACGGCGGCGGGCGGGCCCGCAGCCACGATCCGGCCGCCCTCGTCGCCACCGCCCGGACCCAGGTCGATCACCCAGTCCGCGCCCGCCACCACGTCCATGTCGTGCTCCACGACCACCACCGTGTGCCCCGCGTCGGCGAGACCGTGCAACTGGCGCGCCAGCACCTCCACATCGGCCGGGTGCAGCCCCGTCGTCGGCTCGTCCAGCACGTACAGCGTGTGGGCGCGCCGGGGCCGCTGGAGCTCGGTGGCCAGCTTGATGCGCTGCGCCTCCCCGCCGGACAGCTCCGTCGCCGGCTGGCCGAGCCGCAGATAGCCGAGGCCCACGTCCAGCAGCGTGCGCAGCCCGCGCGCCGCCGCCGGGACCTCCGCGAAGAACCCCGCCGCCGCCTCCACCGTCAGGTCCAGCACCTCCGCGACGGTCAGCCCGCGCAGCCGCACCTCCAGCGTCTCGGGGTTGTACCGCGCCCCCCGGCAGTCCGGACACGGCGCGTACGTGCTCGGCAGGAACAACAGCTCCACCGAGACGAATCCCTCGCCCTGGCAGGTCTCGCAGCGCCCGCCCGGCACGTTGAAGGAGAACCGCCCCGCCGCGTAACCCCGCTCCCGGGCCTCGTCGGTCGCCGCGAACAGCTTGCGCACCACGTCGAACAGACCCGTGTACGTGGCCAGGTTGGAGCGCGGGGTCCGCCCGATCGGCTTCTGGTCCACCGTCACCAGCCGCTCCACACCCGGCAGTTCCTCGGTCAGCGCCGCCGCCAGCGTGGACTTCCCGGAACCGGACACCCCCGTGACCGCCGTCAGCACCCCCGACGGCACGGCGGCATCGAGCCCCCGCAGGTTGTGCCGGTCCAGCGGCCCTGTCCGCAGCCACCCCGAAGGCTCCCGCACCTCCCGCGCCGGGACGGCCGGGCGGTCGAAGAGGAAGCGCCGGGTCGCCGACCCGGCCACCTCCGCCAGCCCCGCCGGCGGGCCGCTGTACAGCACCCGCCCGCCGTGCTCCCCGGCCAGCGGCCCCACGTCCACCAGCCAGTCCGCGTGCCGCACCACGTCCAGCTGGTGCTCCACCACGAACACCGTGTTCCCCGCCGCCCGCAGCCGGTCCAGCACCACCAGCAGCGCCTCCGTGTCCGCCGGGTGCAGCCCCGCGGACGGCTCGTCGAGCACGTACACCACACCGAAGAGCCCCGACCGCAGCTGGGTCGCGAGCCGCAGTCGCTGGAGCTCGCCGCTGGACAGCGTCGGCGTCGCCCGGTCCAGGCTCAGATAGCCCAGGCCCAGCTCCGTCACCGTCCCGATCCGCGCCACCAGGTCCGCGCCGAGCACCCGCGCCGTCTCCGTCGCGTCCCCGTCCGCCGTCGCGCGCTCCAGCGTCCGCGCCAGCTCCGTCAGCGGCAGCGCGGCGAGCTCCGCGATGTCCCGGCCCGCGAAGGTCACCGCCATCGCCTCCGGCCGCAGCCGCCCGCCCCCGCACACCGGGCACGGACCGCTGGTCAGGAACCGCTCCGCCCGCGCCCGCAGCGACGCGCTCTTCGAATCCGAGAAGGTACGCATCACATAGCGCCGGGCGCTCGTGTACGTGCCCTGGTACGGGCGCTGGATCCGCCCCGCCTCCCGCACCGGATGGACCGTCACCACCGGCTGCTCGTCGGTGAACAGGATCCACTCCCGGTCCGCCGCCGCCAGCTCCCGCCACGGCCGGTCCACGTCGTACCCGAGCGCGTCCAGCACGTCCCGCAGGTTCTTGCCCTGCCAGGCGCCCGGCCAGGCGGCGATCGCGCCCTCCCGGATCGACAGCCCCGGGTCCGGGACCAGCAGCTCCTCCGTCGTCCCGTGCACCCGCCCGATGCCGTGGCAGGACGGGCACGCCCCCGCCGCCGTGTTCGGCGAGAAGGCGTCCGAGTCCAGCCGCGGCGCCCCCGGCGGATAGGCGCCCGCCCGCGAGAACAGCATCCGCAGTGAGTTCGACAGCGTCGTCACCGTGCCGACCGAGGAGCGCGCGTTCGGCGCGGACCGGCGCTGCTCCAGCGACACCGCCGGCGGCAGCCCGGTGATCTCCCCGACCTTCGGCGCCCCCACCTGGTGGATCAGCCGCCGGGCGTACGGCGCGACCGACTCGAAGTAGCGGCGCTGCGCCTCCGCGTAGATCGTGCCGAACGCCAGCGAGGACTTCCCCGAGCCGGACACCCCGGTGAACACCGTCAGCGCGTCGCGGGGCACATCGACGTCGACACCCTTCAGATTGTGCTCACGGGCACCCCGCACCCGGACGAACGGGTCGTGGGGCGTCGCGGGCGCGGGCGGCGCGACGGGGGAGTCGGTGCGGCTGTGCATCCGCCGATTCTAGGGCGCCCGTCCCGTTTGCCCTGGTCAGGCCAGCCGAACGGGCGACGACGAGAGAGGACACCTCCATGACACAGGCCCACCCCCGGCGGACCCGGCTCCTCAAGCTGGGCTCGCCGCCCGTCGCGGCGACCGCGCTGACGGCGACCGTCGCCCTCTACATGACCCTGGTCGTGTTCGGGAACCTCACCGACTTCGGGACCAACCAGCTCTTCGTCCGGCACGTCCTGAGCATGGACACCACCTTCAAGGACCCCGACCTGATGTGGCGGGCGGTCGAATCGCCCGCCCTCCAGAACGCCGCCTACGTCGCCCTCATCGCCTGGGAGGCGACGGCCGCGGCGGTCCTCCTCGCCGCCACCCGGCTCTGGATCACGGGACTGCGCCGTGACACGTACAACCGCGCCCGCGCGGTGAGCACGGTGGGCCTGGTGATGGTGCTGACGCTGTTCGGGATCGGCTTCCTCGTGATCGGCGGCGAGTGGTTCGCCATGTGGCAGTCGTCCGACTGGAACGGCCTCGACGCCGCCGCGCGCAACGTCGCGCTCGCGGCCTTCACGCTCCTCGTGGTGCACCTGCCCGGGAGGGGCTCCGGCCGGCCGTCGTAATGTCGACAAGTGGCCCGGATTCAGCCATTCAATGGAATTCGCATATTCATTCGGTAATCTTGTTCATGCGCTCGGATAATATCGCCGATTCCGATGAATTCCAGAATTCTACTGGTGGCGGCTGAGCGTCTGCCCCTAGAGTGTCGCGCGCTGCTCACGACGGTTGTCGGCGAGGTCGACGGTGGAGGGCGTCGCGTCGGACCTGCTGTGCGTCTTTCCTGATCCGCGGCCTCCACGGCTCGCCCGCAAATCCCTCAAGAAATCATCGCGAAGAGGCCCACCCGGCAGCGATGGTCCTTTTCCTTTCCGTACATGGAGAGTGATGCCATGAATCGAGTCGACTCCGGCTCGCGGCGAACGGTCCCGCTGCGCGCGGGCCCGCTGGCACGCGTGGGGTTATCCGTTCTCTTGCTGGCGGGCGGTGCTCTGGGAGCGACGGCCGGCCCCGTCGCCGCCTCGCCCGAGGACGGCACGCTGACGGTCCAGGTGCTGCGCGACTTCTTCGGCACCGGCGTCATCAACACGACGATGGACGTGCCGCAGCGCGGCATGAGGGTGCGGGTCTCCGACCCCGCCGGGCGCGGTGTCACCGCCGTCACGGACACCACCGGAAAGGTGGTGGTGGCGCAGTCGACGTCGCTGCGCGGCGGCCGGTACCGCGTGGACGTCAGCGTCCCCGCGCCGTACGACGGCTATCTGCGGGCCGCGCCCGCGTCGACGGCGGAGAACCACTTCGACAGCTTCACGTCGTTCGTGGACGTCTCGGGCGGAAAGAACGCCTCCGTGGTCACGGGCGTGTGGAACCCCGCCGACTACGCCCTGCCGGACACGCGGTACTTCGTGCCGGTCCAGAACGGGGCCACCGGAACGGACACCCGGGCCCTCGTGGCGTTCGGGACGCAGACCCGGGGCACCTGCCCCGGCGGCGTGGCGTGTCCGAGCGTGCTGGCCACGCAGGCCCAGGTGGGCACGACGTACGGGCTCGCCTACGACAGGTACCGCACCCGGCTGTTCCAGAGCGCGTTCGCCCGCCGCTACGCCCCGTACGGGCCCGAGGGCCCCGGCGCGATCTACACGGTGCCGGTCGACGGCTCCGGCGCACCGAAGCTGTTCGCCCAGGTGCCGGACGTCGCGCGGACGCAGCACGACAGCGACATGAACAAGGACCCGGGATTCGTCGACGCGCCGGGCAAGGAGAGCATCGGCGCCCTGGCCCTCTCGGAGGACGGCTCCACGCTGTACGCGGTGAACCTGCTGAACCGCAGCCTGGTGAGCTTCGACGCGAGGGGGGCCACCGCATCGGCGCCCAGGGCGACGACACCCATCCCCGACCCGGGGTGCGCGAGCGCCGGTGACTGGCGGCCGTTCGGCCTCGAAGCCCACGACAACACCCTGTACGTGGGCGGTGTGTGCAGCGCCGAGAGCACACAGAAGCCCGCGGACCTGAAGGCCGTCGTCTACGCGTACGACGGCAGGCGGTTCACCACGGTCCTGACCCACACCCTCACCGACAAGCGTGGCACCGTCTTCACCGGGGCGGGCGCCGCCCCCCAGGCCACCCGCTGGAACCCGTGGAACACCAGCCTGGACACCTGGGACGAGCGCAAGGCGGGCAACGCCTTCCTCGACCCGCAGCCGGAGCTCGCCTCCCTCGCCTTCGGCCGCGACGGCTCGATGATCCTGGGCTTCCGCGACCGGTTCATGGACGTGCTCAGCGCCCGGGGACTCGACCCCCGTCCCGGGAACAACACGCCGGAACTCGGCATGGCCGGCGGCGACATCAACATGGCCTGTGCCGTTCCCACCGGCGGATACGCGTGGGAAGGCACCGGGAACTGCCCCAACCACGCCACCCCCGGCAACAGCGGCGGCCAGGCCCCCGATGTCGTCGAGTACTTCCCCGGCGAGTTCTTCCAGGGGCCGCACCAGGAGACCGCGCTGGGCTCCGTGGCCTTCATCCCGCAGCAGGACTGGGTCGTCAGCACGGAGTTCGACCCGACCGTCAACGTCGAGACGTCCGGCACCGGTTACCACCACATCACGACCGGCGCGGGCCCCGGCAACGCCCCGAACACGAACGCCTACCAGTTCGTCGGCGGGGCGCAGAACGGCTTCGGCAAGGCCGGCGGGCTCGGCGACGTCGCCTACGCGGCGGCGAACGCCCCGGTCCAGATCGGCAACCTGGTCTGGTTCGACAGCGACCGCGACGGGGTCCAGGACCCGGGGGAGCCGCTGCTGCCCGGGGCGACGGTCAGCCTGCTGGACGCGGGCGGCAGGCAGGTCGCCACGACGCGGACCGACGACGCCGGCGAGTACTACTTCGGTGGTGTCGGCGCCGCGTACCAGCTCGTCCCCGGCGCGAAGTACACGGTGCGGTTCGACGTGTGCACCGCGGACACCAGCGGGGTGCCCGGGCGGCCCACGGCGGACCGGCTGCGGTTCACGCTGCCGCGAGCCGGCACCGACCGGACGCACGACTCCAACGTGACGCCGCCGACCACCGGACGGCTCTGCGCCGGCTCCGCGCCCGTCACGGCGCCGAGCAGGCCGGGCGGCGTCGACCACACCATCGACGCCGGGGTGTACATCCCGAAGGGGAAGCCGCCCCACAAGCCGACCCCGACGCCGAGCTCGCCCTCCGCGTCGACACCGCCCCCGGACTACGGGGACCAGGGGGGCTACGGGGACTCGGGAGGCTCGCTGGCGCACACCGGCTCCTCCGGAGCGGTGCCGGTGATCGGCCTCGTCGGCCTGTTGCTGGGTACGGGCCTGGCCATCGCGGTCGTGAGCCGGAAACGCCGTCCCCGGGAGCACTGACCTGACCGGACGACACCGATCCGAACAGCACTGATCCGAACAGCACTGATCCGAACAGCACTGATCCGAACAGCACTGATCCGAACTGCCCGACCGCGCCTGCTGGTTCGCGGTCGGGCAGTCCGCGGTCCAAGCAAGCGGGCGAACCGAGAGGGTGGGGAAGTGGCCACGTCGAGCCGGGTGCGGAGCGGGAGATACGGAGGGGCACGGCCGGACCGTGCGACCGGACGGCGCCGGTGGCCGCGGCCCCGCCGGGTGGCCGTCGGCATCGCCACGGCGGCCGTCGCGGTCGGCGCCGCGTTCCTGCTCACCGGCGGCGGCTCCGAGCCCGCCGGTCCGCGTGCGCTGACCTCGGACGAGGCGGACCGCCTGGCGATCACCCGGTTCCGCAACTACGAGGCGCGCGGCCGCGCGGTGACGATCACCGTGCCGGGCACCGCCGGAGGGCTGACCGTGACCGGGTCCGTCGACTACCGGGGCAGGATCGGCTACGGGGTGGTCCACGGCACCGGGCGCGAGACCTCCAGCGAGGGGCTCATCGAGTGGACGGCCGACTCGGTGTTCGTCCACCCGATGGCGAACGCCCCCGAGCACGCCCCCGCTTCGCCGCCCCGCACCGGCTGGGTCCGCCGCCCGCTGCTGTCCGCCGGGAGCTCGCTGGACACGTCGCTGACCATCGCGCTCGGTCTCGGCAGCGACCGGCCGGACAACGCCGGACTGCTGGCGCAGAACGGCGCCGCCTGGTGGGGACGCGACCGGGTGGACGGGCATCCGGTGGACGTCATGACCGGACCGTCCTCCCGGAACCGCCCCGACACGGCGGGCAACGTGCGCTACTGGGTGGGCCCGGACGGCACGATGCGCCGGGTCCGCGCCGAGGTCGGCTCCGCGCCCCGGCCGGTGGACATCACGTTCGACACCCAGCCGTTCCGGCCGGTCACCCCGGTGGCGGGTGCCGCCCCGAAGAACTAGCGGCAGCCGGCGCCGGCTCTCCGGGGCGCGGCGCCGCTCAGGACGCCCGTACCCGCGCACCGGCGGCGAGCAGGGACGGCGACGGCAGCGGGACCCCCGCCAGGTCCGGCAGCTCCGGCACGGCCGGGACGGCGGTGGCACCCGCGGTGAGGGCGTGCGGGAGCTGCGGCTGCGGCGCGGGCGCCGCCACCTCGGAGAACGGGATGCCGTCGGGGGGCGTCGGCGCCGCCCAACGGCCGTCCGGCGAAGGTGTCGTGTCCGGCAGCGGGCAGGGCGCCGTGGTCGCGAGCCCGGCGGGCACGGTGGTCCGCAGCTCGTTGCCGCGCAGGCAGTTGCCCCGTCCCCGCGCGGCGGTGGGGAACGTCCAGCCGACGTCGACGCCGTTGCCGGAGAAGGCGTTGTCCGTGATCCGGTTGCCGATCGCGGGGATGTCGGCGGTCGCGGTGACCACCAGCCCCGCGGTGCCGTTGCCCGTGACGCGGTTGCGGACGAACCGGTTGTCGCTGCCGCCGTCGACGCCGACGCCGACGCCCCAACCCCCGTCGGCCTGCTGCGGGGTGGCCCGCTGCTGGTTGGCGGCGATCAGGTTGCCCGCGATGACGGCGCCCCGCTGCGGGAGGAGTTTCTCCTGGTGGTCGGAGCCGGTGGTCAGGCCGACCCGGTTGCCGACCAGCCGGTTGCCGATCACGTACATGTCCCCGCCTGCGTTGGTGCCTTCGTACCCGACCGCGTTGAGTTCGGCGATGTTGTCCCGCACCACGATGCGGCAGGGCTTGCACTGCCCCACGTAGATCCCCGAGTCCGCCCCGCCCGACGCGTAGGAGTGCTCGATGACGCCGTTCTGCGCGGAGAACGCGTAGATGCCGTACAGCCCGTTGCGGGTCGCGGTCACGTGCGAGACCAGGAACGACTTCAGGAAGGTGACGGGCTCGTCGCCGGTGTCGTAGCCGCCGCCTCCGCCCGGCAGCCCGGCCGCCGCCTTCGCCGAACCGGTGACCAGCACGCCGTTCTGCGTGTTGTTCCGCACGGTCAGGTTCTCCACGGCCACCCCGGGGGCCGTGACGAGGACACCGTTCGGCTGCCGCAGCCGTCCGTCGATGACGACCTTCTCGCGGGACTCGCCGCGGAGCGTGATCCGGGGCGTGGAGACCTTCACCGACTCGTGGTACGTGCCCGGCGCGACCAGCACCAGGTCGCCGGGGCGCGCCAGCGACACCGCGGCCGAGATCGTCGGGGCGTCGGCGGGGACCCGGATCGTCACCCGCGCGCCGCTCGGGCGCCGGCCCTCGCCCGGTCCGTCGTCGCCGTCACCACCGCCACCGCCGTCGCTGCAACCGGCCACCAGCGTCAGCGTGCCCAGGACGGTCGCCAGCACGCGAAGAGCTAATCGAGGCATGCGTCCGATCCTGGCACGGCACCACCCGATTCCACCCCGAAAAAGGCAGGTTGACCCACACGAGCGATTCGGGTGTGGCACTCTGCACCCCATGCACCGAGCCGACTCCCGTCCGTCACGACGCGCGTTCATCGGGGCCGCCGGGGCCGCGGCGGCCACCGGGCTCACCGCGGGGTGCGAAGCGCCCGCGGCCCCGCCGGGCGGGCCCCCTTCCCCGGCTCCGGCGCCCGGCGCGGGGGTTCCGCCGACCGGCCCCCACCAGGCGGGCATCGTCCTCCCGCGCACGGCCCAGCCGAACCTCCTGGCGCTGGTGGCCGACCTCGGCGCCGACGTGGCCCCCGGCCCGCTGCTCGCCGAACTCGGCGAGGCCGTCCGGGCGCTCGTCGCGGGGACCGAACCGCGGCTGCTCGGCCTGGCGCCGGGCGACCTCACCGTGACCGTGGGCATCGGCCCCCGGCTGGTCCGCATGGCCGGTGCCACGCTGCCCGGCGCGGTGGACCTGCCCCGGTTCTCCCGTGAACGGATCGCGCCCCGGGCCCGGGGCGGCGACCTGCTGATCCAGATCTGCGCCGGAGACGCGCTGCTCCTCCCGGTCGTCGCCGCCGCGCTGCTGGCCCGGGCCGGGGACCGCGTCCGCGAACGGTGGCGGAAGTCCGCGCGCCGGGGCGCCGAGGTGCCCGTGGCCGAGGGTCTGACCGCGCCCCGCAACCCGCTCGGCTTCGTCGACGGCATCGTGGGCCCGCACACGGACGCCGAGCGGCGCCGCGACCTGTGGCTGGCCGGCCCGCCCGCCGTCGCCGGCGGCACCCTCGCCGTACTGCGGCACATGGAGCTCGACCTGGCGCGGTTCGCCGCCCTGTCGGTGCCCGAGCAGGAGGCGGTGTTCGGGCGGCGCCGGGCCAGCGGCGCCCCGCTGTCGGGCGGCCCCGTGGCGGCGGGTCCGGACCTCGGCGCCAAGACGCCGGACGGGCGCTATCTCGTCCCGGCGGACGCCCACGCGCGCCGGGCGAACCCGGCCGTGGTCGGCACCGGCCACATGCTCCGCCGCTCGTACGGCACCGACGATCCCGCCCCCGGCCTGCTCTTCATCTGCTTCCAGAACGACCTGCGGACCTTCACCGCCACCCTCGCCCACATGGAGACGTCCGACGCGCTGCTGGGGTTCACCACCACGACGGCCGGCGCGACCTTCCTGATCCTCCCCGGCTTCGACGCCCGGCGCCCGCTCGGCTCCGGGCTGTTCGGCTGAGCGCGCCCCGGGGCGTGGACCCTGCCTAGGCTGGGGGAGTGACCCGACACCGCAGGCCCGTGGCCGTCTTCGACCTGGACAACACCCTCGCCTCCACCGCCCACCGCCAGCACTTCCTGGAGGGCCGGCCACGCGACTGGAAGGGCTTCTTCGCCGCCGCCCCCGCCGACCCGCCGCTCGACGAGGGCGTCGCCCTGTGCCGGGAGGCCGCCGAGGAGTGCGAGGTCGTCTACCTCACCGGCCGGCCCGAGCGCTGCCGCCGTGACACCCTCGCCTGGCTCGCCGCGCACGGGCTGCCCGAGGGCCCGGTGCACATGCGCCGGGACCGCGACTTCCGCCCGGCGCGGCAGACCAAGCTGGAGGTGCTGCGGCGGCTCGCCGGGGACACCGAGGTGCGGATGCTGGTCGACGACGACGAGCTGGTCTGCGACGCCGCCGAGGCGGCGGGCTTCACCGTCGTCCGGGCCCGCTGGGCGGCCCCGTCCGAGGCCCTGACGCGGGCCCAGGAGGACGAGGGCCGCACCTGACGGCCCCTCGGCCGCGCCCGGCTCGGCCCCCGGCCCCGTCCGGCCGCCCCGGCTCAGAACTCGGCCGCCCCGCCGAACGCCCAGGCCGCCCCCGCCTCAGTCCTCGTCGTCGAGCCGGAAGCCGACCTTCAGGCCGACCTGGTAGTGCTCGACCGCGCCGTCCACGAGGTGCCCGCGCACCTCGGTGACGACGAACCAGTCGAGGCCGCGGAGCTTCTGCGAGGCGCGTTCGATGCCGTTGCGGATGGCCTGGTCGACACCCTCGGTGGACGTGCCGACGATCTCGGTGACGCGGTAGGTGTGGTTCGACATGGGAGCCGGACTCCTCTCGGTGCGTTCCCTCCACCGTGCCCCACCCCGCCGGGCTCCGCGACACGTCCGCCGCCGCCCGGCGGGGGCCCCGAGGGGCGCCGCGGCCGGACCGAGATGGTCAAGGACTTGACCATCCGGTTTGGTCCAGACCAGAATCCAGGCCACATACCCGCGCGAACCTCCCGTTCGGTCCCCCCACACGTCGGGTCAGCCCCCCATGCCGAAGGTGACCTACGTGAAGATCCGCCGCCTCGCCTGTCCCCTGACAGTCGTCTCCGCCCTCGTCCTCTCGGGGTGCAGCCTCCTCCCGGGCGGCGGTGGCACCCGCACGGTCAACGTCTGGCTGATGCAGGACAGCGTCAGCGACGACTTCCTCCAGCGGTTCACCGAGTCCTTCGAGGCCGAGCACGACGACATCGAGCTGAAGTTCACCTTCCAGGAGTGGACCGGCATCGGGAAGAAGGTCACCGAGGCCATCAAGGGCTCCGGCGGCCCCGACGTCATCGAGGTCGGCAACACCCAGGTCGCGCAGTACGCCGACACCGAGAAGCTCTACGACCTGACCCTGGAGTCCGTCCGCGACCTCGGCAGCCAGGACTGGCTCCCCGGTCTCGCCGAGCCCGGCTCCATCGGCGGCGCCCAGTACGGCATCCCCTGGTACGCGGCCAACCGGATCGTCATCTACAACAAGGACCTCTTCGCCCAGGCCGGCGTCGCCAAGCCGCCCGCCACCCGCGCCGAGTGGCTCGCCGACACCGAGAAGCTCAACAAGGGCGGCAACCAGGGCATCTACCTCGCGGGCCAGGACTGGTACACCCTGTCCGGCTTCATCTGGGACGAGGGCGGCGAGCTCGCCGTCGACAAGGGCGGCGCCTGGACCGGCACCCTGGACAGCGAGGCGGCCCTGCGGGGCATGGACTACTACAAGCGGCTCCAGTCCCTCGGCGAGGGCCCCAAGGACGCCGACGAGCAGAACCCGCCGCAGGCCGAGGTGTTCGCCAAGGGCAAGGTCGCCCAGATCGTCGCGACCCCCAACGCCGTCTCCGTCATCACCAAGGCCAACCCCGGCCTCAAGGACAAGCTGGGCTTCTTCCCCATACCGGGCAAGAAGGCCGGCCAGCCCTGCTCCGTCTTCACCGGCGGCTCCGACCTGATCATCCCGGAGAACGCCCCCGAGCGCGCCGCCGCCCTCGACGTCGTCAAGGCGCTCGCCGGCGAGAAGTGGCAGACCGAGCTCGCCCGCGCCATGAACTACGTGCCCAACAAGGCCAAGCTCGCCTCCGCCGTCGAGGACCAGGAGGCCACCGCCACCATGGCCGTCGGCGCCGCCCGCGGCCGGGCCACCCCGAACTCCCCGCAGTGGGCCGACATCGAGGGCGCCAACCCCATCAAGCCGTACATGACCGCGGTCCTCCAGGGCGGTGACGCCAAGGAGGCCGCCAAGGAAGCCTCCGAGCAGATCACCAGCGGCCTCGCCGAGTAGCGGCCGCCCGGCGGGCGGGCCCCCGGGCCGCCCGCCGGACAGCATTCAGCGCCTCCACACCGAGCGGCCCCCGCACGGTCACGTCGAATCCAGCCGACAGCGGAAGAAACGAGGAGCCGGACCACCGCTCACCCGGTCCGGCCCCCCGTCCCCCTTCCGTACCGCCGGAGGAGCCCGCCATGGCCGCCGTACCCCTCGCCCAGCCCCTCGCCGCCGCACCGGTCGCCGCCGTACCGTCTCAGCCGCAGGCCCAGCCCCAGCCGCAGTCCGGGGACGCCCCGCAGCCCCGCTACGTCGTCGGCCTCGCCCGCGACCAGGACGACGTCCGCGCCGCCCAGAGGCTGCGCCACCAGGTCTTCGCGGGCGAGATGGGCGCCGTCCTCGACGGACCCGAACCCGGCCTCGACGGCGACGCCTTCGACGCGTACTGCGACCACCTCCTCGTCCGCGTCGAGGACACCGGCGAGGTCGTCGGCACCTACCGGATACTGCCGCCCGAGCGCGCCGCCGTCGCCGGCCGGCTCTACGCGGAGAGCGAGTTCGACCTCACCCGGCTCGCCCCCATCCGCCACGACCTGGTCGAGGTCGGCCGCTCCTGCGTCCACCCCGCCCACCGCAACGGCGCCGTCATCGCCCTCGTCTGGGCCGGACTCGCCCGCTACATGACCCGCACCGGCCACGAGTGGCTGGCCGGCTGCTGCTCCGTGCCGCTCGCCGACGGCGGCACCCTCGCCGCCGCCACCTGGGACACCGTCAGGACCAGGCACCTCGCCCCCGAGGAGTACTGGGTCACCCCGCACCGGCTGTGGACCCCCGAGGGCGTCACCCCGCCGCAGGGCCGCACCGAACTCCCCGCGCTGCTCCGCGGCTACCTCCGGCTCGGCGCCTGGGTCTGCGGCGCCCCCGCCCACGACCCCGACTTCAACGTCGCCGACCTCTACGTCCTGCTGTCGCTGAGCCGCACCAACCCCCGCTACCTGCGCCACTTCCTCTCGCTCGCCCCGGTCCGGTGAGCACCCCCGCGGCCCCCTCGCCGTGGTTCCCCACGGCGCCCTGCACCCCGGGCCGGTGCGCCGCCCACCCCGGGCCGCCCGCCCCGCGCGTGGCGGCGGCCCGGGGCGCGCTCCGGCTCGCCGCCGGGCTCGCCGCCGTGCTCCTCGGGGTGCTGCTCGCCCCGCTCACGGCCGTCCTCCCGCCCGCCCGGCGCCTGGCGTGCGTCCGCGTCTGGTGCCGGGCCGTGGTGCGCGCCTTCGGGGTACGGATCCGGGTGCACGGCCCGGCGGTGCCCCCCGGGACGCCGCTCCTGGTGGTGGCCAACCACCTCTCCTGGCTGGACATCCCGCTGGTCGCCGCCGTGCTGCCCGGCCGGATGCTCGCCAAGCGCGAGGTGCGCGGCTGGCCGGTGCTCGGCGCCCTCGCCGCGCTCGGCGGCACCCTCTTCGTCGACCGCGAGCGGCTGCGGAGCCTGCCCGGCACCGTGGCCGCGCTGGGCCGCGTCCTGGCGGGCGGCGGCCGGGCCGTGGTCTTCCCGGAGGGGTCGACCTGGTGCGGCCGGGCCGGGGGCGCCTTCCGTCCGGCGGCGTTCCAGGCGGCCCTGGACACCGGGACCGACGTCCAGCCGGTACGGATCGCCTACCGGCCCGCGGGCCCGGCGGCGTTCGTCGGGGACGACCCGCTGGGCGCGTCGCTGTGGCGGGTCGCGACGGCGCGGGGGCTCGTCGCGGAGCTCCGGGTCCTGGACCCGCTGTCCGGCCGGCGGCATCCCGACCGGCGCGCCCTCGCCCGCGCCGCCGAGACCGCGGTCCACGGGCACCGCCGCGGGCCCGCCGTGACCGGGGTCCCGCGGCGGCCCGCGGCGGCCGGCCGGTCCGCTCAGCCCACCGTCGCCAGCGACAGCGCGAACCGCCCCTCCTCGTCCGTCCACCAGCGCGCCAGCGTCAGCCCCGCCGCCGCCAGCTCCTTGCGCACGCCCTCCTGACGGAACTTCGCCGACACCTCCGTCCGCAGCTCCTCGCCCGCCTCGAACGGCACCACCAGGTCCAGCTCGGGGATCTTCACCACCAGCGCGTGCCGGGCCCGCAGCCGCATCTCGATCCACTCCCGCTCGCGGTCCCACAGCGCCACGTGATCGAAGTCCGCCGGGTCCGCGTCGGCCCCCAGCTCCCGGCCGATCACCGCCAGCACGTTCCGGTTGAACGCGGCCGTCACCCCGGCCGCGTCGTCGTACGCGGCGACCAGCGTCGCCTCGTCCTTCACCAGGTCGGTGCCGAGCAGCAGCGCGTCACCGGGCGCCAGCATCCCCCGTACCGCCCGCAGGAACTCCCGCCGCTCCCCGGGCAGCAGATTGCCGATCGTGCCGCCCAGGAAGGCCACCAGGCGCGGCCCCGGGGTGTCCGGCAGGTCGAGGCCGTGGGTGAAGTCGGCCACCAGGGCGTGCACCCGCAGCCCCGGGAGCTCCGCCAGCAGCGCCGCGCCCGCGCCCTGGAGCGCCGACTCGCTCACGTCGACCGGCACGTAGGCGTCGAGCCCCGGCAGCAGCGCGTCGATCAGGTACCGGGTCTTCTCCGAGGAGCCGGAACCGAGCTCCACCAGCGTCCGGGCGCCGGTCGCCGCCGCGATCTCGCCGGAGCGGGCGACCAGGATCTCCCGCTCGGCCCGCGTCGGGTAGTACTCCGGCAGCCGGGTGATCTCGTCGAACAGCTCGCTGCCCCTTGCGTCGTAGAACCACTTCGGCGGCAGTTCCTTGGGGGTGCGGGTGAGGCCGTGCAGGACGTCGGCGCGCAGCGCGGCGCCCATGGCGTCCTCGGCGAGGGTACGGGTCAGCTGGAACGGGCTCACGGGGAGTGCTCCTCAAGCGGAGTGAGGGCGACGCCCGCGCGGGTGGCGGTGAGGACCGTGCGGTCCGGCACCGGCCGCCAGCGCGGATCGTCGTCGTACGGTTCGGAGGCCACGACCACGCGGTCGGGCCCGGTCAGCGTGCTGAGCGAATTCCCCCAGGTGACGGCCGTGATGGCGGTCCCGTCGGTGAGCAGCATGTCGAGCCGGGACCCGGGGGCCGCCTCGGCCGCCTCCCGGGCCGTGCCCGCCAGCGCCGCCTCCGGCGCCTCCCCCGCCCGCAGCCGGTGCAGCACCAGCGCCCACAGGAACGCCGAGTCGGTGCGCGCCTCCAGCGCGAGCAGCTCCGCCGCCGGCAGCGTCGCCGCCAGCGCGCCCATCGGCCCCGGCCAGCCGGGCACCGCCCCGTTGTGGCTGAACAGGCGGCGGTCCCCGGCGAACGGGGCCGCCGCGGCCTCCCCGTCCGCCCCGGGCAGCGTCGCGCCCCGCACGGCGGCCAGCAGCGCGCCGGTGCGCACCACCCGGGCGAGGTCCGCGAAGGACGGGTCGCCCCAGATCGGCACCGCCCGCCGGTAGCGGGCGGGCACCGGGTCGCCCTCGGCCCACCAGCCGACGCCGAAGCCGTCCGCGTTCACCACGCCGCTGGTCTGCGAGCGCGGCGCCCAGGACTGGTGCTCCAGCGAGTGCGGCGGGCGCAGCAGCAGCTCGGCGAGGGCCACCGGTTCGCCGAGGAAGGCGAGGTGGCGGCACATCAGACGGGCTCCGCGTCGCGGGCGGTGCGGAAACCGGCGAAGATCTGCCGCCGCACCGGCAGGTCCCAGTTGCGGAAGGTGCCCCGGCAGGCCACCGCGTCGACGGCGAAGGAGCCGCCCCGCAGCACCTTGTGCGCGGGCCCGAAGAAGACCTCCGAGTACTCCTTGTACGGGAAGGCCCGGAAGCCCGGGTAGGGCAGGAAGTCGCTGGCCGTCCACTCCCACACGTCGCCGATCAGCTGCCGCACCCCGAGCGGGGACGCCCCCTCGGGATAGCTCCCGGCGGGCGCGGGCCCCAGGTGCCGCTGCCCCAGATTGGCGTGTACGGGCCCGGGGTCGGCGTCCCCCCACGGATAGCGGCGCGAGCGGCCGGCCGCCGGGTCGTGGCGGGCGGCCTTCTCCCACTCGGCCTCGGTGGGCAGCCGGCGCCCGGCCCAGCGGGCGTAGGCGTCGGCCTCGTACCAGCTGACGTGCAGCACCGGCTCGTCGGCGGGCACCGGCTCGGTCGCGCCGAACCGGCGGCGCAGCCACCCGGCGCCGTCCCGCCGCCAGAACAGCGGCGCCTCGATGCCGTGTTCGCGCAGCTGCGCCCAGCCCTCGGGGTGCCACCAGCGCTCCTCGCGGTAGCCGCCGTCGGCCATGAACGCCTGGTAGGCGCCGTTGGTGACGGGGACGGTGTCGAGGAAGAAGGCGGGCACGATCCGGGTGTGCGCGGGCCGTTCGTTGTCGAGCGCCCACGGCTCGTCCGAGGTGCCCATGGTGAACGGGCCCCCCGGCACGAGGACTTCGCGGGCCACCGGGCCCGAGGAGTGCGCGGGTGGCGGAGGAGGGGCGGTCAGCGCCGCCGGGCCCCTGCGAAGCTGATGGGTGATCAGCATCGTCTCGTCGTGCTGCTGTTCGTGCTGCGCGATCATCCCGAAGGCGAAGCCCGACTCGACCAGCGGGCGGCCCTCCAGGCGCGCCTCGCCCAGCACGTCCAGGACCCGGCCCCGCACGTCGGCCGCGTAGGCGCGGGCCTCGGCCGGGGGCAGCAGCGGCAGCGAGGGGCGGCTGGCGCGCGGGTGCTCGAAGGCGTCGTACAGCGAGTCGATCTCGGGCCGCAGCGCCGCGCCGCCCGCGACGGCCCGCCACAGCCACTGCTCCTCCTGGTTGCCGATGTGCGCCAGGTCCCACACCAGCGGGGACATCAACGGCGAGTGCTGGGCCGTCAGTTCGGAGTCGTCGACGCAGGAGGTGAGCAGCGCGGTGCGCTCCCGCGCGGCCGTCAGCGCCGTCACGGCCCGCAGCCGCAGCGCCTCCGTGTCCAGCCCGGTCATGACACCACCTCCTGGAGCTCGTCGGCCGGACAGCCGCCCGGCACCACGTACCGTTCGCGGAACGCGGCGACCGCGCCGGTCACCCGGGGGGTCGCCCCGATCCGGGGCAGCGCGTCGAGCGCCGCGTCGAAGGCGGTCAGCGCGGCGGTGTGCAGCGCCGGGTCCGCGAGCCCCTCGCGGGCCGCCGCCAGCCACAGCGGGCCGCGCGGCGCGGGTCCGGCCGCCGCCCGCGCGGCCAGCGGCAGGGTCGCCCGGTGCGCCGCCTCGGCCGCCACCGGGTCCTCGAACAGGGCGGTCGTCACCGCGATCGGCACCATCCAGCCGTCGGGCCCCGGCTGCGCGTCGATCATCCGCAGCTCCAGGTGCCCGCGCGGCCGGACCGGCGGGAACAGGGTCGTGATGTGGTAGCGCAGGTCGTCCACGCCGGGCGGGCGCGGATCCCCGGTGCGCAGCCAGTCGCGGAAGGTCAGCCCCTCCGGCACCGCCCACGGCCCCTCGGGGGCCCGCACGCACAGCACCGGGGTGTCCAGGACGTGCGCCGCCCACTCGGCGCGCGGCTCGCCGTCCGGCGGCGGGGCCAGCGCCCGCGCCGGGTCGAGGTCGGCCCACAGGAGCTGCCGGGTGGACCGCCAGCCGGTCCTGCGCCCGCCGTGCACGGGGGAGTTGGCGAAGGCCGCCACCAGCACCGGGCCCAGCCGGTGGGCGAGCTCCCAGCGCCGCCGGTAGCCCAGCGGGCCGGGGCCCTCCGTCCCGGCGTCCAGGCAGACCTGCACCGAGGCGGACTCGCACATCATGGCCCGGCCCGAGGGCCCCGAGCGGCCGAGGGCGATCTCCATCGCGTCGTACCGGGGCTCGTGCAGCACCCGCGCCCGGGGCGCGTGCCACGGGTCCACGCCGTAGCCGCTGAGCCCGAGGCCGAGCGGGCCGAGCGCCCCGCGCACCGCCCGCAGGTCGGTGGCGAGCACGTCCAGGCACTCCATCAGGGAGGCGGCGGGCGGCGAGCTGAGCTCCAGCTGCCCGCCGGGTTCGAAGGTGAGGGCCGAGGCCAGCGGCAGGGCCCGTACGGTGTCGAGGGCCGCCGCGAGCCGGGGCGGCGGGACGGGCAGGCGGGGGTCGCGCAGTTCGTGGACGAGCCACTCCAGCTCGGCCCCGACCGTGCGGGGCGGGCCGGTCTTGAAGCAGATACATCGGAGCAGGTCCTCGGCGTCCGCCACGCTGAGCGAGGGGCCGCCGCGGGGTATGCCGCTCATCGGCGACACGGGCATCGTTGCACCTCCTGGGAAAGCGCTGATTCCACCTAAAGCCACCCCGGGCGGGCGTGCAAGAGCGCGTCCGGCGGGCTGGCCGGGAAAAGCCGTTGCCGCCCCGGAGCCGCGTCGATCATGCTTCGGGCCCATGAGCGCACGACTGCGGGCCCTGGCCCGCGAGACGGAGGAGATCGTGGCGGCGGGCCGCTACACGGCCCCGGACGGCCGCACCGTCGACCTCGCCGACCGGCTGGCGGCGGCCCTGGCCGGAACCCGGCCGTACGGCCCCGGGCCCGTCCCCGTCACCCCCGACACCGACCGCGCCACCCTCCTGCGGGTCACCGAGGAGAGCAGCCTGGTCGCCGCCCGCCGGATGGTGGGCGCCGACCCCGCCCGGCCCGTCGCCGTCCTCAACTTCGCCTCCGCCCGCAACCCCGGCGGCGGCTACCTCAACGGCGCCCAGGCCCAGGAGGAGGCGCTCTGCCGCTCCTCCGCCCTCTACGCCACCCTGCTGCGCGTCCCCGGCCACTACGCGCACCACCGGGAGGACCGCGACCCGCTCTACACCGACCGGGTCATCCACTCGCCCGGCGTGCCCGTCTTCCGCACCGACCGGGGCATGCTGCTCACCGAGCCCTTCACCGTCGGCTTCCTCACCTCGCCCGCGCCCAACGCCGGAGTGGTCCGCCGGCACCGTCCCGAGGACGAGCCCCGCATCCCCGGCGTGCTCGCCGGCCGCGCCGAGCGGGTCCTGGAGACGGCCGCCGCCGAGGGCTACCGCAGGCTGGTGCTGGGCGCCTGGGGCTGCGGCGTCTTCCAGAACGAGCCCGCCGACGTCGCCGGGGCCTTCAAGGCGCTGCTCACCGGCGCCGGGCGGTTCGCCGGCCACTTCGACGAGGTCGTCTTCGGCATCCTGGACCGCAGCCGCGAGCGCGCCACCCTGGCCGCCTTCCGCCGGGTGTTCGGTCAGGACCAGCCGTAGCGCTCGGCCAGCCGCGCCACCACCCGGTCGAAGCGCGGCCGGTCCAGCGCGCACGCCTCCCGCCGCATCCCCTCGTCCCGCACCCGCAGCACCCGGTCCAGGTCCACCCAGGACTCGCGCCGCTCCGCGTCCCAGCACCCGGAGCCGATCGAGACCCACTCGCGGTCGTGGTCGTGCGGCCTGCTGGAGAGCTGGACGGCCAGCAGAGTCCCCTGCTCCTCCCGCGCCACGACCAGCACCGGTCGGTCCTTGCCGCGCCCGTCGTTCTCCTCGTACGGCACCCAGGTCCAGACGATCTCGCCCGGGTCGGGGTCGCCGTCGTGGGCGGGCGCGTAGGAGGTGCGGACCGGCCCGATGGCGTGCGGGTCGGCCTCGGTCGTGGAGTACAGCGGAGTCGTCATCCCCCGCACGGTAGCGGCCCGCCGCCGCCCCGAGCCGGGATGTCGACAAGTCGCCCCGGCGCGCCCGAACGGCCCCGCGCACCCGAACGGCCCCGCGCACCCGAACGGCCCCGCGCACCCGAACGGCCCCGCGCACCCGAACGGCCCCGCGCACCCGAACGGCCCCGCGC
>NZ_JBEZHM010000014.1:0-72133 GCF_040650575.1 Streptomyces sp. NPDC048659 | reverse complement strand
CGCGCACCCGAACGGCCCCGCGCACCCGAACGGCCCCGCGCACCCGAACGGCCCCGCGCACCCGAACGGCCCCGCGCACCCGAACGGCCCCGCGCGCCTGAACGGCCCAGCTCGCCGGGCGGGCCGTCCGCCGGATCAGCAGGCTCGTGCCCATGCGCCTCGCCCTCCTCGCCGCCGCGGCCCTGCTCCTGCCCCTCGCCCCGCTCGCCGAAGCCCCGGGCGGGCATCGCGCCGGGCCCGCCGCCCTCACCGCCGTCACCGTCACCGCCGACGCACCGCCCGCCCGCCGCACCGTCTCCGCCTGGCTCCCCTACTGGGACCAGGAGAGCGCCTACCTCCAGGCCCTGCGCCACGCCGACCAGCTCCACACCGTGAGCCCCTTCTGGTACGAGGCCAAGCCCGACGGCACCGTCGGCGCCCACCCCGGGGCGGGGGAGCGGCTGATCGTCGACGGGCTGCGCCGGGCCGGGATCCGGGTCGTGCCCACCGTCATGGAGTCGATGCCGCCCGGCGCCCTCGCCGCCCTCCTCACCGACCCGGCCCGCCGCGCCGCCCACGCCGACGCCCTCCTCGCCACCGCCGACGAGGGCGGCTACGACGGGCTCGACCTCGACTACGAGACCCATGCCACCACCGGCGACACCGCGTACCCGGCCGTACGCGACGGGTACGCCGCCCTCGTCACCGACGTCTGCGCCCGGCTGCGCGCCCACGCCCGGAGCTGCGTCGTCACCGTGCTGCCGAAGACCGCGACGAGCGGCCGGGTCTGGGACTACGCCGCCCTCGGCAGGGCCGCCGACCGGGTCAGGATCATGGGCTACAACCTGCACTGGGCGGGCGGCGCCCCGGGACCGCTGGCGAGCACCGCCTGGTACGAGGAGGTGCTGCGCACCGCCACCGCGCTCGTCCCGGCCGACCGCGTCGAACTCGCCCTGCCCGCCTACGGCTGGGACTGGAGCACCCGCGCCGACGGCACCCCGAAGGGGCGGGCCGCGCACGTCACGTGGAAGGAGGCCGAGGCCCTGCGGCGCGCCCGGAAGGCCCCGTACCGGCTGGACCCGGCCTCCGGCACCCCGTACTTCCGCTACGCGCGGGGCGGGGACACCCGGGAGGTCTGGTACCAGGACGCCCGCGGGGTCGCCGGGCACCTGCCGGTCCTGCGCCGGTACGGGGTGACGCACACCGCGCTCTGGGCGCTGGGCTTCGAGGACCCGGCCCTCTGGCCGGTGCTCGCCCAGGGGGCCCCGGCCCCCGCCGCCTGACATGCGGCTTTCGTACCCCCGTGCGAGCCTGGGAGGACGACGCACGACGGGAGGCACGACCGTGGGCAAGAAGCAGACGCGGGTCAACAAGGGCGCCCGGACGGGCGGTCACGAGCACCGGGCGGCGGTCGCCGCGAAGGA
Organism: Streptomyces sp. NPDC048659; assembly: GCF_040650575.1. Taxonomy (NCBI): domain Bacteria; kingdom Bacillati; phylum Actinomycetota; class Actinomycetes; order Kitasatosporales; family Streptomycetaceae; genus Streptomyces; species Streptomyces sp. NPDC048659. The sequence continues at coordinate 70,730 of NZ_JBEZHM010000014.1, read as the reverse complement.
GAGCCCGGCCACGGCCGCCGCGGACGCCCCCCGCCCCGTCCTCGACACCCCGTCCCACCGCAAGGAACGCAAGTTCGGCCACAACTGAGAGGCGCGGCAACCGGCGGGCGCGTCCAGGACCCCGCCTCCGGCGCCGCCCTCGACGGCTCGGGGATCCGCTTGGGTGCCGTCGAGAAGGACGAGACCTGCCGACCCCGGCCCGCACCGCGCGCACGCGGGGCCCGGCACCCACCGGTGCCGGGCCCCGCGCCGTACCCGGGACTACTGGCCGTCGCCCACCGCGATCTGCTGCGAACGCGGCGCCGGGACCGGGGTCTTGGCGTCGGGTGCCGCCTCCGGGCCCATCGTGGCGAGCAGCCGGCGGGCCACCCCCAGGCCCGTCCCGCCCATGGTCAGCGCCTTGGCGAACATGTCCGCCATGCCGTCGGCCCCGTTGAGCAGCACCATCTGGTCCACGTTGCCGAACGCCGAGGCGCCCGCCTCCACGATCTCCGGCCACTTCTCGGCCAGTTGCTGCGCGACCACCGCCTCCTGGTTCTCGGCCAGCGCCGCCGCCCGCGCCTTGATCGCCTCGGCCTCCGCCAGGCCCTTCGCCCGCGTCGCCTCGGCCACCGCGAGACCCCGCGCGTGCGCCGCCGCCGCCTCCGCCTCACCCGTCACCCGGGTGGCCGTCGCCGCCGCCGCGCTCGCCAGCTCGGTCTCCTTCGCCTCCGCCTCCGCCGCCGAGATGCGCGCGTCGCGCTCGGCCGTGGCCAGCGTCCGCTTCTCGTACGCCAGGGCGTCGGCCGGCTTGCGCACCTCCGCCTGGAGCTGCTGCTCCTTGCGGTGGGCCTCCAGCTCGGCCACCCGGGTCTCCTGGACCACCACCTCCTGGCGCGCCGCCGCGTCCGCCAGCGGACCGGCCTGCCGCGCCTTCGCCGAGGCGTGGTCCCGCTCGGCCTGGTAGCCCGCCTGGAGGATCTCGCTGTCCCTGGTCGCCTCCGACATGCGCGCCGCGGCCTGCTGCTCCGCCTCGGTCGCCCGCCGGTTGGCCTCCGCCTGCGCGATCCGCGCGTCCCGCTGGACCGCCGCCGCGTGCGGCGCCGCCAGGTTCTTGATGTACCCCGTCGGGTCCTCGATCTCGTGGATCTGCAGCGAGTCCACGATCAGTCCCAGCTTCTCCATCTCCGTGCCACAGGCCGAACGCGCCTGCCCGGTCAGCTTCTCCCGGTCACGGATCATGTCCTCCACGGTCAACCCGCCCACGATGGCGCGGAGATGGCCGGCGAAGACGATGTGCACCCGCTCCGACATCAGCTTCTGCTGGTCGAGGAAGCGGCGGGCCGCGTTGGCGATCGACACGAAGTCGTCGCCCACCTTGAAGATCACCACGCCCCGCACCTTCAGCGGGATGCCCTGGTGGGTGACGCACTCCACGGAGAGCTGCGTCTCGTTGAGGTCGAGCGAGAGCTTGCGCACCGCCTGGACGCCCGGCAGCACCAGCGTGCCGCGCCCCGTGACGATCCGGAAGCCCATCCCCTCGCCGAGGCCCTCCATCTTGTGGTTGGAACCGGAGATGATCAGCGCCTCGTTGGGCTCGGCGACGCGCCACATCAGTTTGAACAGAGCGATCAGAACGGCCAGCGCGCCGACGACGACACCAGCCAGGATCCCGAGGCTCATGGGCAAGGTCCCCCTTCACCGGAGCCGTGCGGATCCGGTGAGGGGAGTGTGCGCCCGGCACCCCGGCCGATCAATGGATCGGTCAACTGTCGTACGCGGCTGTGACATAGACGGTGCGCGGCGGGAGATGTTCCATGACCATCACGACCGTCCCGGTCGTGATCCGCTCCCCGGGCACGGCCGGATGGGCCAGGAAGTGCTCGGCGCCGCCCCGGATCCGGACGATCACCTCGCCGACGAGGCCGGGCCCCACGGTGCCGGTGACCCGGCCGAGCAAACCCACCATCGAAGCGTCGTCCATGAACAGAAGGTACGTCAGATCCATCCGTCCAGGGCGGACATGAACCCGTCGAAGTCGTCCCGCTGGATCGTGTGGCCCGCGCCGGCCACCGTACGGACCTCGAAGCCGCGCCCCGCGAGCGCCTCGGCCCGCTCCGGCGGGATCAGCATGCTCGGGTCGGCCAGCATCAGCAGCGAGGGCACCACCGGGCGCTCCGGCGCCAGGTCCTTCCCGGTGTACGGCACGAGGCCGTGCGCGGAGCGCTCGTCCCACACGCGCACCGAGTCGACCTCGATGTCCAGGTCCTCCTCGGCCCAGCGCGGGTTGAACTCCCGTATGTGCTCCCGGGTCAGCGACTTGGCCTGGGAGAACAGCTCGGGCCGGTAGCCGTCGCGGCCCGCGGGCAGATACCAGGCCGGGTCCACGTACACGGCACGGCGCGGGGCCAGCCGCTCCACCGCCGTCGCCAGGGTGAGGCCGCCGAGCGAGTGCCCGATCGCCAGCTCGGCCCCGGCGGGCAGCGTCTCGGCCAGGTCGTCGGCGTAGTCCTGCGGACCGTAACCCGAGGGCCCCGCCGCCCGCCCGCTGGCGCCGTGGCCGCGCAGGTCGACGGCCACCACCCGGTAGCCGCGCGCGGCGAGCTCCGGGCCGACCCGGCGCCAGGTGCGGTGGTCGGCCATGATCCCGTGGACCAGGAGCGCGACGCGGTCGCCGGCTCCCCAGGTGGTGGTGTGCAACTGCACGGCGGCTGCCTCTCTTCGGGTGCGCGGAGGGTGACTAGCGCACGCTGCGGATCGGGCGCACGGCGAGCGCGCCGAGCACCGACAGTACGGCGGCGACCACGAACAGCGTGGTGTATCCGCCACTGAGCGAGACGATCAGCGAGGCGACGAACGGGGCCACGATCTGCGGACCGGCGTTGGCGATGTTCAGCACGCCCATGTCGCGGGCGGCGTCCTCGGCCTTCGGCAGCACCATCGTCACCAGGGCGGTGTCCACCGCCATGTAGCAGCCGAAGCCGAGGCCGTTGACGACGGAGAAGACCAGCATCGCGGTCCAGCTCGCCGAGACGGCGGGGATGACCAGGGCGACGGCGGCCAGCGCGGCGGACGCCCCGACGAAGAGCTTGCGCCGGTCGTAGCGGTCGGAGAGCCAGCCGCCGAGGACCGTGGAGACCACCATGGCCAGCGAGTTGAGCGGCATCAGGATCGCCACGGCCTCCTCGGCGCTGAGCCCGGCGGGCAGCTCCGTGTGGTCCTTGAGGATGTACAGCTGGAAGCCCGCGACCGCGAAGTAGCCGAGGACGAGCAGCGCGCGCCCGATGAACGCCCAGCGGAAGTCGTGGTTCTTCAGCGCGCTGCCGAAGGCCGCGATCTGCTGCCCGACCGGGAGTGGGGCCTTGGCGGGCATCCGCTCCTCGCGGGCGCAGGAGGTGAACAGCACGGCGGTCGCCGCGACGATCGCGCCGAAGACGAGGTAGCCGGTGCGGTAGTGCTCCGAGAACGCGGCGCCGACGAGCGCGCCGATGGTGGAGCCGATCGGCATCCCGAGGCCGACGGCGGCGGACGCCTTGCCGCGCGAGGCGAACGGGACCCGGTCGGGCACCACGGAGGTGATGGCCGCCTGGTAGACGTTCATCACGGCCTGGCCGAGGCACCAGGCGATCGTCACCAGCAGGATGGTGTGCACGCTGCCCAGCAGGAACATCACGGGCAGGGCGAGCAGACCGCCCGCGAGGATCCACGGGTTGCGGCGCCCCGAGCGGTCGGAGAGCGCGCCGGCCACCGGGTTGAAGATCGTCGCGAAGATCGCGGAGATGCCGGAGACCAGGCCGAAGTTGGCCACCTTGGAGGCCGGGTCGATGTCCTCGATCTGCAGCGCGAGCAGCATCCCGGGGACGCCGATGTAGAGCGCGTACATCGCCGTGTTGCCGGCGAGCAGCAGGGGCAGCAGCCCGCGCGTGGGCCGGGGCGATCCGGGGGAGGCGGCTCCTGCGGTGCCGGTGTCCGGAGAGGTTCCGGGGGAGGAAAGGGCCACGATGCCCTCCTGGTGAAGACGCCCGTGCGGGGGCGGGAGCGGAAAGAGAGAGTGAAGAGCGGGGTGTGCCGCGCGTGGGTGGCGCGTAGGGTGGTTACACGTGTCAGTGGCGCGTGTAACCCCTGTGTAGCACTCGAATCCGGCCATCCGCCAGACCTGAGTCCGGATCGTTCTGGAAAGATGCCGGATCGATGAGCCAGTCACCCAAGCAGTCCGCCGGACGCTCCGTCCCCACCAGCGCCGACGTGGCGCGCCTCGCGGGCGTCTCCCGGGCCACCGTCAGCTACGTCCTGAACAACACCGCCGCCGTGCGGATCAGCGAGCCCACCCGGCGCCGGGTCAAGGAGGCGGCCGAGGAGCTGGGCTACGTCCCGCACGCCGCCGCCCGCAGCCTGCGCGCCGGACACAGCCGGATGGTGCTGCTGCCCACCGCGCACGTGCCGATCGGCCCGCTGTACAGCCGCTTCTTCAACGAGCTCCAGTGGGCGCTGCGGCGCCTCGACTACACCGTGGTGCAGTACGGCAGCGTCGGCCTCGACCCCGACGAGGCGGCCCGCGCCTGGGCCGAGCTGCGCCCCGTCGCGGTGGTCTCGCTCGGCCAGGTCGAGCTGACCGCGCAGGGGGTCGGGCTGCTCAAGCGCTCCGGCGCGAAGGGCGTGATCACCGTCGGCCCGCAGCGGGTCGAGGGCACCCACGCCCTGGTGATGGACCAGGCCCAGGTCGGCCGCGCGGCCGGCGCCCACCTGGTCGAGCGCGGCTGCCGGGCCATCGGGGTCGTGCTGCCCGAGGAGCCGGGCCTGGAGATGTTCTCCGGGCCGCGCCTGGAGGGCGTCCGGGCCGTCGCGGGCCCGGCGGGCGCGGAGGTCGTGCCGCTGCCGCTGCGGTACGAGGAGGAGCCGGCCGGCGCCCTCGCGGGGCGCTGGCGGGAGCTGGGCCTGGACGGGGTGTTCGCGTACAACGACGAGTACGCGATGCTCCTGATGCGGGCGCTCCAGGACGCCGGGATCGACGTGCCGGGGGAGACCGCCGTGGTCGGCTCGGACGACCTGGTCCTCGGCCGGCTGCTGCGGCCCCGGCTGAGCACCGTCCACCTCGACATGGTCAAGGGGCGCGAACTCGCCGAGCTCGTCGACCGCGTGGTCCGCGACCCGGACTCGGCGCCGCTGCGGCAGGAGCTGCTGGACTCCCGGGTCATCCGGCGCGAGTCGAGCTGACGGCGGCGCGGGCGGGCCGGGCGGGGGCGCGGGCGCGGGCGAGGCGGGCGGCGGCGCGAGCGGGGCCCCGGTCCGTCCCGGTGCCGGTCCGTTCCCGGGTCCGGTCCGTCCCCGGCGGCGGCGCGGCGCCCGGCGGCTTAGCGTCGGGGCATGAGCACTCATCCGAAGCGGTTCGAGATCCTGCTGGTGCCCGCGCACGTGGAGGACCGGGGCGGCGCCTCGGTGGACGACAGCGCCGTCCGCTCGGCGGTCGTCGAGGCGACCGGCCGCACCGGCCGGTCCGGCTACCCGATCTACGAGGGCCACGGACTGGTCGCCGACATCGACCCCGAGACGCGCACGGTGGAGGCCCTGCTGGTGGACGGCCGGGAGCTGGACTACGGCCTGACGGCGCTGATCAGGGGGCCCGGGACGGGCTGAAGCGGCCCCGCGGGGGCCCCGGGGTGCGCGGGCGGGGGACGTTGACAGGACGCGCGCGCGGGCGGAGACTCGGGCCCGCGGGGACGAAGATATCTTCACCAGGCGAACCAAAGGCGTCCGAGAGGCGTCCGCCAGGCGGCCGAGCCGCTGCCCTATCGTCACCCTCCCCGCGCACCGCCGCCCGTACCCGTGGTCCCGTGGGAGAGAAACCGATGAGCATCCGCGACGTCTACATCGTCGACGCCGTCCGCACCCCGATCGGCAAGTTCGGCGGCGCCCTCTCCTCCGTCCGCCCGGACGACCTCGCCGCCCACGTCGTCAGGGCGCTCGTCGACCGCACCCCGGAGCTCGACCCGGCCAGGATCGACGACGTGTACTTCGGCGACGCCAACGGCGCGGGCGAGGACAACCGCGACGTGGCCCGGATGGCCGTCCTGCTCGCCGGACTGCCCACCTCCGTGCCCGGCGTCACCGTCAACCGCCTGTGCGGCTCCGGGATGGAGGCCGTCATCCAGGCGGCCCGCGCGGTCGCCCTCGGCGACGCCTCGGTCGTCGTCGCGGGCGGCGTCGAGTCCATGTCCCGCGCCCCCTGGGTGCTCCAGAAGCCGGAGCGCGCCTTTCCGGCCGGGCACCAGCAGCTGCACTCCACCACCCTCGGCTGGCGCATGACCAACCCGCGGATGCCCGCCGAGTGGACCGTCTCCCTCGGCGAGGGCGCCGAACTCGTCGCCGACAAGCACGCCGTCGGCCGCGAGGCCCAGGACGCCTTCGCGCTCGCCAGCCACCGCAAGGCCGCCGCCGCGTGGGCCGAGGGGCTCTACGACGGCGAGGTCGTCCCGTACCCCGGCGTCGAGCTCGCCCGGGATGAGTGCGTCCGCGAGAACACCTCCGCCGAGGCCCTGGCCAGGCTCAAGCCCGCCTTCCGCCCCGACGGCGGCACCGTCACCGCGGGCAACGCATCCCCGCTCAACGACGGCGCCGCGGCCCTGCTGATCGTCGACGAGGCGGGCCTGCGGGCCACCGGCCGCGAGCCGCTGGCCCGGATCCGCGCCTCCGCCGTCACCGGCATCGAGCCGCAGCTCTTCGGGCTCGGCCCGGTGGAGGCCGTGCGCCGGGCCCTGGAGAAGGCGGACCGGGGCTTCGGGGACCTCACGGCCTTCGAGCTGAACGAGGCGTTCGCCGCCCAGGCCCTCGGCTGCCTCGCCGAATGGCCGGAACTGGACCCCGCCGTGGTCAACCCGCGCGGCGGCGCCATCGCCCTCGGCCACCCGCTCGGCGCCTCCGGCGCCCGGCTCGCCGGCGCCGTCGCCCACCAGCTCGCCGCGGCCGGCTCCGGCACCGGCCTGGCCGCCCTCTGCATCGGCGTCGGCCAGGGCCTGGCGCTGGTCCTGGAGCGCTGAGGGGGCACGGGACCCGGGGGACGGGACGCCGCTCCCGTCCCGTAGACGCGCAAAGCCCGCGCCCCGGGTACGCGGAAGGGGTGGCCCGGCGACGCCGGACCACCCCTCACCCCACGAGGGTGACCTCACCCCGCCCGGATGACCTCACCCCACGCGGGTCACTGCTCCTGGCCGCCCTGGGCCTGCTGCTCCGCGATCGACTTGCGGACCTCGTCCATGTCCAGGCCGCGCGCCTGGCCGATCACGTCCTCCAGCGCCGCCTCGGGCAGCGCGCCCGGCTGCGCGAAGATCGCGACCTTGTCGCGGACGATCATCAGCGTGGGGATCGAGCGGATCTCGAACGCCGCCGCGAGCTCCTGCTGCGCCTCGGTGTCGACCTTCGCGAAGACCAGGTCCTCGTGCCGCTCGGACGCGGCCTCGAAGACGGGGCCGAACTGACGGCAGGGGCCGCACCAGGAAGCCCAGAAGTCGATGAGAACGAACTCGTTCTCGTCCACGATCTGGTCGAAGTTGTCCTTGGTGAGCTCGACAGTGCTCATGCTTCCTACCTCTCCGGGGCCGGCGTCCTTGGCGCGCCTTCCTCACGGTCCCCTCGGGACCCGCACCGCACAACGGCGTATCGAGCCGCGCTATTCCGCGCCACCGCCCGGCAGACTGTCAGTCATGACACGAGTGCCGGATCATGAGAACGAGTACGCGTACGACGTGGTGGTCCTGGGCGCGGGCCCGGTCGGGGAGAACGTGGTCGACCGGGTGCGCGCCGCCGGGCTGAGCGCCGTGGTCGTGGAGAGCGAGCTGGTCGGCGGGGAGTGCTCGTACTGGGCCTGCATGCCCAGCAAGGCCCTGCTGCGCCCGGCCATCGCCCGCTCCGAGGCCCGCGCGGTGGCCGGACTGCGCGGCCTGGTCCAGGGGCCGCTGGACGCGCGGGAGGTCCTGGCCCACCGGGACGCGGTCGTCGGGGACTGGAAGGACGACGGGCAGGTGGCGTGGGTGGAGTCCACCGGCGCCCGGCTCTTCCGGGGCCACGGGCGGCTCCTCGGGCCGCGCCGGGTCGAGGTGGCGGGCCCCGAGGGCGACCGCCGGGTGCTGACCGCGCGGCACGCCGTCGCCGTCTGCACCGGCAGCCGCGCGGTCCTGCCCGAGCTGCCCGGGCTCCACGGGGCCGGGGCCTGGACCAGCCGCGAGGCGACGAGCGCGGCCCGGGTGCCCGGCCGGCTCGTGGTCGTCGGCGGCGGCGTGGTCGGCGTCGAGATGGCGACGGCCTGGCAGGCGCTGGGCGCGAAGGTGACGCTGCTGGTGCGCGGCGGGGGCGTGCTGCCCCGGATGGAGCCGTTCGTCGGCGAGCACGTCGTCGCCGCCCTGGTGGAGCGCGGCGCCGACGTGCGGACCGGTGTCGACGTGGCGGCCGTCGTCCGGGACGGGCACACCGGGCCCGTCACCGTCGTCCTGGAGGGCGGCGAGCGGGTCGAGGGCGACGAGGTGCTGTTCGCGACCGGGCGGCGCCCGCGGACCGAGGACATCGGCCTGGAGACGGTCGGCCTGGAGCCGGGCGGCTGGCTGCCCGTCGACGACAGCCTGCGGGTGACCGGCCACGACTGGCTGTACGCCGTGGGGGACGTCAACCACCGGGCGCTGCTCACCCACCAGGGCAAGTACCAGGCGCGGATCGCGGGCGCCGCGATCGTCGCGCGGGCGGCCGGGGACGCCGTCGCCGAGCCCGGCGGCTGGGGCCCGTACGCCGCGACCGCCGACCACGCGGCCGTCCCCCAGGTGGTGTTCACCGACCCGGAGGCGGCGGCCGTCGGCCTGAGCCTCGCCGAGGCGGAGGCCGCCGGGCGGCGGGCCCGCGCGGTGGACGTGGACATGCGCGCGGTCGCCGGGGCGGGCCTGTACGCCGAGGGCTACCAGGGGCGGGCCCGGCTGGTCGTCGACGAGGACCGGGGCACCGTCCTCGGCGCCTCCTTCGTCGGCCAGGGCGTCGGCGAACTCCTCCACGCGGCGACCGTCGCCGTCACCGGCGAGGTGCCGCTGGCGCGCCTGTGGCACGCCGTCCCCGCCTATCCGACGCTCAGCGAGGTCTGGCTGAGGCTCCTGGAGGCGTACCGGGACGGGGCGGACCCGAAGTGACCGCGAGCGGCGGCGGGGAGCACGTCAACGACTACGACGGCTCCTGCGCCCGCTGCGGCGGCCCGGTCCCGGCGGGCGCGGGCGTGCTGCGGCACGAGGGCCGGGGCTGGGCGGTCTACCACCCGGCCCACGCCCCGGCCCCGGGCCCGCCGCCGCGCGGCGAGCACCCGGGGTGGCACCGCCGCCCGCTCCTCGCCCTGGACATCGGCACCACCGGCCACCGCCCGGCCGTCGACCGTATCCGTTCCGCCTCCCTCCGGGGCGCGGACGGCACGGCCCGGGACTGGACCCTGGACCTCGGCCCCGCGCCGGAGGGCGGCTGGGGGCCGGACGCGGGAGCGGGGGTTACGGGACGGGGCGCGGCCCCCGGAGTCCCGGGGGCGCCCGGCACCTCCGCCGCGCCCGGCGCGGCGGGCGGCTCCGAGGCCGCCGGGAGCGCCCCCGGCCCCCTGCCGCCCGCGCGGGCGCTGGAGGAGCTCGCCGGTCTGGTCGCCGGGCAGCTCGCGGCCGGGGAGCCGCTGGTGGTGTGGTTCGCGCCGTACGTGCTGGGGACGCTCCACGCCGAGCTGCTGCGGCACGGTCTCGCGCCGCTGACCGCGCGGCTGCCGCGCGGGGTGGCGCCCGTCTGCGACCCGCTCGTGCTCGACCGGCACGTCGACCGCCACCGGCCGGGCGGGCGCTCGCTGCGGGCCGTCGCCGCCTGGTACGGCGTACCGCATCCGGACCCCGGCGATCCGGCCTCGGACGCGGCGGCGGCGCTGGGCGTGGCCGAGGAGACCGCGGCCCGCCACCCGTCCCTGGCCCGGCTGTCCCGGCCGGCCCTGCACACCGAGCAGATCCTCTGGTACGCCGAGCAGACGGCCCGTCACCCGGACGCGCCCGACTGGCCGTTCAGCGCCGTGGCGCCCGAGCCGTGGGCGCCGCCTCCGGCGAACTGAGGCCCTCCGCGCGGGGGATGAGGAGCGCCGCCGCCGCGCGGGCCGCGTCGGGCGCGGACCTGGTGTCCCGGCCGGACTCCTGGCCGAGGACCACCCGGGTGCTCAACCCGTCGAGCAGGGCGAGGAGTTCGGAGGCGCGGGCGGGCGCGTCCAGCGGGGCGAAGTGGCCGCGCTCGACCCCTTTCGCGAGCAGCGCCTCCAGGTCCTCCTGCCAGCCCGCGTCGAGCTCCCGCTGCGCCGCGCGCAGCTCGGGGTTGGCCGGGATGCGGGCCCACAGCTCGATCCACAGCGTCCAGCGCGGGTCGCGCGGTCCGCGCGGCAGATAGAGGTCGAGGAACAGGTCGAGGCGGCGCGGCGCGGCGAGCCGGCGGCCGAGCAGCGCGCGCCGCTCCTCCGCGAGCGCGGTCTCGCTCCAGCGCAGCGCGGCGAGCAGCAGCAGGTCCTTGCTGCCGAAGTGGTACAGGATGTGGCCGCCGCTGGTCCCGAGGCGCTCCGCGAGCGCGGACATGGTGAGCGTCGCCAGCCCGTCCTCGGCGATGGCGGCCATGGCCTCCTCCAGCATCCGCTCCCGCGTGACGCTGCCGTCCCGCCGCCGTCCCGCCCGCGCCGCACCCGCCACCGCTCGCCGCCCCGTTTCCCTGGTCCTCGCCGTCCCGTGCCGTGTCCGGCCCGGTCGGCTCGACCCTAACGGTTTTCCGCCGAGGTCTTGACGTGGCCGGATCTCATCCCACATCTTGAATGCCGTTCAAAGAGTTAGAACGCCATTCAAGATCTTCTAGCGTCAGTCCACGACAGGAGCGCAGCGTGCCCGGACACGACACGACGCCCGCGAGAGCGGGCCGGGACGAGGTCTTCCAGGTCGAAGGACACGGCATCGACCCCATCCCCGACACCGAACGGCACGGCGGGGCGAAGGACCTCTTCTGGCTCTGGTTCGGCTCGAACCTCACCTTCACCTACGTCATCAACGGCGCCCTCGCCGTCGCCTTCGGCCTCTCCTTCTGGCAGGCCACCGCCGTGATCGTGCTCGGCGGCCTCTCCTTCTTCGCCATCAGCGCCGCCGGACTCAGCGGCGTCCGCACCGGCACCGCCACCCTCGTCGTCTCCCGCGCCGCCTTCGGCGTCCGGGGCAACTGGCCCGCCGGACTGCTCAACTGGGTCGTCAGCATCGGCTACACGATCGTCAACACCGTCGTCGGCACCCTCGCCCTCGAAGCCTTCCTGGCCGACCTCGGCTGGACCGGCGGCCCGTTCCCGCGCGCCTTCGCGCTCGCCGTCACCCTCGCCCTGACCTTCGCCGTCGCCCTGTGGGGCCACGCCACCGTCCAGTGGGCCGAGCGCTGGATGGCCTACGTCCTCGCCGCCGGCTTCGCCGTCCTCATCGCCCTCGTGCTGCCCGGCGCCGACACCACCGCCCCGGCCGCCGGACCCGGCCCCGCCGGCTGGAGCCTCGCCCTCGTCGTCATGTTCGCGGGCCCCTTCTCGTACGTCCCGATGCCCGCCGACTACACCCGCTACCTGCCCCGCGCCACCACCCTCAAGGCGCTCACCTGGAGCGGCGGCCTCGGCGGGCTGGTCTCCTCCGTCGCCCTCGGCGTCGCGGGCGCCGCCGCCGCGACCCAGGCCGACATGACCGACGCGGTCGCCGGTACGGAGGGGCTGCTGCCCGGCTGGTTCCAGCCGGTCTTCCTCGCCCTGGTCCTCGGCGGCTCCGTCACCAACTCGATCATCACGCTCTACTCCTCCAGCCTGAACCTCCAGGTCCTCGGCATCCCCTGGAGCCGGGCCGGGGCCATCCTCGTCAGCGCGGGCGTCACCGCCGCGGGCTCCCTCGGCGCGCTCTTCCTTGTCGACTTCACCACCTCGCTGCTCTCCTTCCTCTCCCTCCTGATCATCGTCTTCGCCCCCTGGGGCGGCGTCTTCCTCGCCGACATGGTGCTGCGCCGCTGCACCTACGACGCCGGGGCCCTGCACCGCACCGGGGACGGCCCCTACCGCTACCGCTCCGGCTGGCACCCCGCCGGCCTGACGGCCCTCCTCGCCGGGATGCTCTTCTCCGCCCTGACCTGCGACTCCGAACTGTGGACCGGCCCCCTCGTCGCCCCGCTGGGCGGCGCCGACCTCACCCTGCTCGGCGCCGCCGTCTCCGCCCTCGTCTACGTCCTCCTGGCCCGCCGCACCGTGCGCCCCCTCTCCGCCTGACCGCCCTCCTCCAGAGAAGAAGACCCGCGATGAACCACCCCGCCCCCGCCGACCTCCTCCTCACCCGGGGCCGCGTCCACACCGTCGACCCGGAGCTGCCCGAGGCCGAGGCCCTCGCCGTCCGGGACGGCCGCATCGTCTGGATCGGCGCCGACACGGACGCCGGAGCCTGGGCGGGCCCCGACACCCGCGTCCTCGACGCGGGCGGCCGGCTGGTCCTCCCCGGATTCGTCGACGCCCACAACCACGTCCGGCTCGGCTCCGACGACTCCTGCGTGCAGCTCGCCGGCGCCCGCGACCTCGACACCGTGCACGCCCGCATCCGCGCCTGGCACGCCGCCCACCCGGACGCGCCGTGGATCGAGGCCGAGGCGTTCGACTACTCCGCGATCCCCGACGGCCGGATGCCCACCGCAGCCGACCTCGACCCGGCGACCGGCGACACCCCCGCCCTGGTCCTCAGCTACGACGTCCACACCGCCTGGCTCAACACCGCCGCCCTGCGCCGCCTCGGCGTCCGCGCCGACCGCACCGACCTGCCCTTCGGCACCGCCGTCACCGACCCCGCCACCGGCGAACCCACCGGCTTCGTCAAGGACTTCGCCGTCAAGGGCCTCTCCCGCGCGGGGCACCGCGCGCTGCGCGAGCTCGGCGTGCCGTGGGCCTCGCCCGACCGGCAGTACGGGCGGCTCGCCAAGAGCCTCGACGACGCGATCCGCTACGGCATCACCACCGTCGTCGAACCGCAGAACTCCCTCGACGACCTCGCCCTCTTCCAGCGCGCCCGCGCCGAGGGCCGGCTGCGCTCCCGGATCGTCGCCGCGCTCTTCCACCCGCGCGGCACCACCGAGGCCGAGCTCGACGAATTCGCCGCCGCAGCACAGGAGTTCGCCGACGACCGGCTCCGCGTCGGGCCGCTGAAGCTGTACATCGACGACGTCGTCGAGCCCCGCACCGCCGCCCTCCTGGAGCCGTACGCGGGCTGCGGCCACCACCGGGGCGACACCTTCTACCCGCCCGAGGAGTTCGCCGGGCTCCTCACCCGGCTCGACGCGCGCGGCTTCCAGTGCTTCGTGCACGCCACCGGCGACCGGGGCATCCGCACCGTCCTCGACGCCGTCGAGCGGGCCCGCGCCGTCAACGGCCCGCGCGACGCCCGCCACCAGATCGTCCACGTCGAGTGCCTCGACCCCGCCGACACCCCGCGCTTCGCCGCCCTCGGCGTCACCGCCTGCATGCAGCCCCGGCACGCCGCCCCCGACATCGCGGGCCCGGGCCAGGACTGGGCCGAGAACATCGGCCCCGAGCGCTGGCACAAGGCGTGGCCGCTCCGCAGCCTGCACCGCGCGGGCGCCCTCCTCGCCCTCTCCAGCGACTGGAACGTGGCCGAGATGGACCCCATGATCGGCATCCACGCCGCCGTCACCCGCCGCGCGCCCGGCGGCGGCCCCGCCTGGACCGAGGGCGAGACCCTCGACGTGGCCACCGCCGTGGCGGGCTACACCATGGGCTCGGCCCGCGCCAACTTCCTGGAGCACGAGCGGGGTTCCCTCACCGTGGGCAAGCTCGCCGACTTCGTCGTCCTGTCCCGCGACATCCTCCGCGTGGCCCCCGACGCCATCCCCGGCACGGTGGCGGAGACGGTCGTCGTGGGCGGCGAGGTGGTGCACACGGCGCGGGACTAGGGTCCGTCCGGGGCGGCCCCCCGCAGCAGGGTGTTCAGGCGGGCCGCCTGCCGGGTCAGGTGGGCGCGCTCCGCCAGGTTCGGCGCCCTCAGGGCCGCCTCCGCGTACAGGCGCGCGGCCTCGGCCGGGTCGTCGTCGCGCTCGCGAAGGTACGCGGCCACCGCCGCGTACCGGGGGAGCGCGGGGTCCAGCGGCGCCAGGGCGGCCAGGCCGGCGCGCGGGCCGTCCGCCTCGCCCACCGCGACCGCCCGGTTCAGCAGCACCACCGGGCTGTCGTTCAGCCGCGCCAGCTCGTCGTACCACTCGACGATCTGCACCCAGTCGGTCTCCCCGGCCGTCGGCGCGTCCGCGTGCAGCGCGGCGATCGCCGCCTGCGCCTGGAACTCGCCCAGCCGGTCCCGGGCCAGCGCCGCCTGGAGCACCGCCACCCCCTCGGCGATCAGCGCCGTGTCCCAGCGGCCCCGGTCCTGCTCGGCCAGCGGCACCAGGCCGCCGTCCGGCGCCGTCCGGGCCGCCCGCCGCGCGTGGTGCAGCAGCATCAGCGCCAGCAGCCCCGCCACCTCGGGATGCTCGACCCGGGCCGCGAGCTCGCGGGTGAGCCGGATCGCCTCGGCGGCCAGGTCCACCTCGCCCGAATAGCCCTCGTTGAAGACCAGGTACAGCACCCGCAGCACCGTGCCCACGTCGCCGGGCCGGTCCAGGCGCACCCCGGACACCGTGCGCTTGGCCCGGCTGATCCGCTGCGCCATCGTCGCCTCCGGCACCAGGTACGCCGCCGCGATCTGCCGGGTGGTCAGCCCGCCCACCGCCCGCAGCGTCAGCGCCACCGCCGCCGCCGGGCTCAGCGACGGGTGCGCGCACAGGAAGTACAGGCGCAGCGTGTCGTCGGCCTCCGGCGCCGGGCCGGGCGGCGGCTCCTCCGCCACCCGGTCCTCCCGGCGGCGGCGCGCGGTGTCCGCGCGCGCCGCGTCGAGGAACCTGCGCCAGGCCACCGTGACCAGCCAGCCCTTCGGGTCCCGCGGCGGCGCCTGCGCCCCCGCCCCCGTCCCGAACGCCTCGAACGCCTCGACCAGGGCCTCCTGCACGGCGTCCTCGGCCGCCGCGAAGTCGGCCCCGCGACGGACGAGGACACCGATCACCCCGGGAGTGAGGCTCCTGAGCAGCGCCTCGTCCATGGCCCGGCTCACTCCGTGACGGTGGGCGGCTCGGCCAGGAACGGGCGCACCTCCAGCCACTCGTGGATCGGCTCGCCGCCCGCGCCGGGCGCGGCCGAGAGCTCCCCGGCCAGCTCCACGGCCCGCTCGTAGCCGTCCACGTCGATGATCATCCAGCCGGCGATCAGGTCCTTCGTCTCCGCGAACGGCCCGTCGGTGACCGGCGGCCGGCCCTCGCCGTCGTAACGGACCCAGGCCCCCTCCGGGGCGAGCGCCTGGCCGTCGACGAACTCGCCCGTCTTCTCCAGCCGCTCCGCGAAGTCCCGCATGTACTGGATGTGCGCCGAGACCTCCTCCGGCGTCCACCGGTCCATCGCCACGTCGTTGACGGGGGCCGGGGCGCCTCGGTAGTGCTTCAGCAGCAGGTACTTGGCCATGATGTTCTCCTCGGTGCTCGTGCGGCCCATCCTGGCCGCTCTCACCCCGGGGACGGAGCCGGACGCGCGTTCTCGACACCGTCGGCGGAAATCTTCCGGATTTTTTCGCGGGGCGCGAGGCGCTGGGCGCGAGCGGGGGCAAGCGGGGAGCGACCGGGGGCGTAAACGGACTGGTGCGCTCGGATTTCATGATCGTAAGGTCGACGGCATGACCGCCCAGACGAGCCCCCAGACCAGCCCCGAGACCAGCCCCGAGACCAGCCCCGAGCCCGGCACGCCCGCCGCCGCCCCCTTCCCGCCGCTGCTCACCCGCCACGCCGAGGCCGAGACCTGCGCCGACCCCAGCAGTGTCATGACCCTGCTCGCCGACTCGCACCAGACGGCCGACGGCTTCACCAGCTACCGCTCCACCTTCGCCGAGGGCGCCGTGGGCGCCCCCGCGCACTTCCACACCAAGGCGACCGAGATCTTCTTCGTCCTCAGCGGCTCGCTGCGGGTCCTGGTCGGCGAGGAGATCACCGTCCTCGGCGCGGGCGACTTCCTCGCCGTCCCGCCGCACACCCCGCACGCCTTCGCCGCCGCGCCCGGCTGCGAGGCGGACGTCCTGTTCGTCTTCACCCCGGGCATGGGCCGCTTCGACTACCTGCGCCTGCTGGGCCGGGTCACCCGGGGCGAGGCCGACCCCAAGGAGATCGCCGCGTCCGCCGAGCAGTACGACAACCACTACTGCGACAGCCCGGTCTGGCGCGCCGCCCTGGAGGGGTGAGCCCGCGGCGGGCGAGCCCGCCCGAGGCCCGGCGAGCGGCCGGATCCCGGGCGGCGGCGCTCCTCAGTGGCCGTCGCCGCCCGAGGTGACGGCCATCCGCCGGGTGAAGGTCCGCCCGCCGTCCGCCGACTCGTACACCCCGTCCTGGGTCGCGGCGAGGACCCGGCGCGCGTCCAGCGCGGTCAGCGCCTGCGGGGCGCCGCCGGGCAGCACGGAGACCCGGCTCCAGGTCGCGCCCGCGTCGGCGCTGCGCAGCAGCACCCCGGACGGGTCGATGCCGAAGAGGGCGTCCGGGGCGCCCCAGGACACGTACGCGACGAGCTGCTTCGACAGCGGCTCGGCGAAGGTGCGCCCGTCGTCGGTGCTGCGGACCACGCCCTCCTCGGTAGTGGCCAGCACCGTGCCGGGGGTGCCGGGCGCGACGGCGATGTCGAGCGCCTTCAGCTCCGCCCGGTCCTGCCAGGCCACCCCGTCGCGGCTGACCCGCAGCCGCCCGTTGGTGCTGTCGTAGCCGTAGACGGTCCCGTCGGGCGCGGTGTCCAGCGAGTGGAAGTCCACCTCCCCGCCGAGCGACCTGGTGGTCCAGGAGGCGCCCTTGTCGGCGGAGGCGATCAGGCCCAGGTTCGAGGGGCCGCCGGTGCCGGGGGCCGGGTGGCCGCTGGCGAGGAAGGCGCCCTGGGGGGTCACGGTGAACCCCATGAAATCGTCCTTGCGCTCGCCGACCAGGGCGGGGGAGCCGTCGGCGGCGGGGGTGTAGACGCCCTCGTGGGTGGCGACGTACAGCTTCCCGGCCGAGGAGCCGACGCCGTGGATGTGGCTGAGCGCCGTCGGGGCGCCGGAGCCCCCGGCCGGTCCGGACGCGTCGTCGGAGCCGCAGGCGGTCAGGGCGAGGGCGAGGGCCGCGGTGAGCGCGGCGGCGAGGGCGGCGCGGTGCTTCTTCATGTGTCTGTGGTCCCTGGGGTACGGGGGAGGGGGCGGCCCCGCACGCGGGTGCGGGGCCGCCCGGGGCGGGGCGGGGGCCGGCGGGACCGGCCGCGGCCGGTCAGAGGCGTTCGAGGATCTTCTTCAGCTGGGCGATCTCGGCGGCCTGGGTCCGGACCACGTCGTCGGCCACCTGCTTGGCCCCCGCGTCGGCGCCGTCCCGCTGCTCGGTCTTCGCCATCTCGACCGCGCCCTCGTGGTGGGCGATCATCAGCTCGGCGAACTTGCGGTCGAACGCCTTGCCCTTCAGGGCGGTGAGGTCGGCCATGTCCTTGGCGGACATCATCCCGGCCATGCCGTGGCCGCCGCCGCCCATGGACTCGGGCTTGCCCCAGGTCCTGAGCCAGGCCCGCATCTTCCGGATCTCCGGGTCCTGGGCCTTCTCGATCTCGCCGACGAGCTTCTTGACCTCGGCGTCCTCGGCCCGCCCGTCGGCGAGCCTCGCCATCTCCAGGGCCTGCTCGTGGTGGGGGATCATCATCTGCGCGAACATCACGTCCGCGTCGTTGAAGGCGCCGGGCGTGCCGGGCGCCGCGGAGCCGGTGGCGGAGGCGGACGCGGAGGCGGAGCTCTTCGCGCCGTGGTCCATGCCGTTCATGGAGTCGCCGGAGCCCGAGCAGGCGGCGAGCAGGAGCCCGGTCGCGGCGACGGCGCCGGTCAGGGCGAGCTTGCGGGCGGTGGTGCGGGCGGTGGAGCGGGTGGTGGTACGGGTCGTGAAGGCACGCATGGTGAACACACCTCGGTTGCTGTCGTTCGTGCGGGGAAAAGGACGTACGCGCGTGGCCGGGTACGGGCGCGGCGAGGCGCCCGCGGCGGCGGGGGCGGTACGGCCTAGGTCCGCAGGACCGACAGCTGGGCGAGGTCCGGGGGCCGCGGCGGCGCGTTCGGCCCGAGGGAGGGGAGCAGCCGCGCGGGGAGCGGGACGGCCCCGCCCGGGCGGCGGCCGAGGGCGGCCCGCAGCAGGGCGGCGAGCAGCCAGGCGCCGAGGACGGCCACGCAGAGCGTGGTCATGTCCATCCCGGCGCCCGAGTCGTGGGTGGAGCCGTGGGTGCCGTCGTGCGCCGCGCCGCCCGCCGGGACGGCGGTGAGCCCGCCGTGGGCCGGAGCGACGTCCGTCGCGCCGGTGGATCCGGTCGCACCGGTCATGCCCGCCATACCCGGCGTGCCCGGCGTGCCCGCCGTATCCGTCGCGCCCGTCACAGGGCTGACGGTCGACGCGCCGGCCGGGTCCGAGGGGCCGGTCACCCGCGTGACGCCCGGCAGGGCCGCCGTGTCCGGCGGAGCGGCTGCCCCGGCGCCGTGGCCCTCGGCCTGGGCGGCCTGGCCGGAAGCACCCTCGGGGTGGCCGACGGCGTGCATCACGAAGACGCCGAGCGCGAGCACGACGACGAGCAGCAGGTGCGCCAGGGCGCCTCCCGCTCGTGTGGCGCCGCGAACCGCCCGTCCCACGTGCACGTCTTCCACCTCCGGCCCCGACGATACCGAATCCGGCGCCCATACCCCGCATGGGTACCCCCTCGTGCTTCCGCGCGCCCCCTGGCGTATCGGCGCCACGCCGGTGACAGCGCCCGGCCCGCCGTCCCACCCTGATCACGCGGCACCCCCGCATCCCGCCGGGACGCCGTGCGCACACGGGAGGCACCCGCATGTCGATCGTCGTCACCTTCGCCGGCCGGACCCCGCTCCCCACCGCGGGCTCCTGGTACCAGATCTGGTCCTACCGGGTGCAGTCCTCCGGACCCGCCGACCTGCGCCCCGGGCAGCGGATCGCGCTCGCCCTCCCGGCCGACGTGGACCTGCGCGACCCGGCGCTCTTCCCCGGGGTGCCCGCCCTCGACGGCGCCTTCATCGAGCCGGACCCCGGCTCCGGGCGGCAGTACGCGGGCCGCACGGTGCCGGCCACCGGCCCCCTGGTGCTCTCCTTCGTCGCCCCGCCCACCGAGTCCGACCGGGACCTGCTGCTCGTCACCCGGAGCACCGGCCAGCCGTGGACCGTGACCCCCTTCGCCACCACCGCGGGCGGCCCCGCCGGACCGGTCCGGGTGCTGACCGCGCCCGTGCCGGGGCCGGTGCGGGTCGGGCGGCCCGTCATGGAGTTCGCGGGCACCCTCCCGTACGCCAGCGAGCTCTTCGGTGTCTACCAGCCGCTGCCCGGCTGGCTCGGCTACTCCGGCGCCGGGCGGCTCACCGCGCGGCGCGGCCCGCGTCCCGGGCCCGCGGCCTTCGCCGGGCCCGCCGCCCGCGCCCTGGAGGGCCCCGAGCTGGCCGCGCTCGCCGCCCTCGTCGGCCAGGACCCGCCGACCGAGGGCATCCTCTCGCCGGTCGGCCTCGTCAACCTCTTCCGGCAGTACTTCTTCGAGTTCGACACCTTCCTCGGCGCGCCCGCCGGGCACCTGTGGCTCAGCCCCGGCGGCATGGTCGAGCTCGTCGAGACCACCACCCGCCGCACCCTCGTCGAGCGGACCGCGAGCCAGTCGGAGGAGACCACCCGCAAGTCCGAGGAGAGCCTCACCGACCAGAGCGACGTGGCCGACGCCGTCAAGGAGTCCAACGCCAACGACACCTCCCTCGGCGCGACCGTCTCCGCCGGCGGCTCCTTCGCCGGGGTCTACCACGCCGACGCCAGCGCCAGCTACGCCAGCAAGGCGACCACCCAGAAGTCCTCCGAGCTCACCCACAAGCACACCCGGACCCAGAGCTCCAAGGTCAGCAGCGAGATCCGGCGCAACTTCACCACCACCTTCAAGACGGTGACGGAGACCACCGACACGTCCAGCCGCCGCTACGTGGTGCAGAACACCACCGACCGGCTCGCCAACTACGAACTGCGCCGCAAGATGCGCAAGGTGGGCGTCCAGGTGCAGCACATCGGCACCCGCATGAGCTGGCAGGTCTTCGTGAACGCGCCGGGCCGGGTGCTCGGCCTCGGCGAGTTCGTCGACGTCGTCCCCGCCCCCGACCTCACCTCGCTGCGCAAGCCCGAGCCGCCCGAGCCGCTCGCCCCCCTCCTCACCACCTTCACCGGCACCTTCCCCATCCAGGAGCACCCGGACAGCACCAACGCCCCGCACCAGGACGCCGACTGGAGCCGCCAGGACGGCTTCGACCGCCTGTGGCGCGGCGAGGAGGACGAGTACATCGTCGCCGACTTCGACTACGGCGCCATCCCGCCCGCCCCCGGCTACACCCTCAGCACCAACCCGGACTACGTGCAGTTCGTCTCCGCGAAGAACGGGCACGGCACCGACGCCAAGTTCCTCGTCCAGTACGTCATCCAGCGCCCCGACACCGGCCGCTTCCAGGTCCGCGCGGACCACGTGCACTTCGGCGGCACCGCCAGCATCACCTTCACCCTCCAGCTGCGCTGGGAGCCGCCGCCGGTGAACCCGGCCCAGGTCGCCTACGAGGCGGCGCTCGCCCAGTACGAGAAGGACGTCGCCGCCCTCCAGCGCAAGGCGTACGCCGCCGCCGTACGGGACCGGACCGGCCTGCTCAGCAAGGTCCGGCCGCGCCCCGCCGAGGACCTGCGCAAGGAGGAACGGCACTCCGTCTTCGCCCATCTCCTCGCACAGCTCCGCCTGTTCGACCCGAGGGACGCGCACCTGGAGGCCGAGCTCATCCGGCAGATCTTCGACGTCGACGAGATGCTCTACTTCGTCTCGCCCGAGTTCTGGCGCCCCGGCGACACCGCCGCCCCCGCCGGGCCCGACTCCCTCGGCCGCTACCCCGTGCCGCCCGCCCGCTGGGAGGGCGCCGACGGCGACCCGCTCGCCGGGGAGACCGTCCCCACCGCCTACTCCCGCACCAGCTCCCACAACGCCCCGGACGCCAAGGGCCCCACACCCGAGCAGGAGTGGCGGGTCGACTACCTGATCACCGCCGACTCGCAGCCCGCGCCCATGGGCAGCTCGCTCGGCTGGCTCGTCCAGACCGACGGCGACGAGCGGCGCAACGAGTTCCTCAACTCCGCCTGGGTCAAGGCCGTCCTGCCCATCCGCCCCGGCCACGAGCCGGAGGCGCTCGGCTGGCTCGCCAAGGCGGGTGTCGAGGGCGAGGCGGCGCTCGGGCGCCCCTACGCCTGGCAGGACGGCGACCCCGACGCGTACCGGGGCAAGACCATCGGCGAGGTGCTCGACCTCCTCGCCGCCGAGCTCGCCGAGGCCAACACCAGCGTCGCCCGCACCCTCGCGGGCGAGCAGGTCTTCGAGACCGGCTTCGACCCGCTCGCGGGCGGCTTCCGGCCCGCCGAGCCCTACCAGGTCTTCGACCAGTGGATCGAGGTCCTGCCCACCGACCAGGTCGTCGCCGTGGAGGTCACGTACGACCCCAAGACCGGACAGCAGCTGTAGGCCCGGCCCCGCCATGCCCACCACCCGCTATGTGCACGCCACCAAGGGCGTCCGGTCCGGCCGCTTCGACAGCGAGGCGAAGCCGGCCGGGACCGTCGCCGACGCGCTGCGCGCCGCCGCCCCCGGCGACACCGTCGTCATCCTCGACACCGCCGTCTACCGCGAGGCCGAACTCGTCCTCGACCGGCCCGTCACCCTCACCAGCGCCCACCTCCTCAAGCACCCCGATGCCGACCCCGCCGCCCCCGGCTTCGACCCGCGCGTGCTGCCCGCCCTGCACGGCGGCGACCGGCACCGGGTGCTGCGGATCGGGCCGCCCACGCCCGCCGGGCGGCGCGGCTTCGGCCCGGTCACCGTGCGCGGGCTGCGGATCACCGGCGGCCACGCCACGCACACCCCCGGTGACCCGGGGCTCGGCGCGGGCGGCGGGATCGCCGTCATCGACGCCGACGACGTCCTCGTCGAGCGCTGCGCCATCAGCGGCAACCGCACCGAGACGGCGCCCTTCCGGGCGTGGCCGGAGAGCGACCGGACGGCGCTGCGCGCGGCCGTGCTCGACCTGCTCGGCGACATCCTGCCCGCCGGGGCGGTCGGCGCCGTCAACCACACGGTCGACCTGGTCAACGGGATGCTGAGGCTGGTCGGCGGGATCCCCCCGCTGCCCCGGATCGACCGGGCCAAGCTGCTCGCCGAGGCGTCCCGGCGCTTCGACGCGCTGGTGCCGCCCGGCACCGTCGCCATGTGGCTGGCCGGGCAGTCCTTCGGCGGCGGGGTCGCCGCCGTCTGGGCGAGCCCCACCCTGCGGCACTGCCTGATCCGGGGCAACACGGCCGAGGGACGCGGCGGCGGACTCGCCGTCGTCGGCTACGGCTGGCCCACCCTGGAGGGCTGCTGGATCGACCGCAACGCCTCCGGCCGCCGGGGCAGGCTCGACGGCGGCGGCGTCGGCTGCGAGGTGTCCGTCCCGGGCCGTCTCACCCGCGACCTCAGCGAGCTCGACCTCATCAAGTTCCTCGCCGACCGGGCCACCGCCGCCCGCACCGCCGTGCTCAGCCCCGGCACCATCGTCGGCCTCACCCCCGGCGAGCTCTACCGCTACCTCCGCTGGCTCCTGAACCCCTTCGAACCGAACCCCGTCATCGCCAAGACCCCGCGCATCCTCGCCGACCTGATCAGCGGCCGGCTCGACGAGGCCGTACAGCTCGCCTTCTACGCGATCGCCGCCTCCGCGCTGCGGCTGGACCGCTGGTCGGCGTGGCACGAGCAGGAGATCACGGACGCCCGGCGCAAGGCCGTGACCCTGCGCGAGTGCCGCGTCACGGGGAACACGGCGGCCGACGACGGCGGCGGGCTCTACGCCTCGGTGCTCTCCCCGGTCCGGCTGCTGTCCACCGAGGTCAGCGGCAACCGGGCGGGCAGCATGGGCGGCGGCGTCCGGATCACCATGGGCTCGGCCGGCGCCTTCGAGCGCTGCCTGATCAAGGACAACGTCTCCCGGGGCCTCGAAGCGCCGCCCCGGCCCGGCGAGCCGCGCCGGGCCAGGCCGGGCGGCGGCGGGATCTCCGCCCGCAACGCCGACCTGATCCTCACCGGCACCCGGGTCACCGGCAACCTCACCTCCGACCGGCCGGGCGGCGGGATCGTCCACTACGCCGACACCGAGGGGAACATGGGCGGCGTCCCGGACATGTGGACGGCGATCCTGCGGGAGGTCTTCGGCGTCACCGAGGTGGCCGTCCGCGCCGACGCGGCCAGCGAGATCAGCGGCAACGGCTGCGGCTACGACGAGCACCGCGTCCCGCTCGCCCGGCCGCGCTTCGCCAAGGGCGGCGGCGTCTTCGTCCTCCAGGCGACCTTCCCCGACGCGCCCCGGGTGGAGGTGGCGCTGGCCGCCGTGCGCCGCACCGTGCACGGCAACACGGCGCTCACCCGGGGCTACCCCTCGGCGGTGCAGCCGGGCACCACCATCGCCACGGCGAACGACACCTGCCTCCAGGACCTCGTCAACCACCGGGAATGGACGGAGGCCAACGACGCCCCCCTGCTGGGGGGCGCCGCCGACCTCCGCTTCCGGCCGTGAGCCCGGCGCCCGCCGGGCCCCGGGTCACTCCGGCAGCTCACCCGCCATCGCGGCGGCCAGCCGCAGGTGCGGGGTGGCCTCCGCCACCTTGCCCTGCCGCTCCAGGGTGCGGCCCAGCATCAGCCGGGCGTAGTGCTCGACCGGGTCGCGCTCCAGGACCGCCCGCAGCTCCTCCTCGGCGCGGGACAGCTGGGCGGAGTGGTAGTAGGCGCGGGCGAGGAGCAGCCGCTGGGCCGTCTGGTCCGGGTGCTCGGCGACCAGACCGCGCAGGATGCGGACGGCCGTCAGGTACTCCTTCGCCTCGAAGAACAGCTGGGCACGGTCCCACCGCTCGCCGGCGGTCCCGAACTCGAAGTACGTCTCCTCGCTCACTGCTCTGGCTCTCTCTCCCGTGGGCGGAAATGCTGATGCCCGTCCAACACCGCCCTGTGGTTGAACATTCCACGGATATTCGCGGCGCGGGTCCGTGCCCTACCGGGGACCTCCGGACCCCCGACAGGAATAGGTTGAACGCCATGAGCAATCTTGATCGCCAGGCCGCCGTCCAGGTCTGCGGCGGACGCGGCTTCGTCGTCGCCGAACCGGTACGGGAACTCCTCAGCCCCCGCCACGTCCAGCTCGGCGAATCGACCGAGGTGCGCCGCCTGCTCCCCAACCTCGGCCGCCGCATGGTCGGCGCCTGGGCCTTCGTCGACCACTACGGCCCCGACGACATCGCCGACGAACCCGGGATGCAGGTCCCGCCCCATCCGCACATGGGCCTCCAGACCGTCAGCTGGCTCCACGAGGGCGAGGTGCTGCACCGCGACTCCACCGGCAGCCTCCAGGCCATCGGCCCGCGCGAGCTGGGCCTGATGACCTCCGGCCGGGCGATCTCCCACTCCGAGGAGAGCCCCCGCCCGCACGCCCGCCACCTGCACGGCGCGCAGCTCTGGGTCGCCCTCCCCGACGCCCACCGCCACGTCGAGCCGCACTTCCAGCACCACGCCGAACTCCCGCACGTCACCGCCCCGGGCCTGACCGCCACGGTGATCCTGGGCGAGCTCGCCGGGGCGGTCTCCCCGGGCACCGCGTACACCCCGATCACCGGCGCCGACCTCACCCTGACCGCCGGCGCCGAGGTCCGCCTGCCGCTGGAGCCGGACTTCGAGTACGCGGTCCTCGCCATGTCCGGCGAGGCCCACGTCGACGGCGTCCCCGTCCTCCCCGGCTCGATGCTCTACCTCGGCTGCGGCCGCAGCGAACTCCCGCTGCGGGCCGCCTCCGACGCGGGGCTGATGCTCTTGGGCGGCGAGCCGTTCGAGGAGGAGATCGTGATGTGGTGGAACTTCGTCGGCCGCACCGACGAGGAGATCCGCGAGGCCCGCGAGGACTGGATGAAGACCGACCGCTTCGGCGAGGTCAAGGGCTACGACGGCACCCGCCTCGATGCGCCCGAGGTCCGGCGACGCAGCTGAAGGCACGGGGGCGGGTGCGCTGACCACCGCGTCGGGCCGGTCCGCGTAGGCTCCGGGGCGTGGTCTCCTCGCGTCTGTACCGTGTCGCCGTCCTCGTGCTCGACGGGGCGAAGCCGCTCGATGTCGGCATCCCCGCGCAGGTGTTCACGACCCGGGCGAGCATGCCGTACGAGGTGCGGGTCTGCGGGGCCGCGCCGGGGCTCGTGACCGGGGGCGACGGGCTCGCCTACCACGTCGCCCACGGGCTCGACGCGCTCGCCTGGGCCGACATCGTCTTCGTCCCCGGCTACCGCTTCCCCGACCGCGACGACCCGCCGCCCGCCGTCGTCGCGGCGCTGGTCGCCGCCCACGAGCGGGGCGCGCGGCTCGCCGCCATCTCGACCGGCGCCTTCGCGCTCGCCGCCACCGGGCTGCTCGACGGGCGCCGGGCCACCACGCACTGGCACTACGCGCGGGCCCTCAAGGAACGCCACCCGCTCGTCCTCGTCGACGAGAACGTCCTCTTCGTCGACGAGGGCACCCTGCTCACCTCGGCCGGCGCCGCCTCCGGCATCGACCTGTGCCTGCACATCCTGCGCGGCGACCTCGGCGTCGCCGCCTCCAACCACGCGGCCCGGCGGCTGGTCGCCGCGCCCTACCGCAGCGGCGGCCAGGCCCAGTACGTCCCCCGCAGCGTCCCCGAACCGCTGGGCGAGCGCTTCGCCACCACCCGCGAGTGGGCCCTGCGCCGGCTCGGCGAGCACCTCACCCTGGACGACCTGGCCCGGCAGGCCGGGGTCTCGCCGCGCACCTTCTCCCGGCGCTTCGTCGAGGAGACCGGCTACACCCCGATGCAGTGGGTGATGCGGGCCCGCGTGGACCTGGCCCGCGAGCTCCTGGAACGCTCCCAGCGGGGTGTCGAGCAGATCGCCGCCGACGTCGGCCTCGGCACCGGCGCCAACCTCCGGCTGCACTTCCAGCAGATCCTCGGCACCTCCCCGGCCGAGTACCGGCGGACCTTCACCCGGGGGGAGTGAGCCGTCTCCGCCGCCCGTGACCGGGCCTGGCGAGATCCTTGCGAACCATGGCGATCCCGCCACTGTCATGGACGCCTCCAGCGCGCGAGCCTGGAGGCAAGAGGGAAGGGACACCACTCATGACTCGCATCGCCATCAACGGATTCGGCCGCATCGGACGCAACGTGCTGCGTGCCCTGCTGGAGCGCGACAGCGCCCTGGAGGTCGTCGCGGTCAACGACCTCACCGAGCCCGCCACGCTCGCCCGGCTGCTCGCCTTCGACAGCACGGCCGGCCGCCTCGGCCGCCCGGTGAGCGTCGACGGCGACGTCCTCGTCGTGGACGGCCGCCGGATCAAGGTGCTCGCCGAGCGCGAGCCCGCCGACCTGCCGTGGGCCGAACTCGGCGTGGACATCGTCCTGGAGGCCACCGGCCGCTTCACCTCGGCCAAGGCGGCCCGCGCCCACCTCGACGCGGGCGCCCGCAAGGTCCTCGTCAGCGCCCCCTCGGACGGCGCCGACGTCACCCTGGCCTTCGGCGTCAACAACGACGCCTACGACCCGGACGTGCACACGATCGTCTCCAACGCCTCCTGCACCACCAACGCGCTGGCCCCGCTCGCCGCAGTCCTCGACGAACTCGCGGGCATCGAGCACGGCTTCATGACGACCGTGCACGCCTACACCCAGGAGCAGAACCTCCAGGACGGGCCGCACCGCGACGCCCGCCGCGCCCGCGCCGCCGGCGTCAACATCGTGCCCACCACGACCGGCGCCGCCAAGGCGATCGGCCTGGTGCTGCCGAACCTGGACGGCAAGCTGTCCGGCGACTCGATCCGCGTCCCGGTCCCGGTCGGCTCGATCGTCGAGCTCAACACGACCGTCGCCCGCGAGGTGACCCGCGAGGACGTCCTGGCGGCCTACCGCACCGCCGCCGAGGGCCCGCTGGCCGGCGTCCTGGAGTACTCGGACGACCCGCTGGTCTCCTCCGACATCACCGGCAACCCCGCCTCCTCGATCTTCGACTCGGCCCTCACCCGCGTCGACGGACGGCACGTCAAGGTCGTCGCCTGGTACGACAACGAGTGGGGCTTCTCCAACCGCGTGATCGACACGCTGAACCTGCTCGCCGCCGGCTGAGCCGGAGTCGAAGCACCCACACGCGGACGGCCCGCGCCCCCTCCCCGGGGCGCGGGCCGTCTTCGTACCGCCGTGTCCGGACGCCGTGTCCGGACGCCGTGTCCGTACCGGACCGTCAGGCCAGGTGGACCGGCAGGTCGTACAGGTCGTTCTGGGTCACGACCGGCTTGTTGCGCAGCTCCGTCGCCGGCACCGCGAGGCGCAGCCCCGGGAAGCGCGCGTACAGCGCCGGCAGCGCCACCCCGGCCTCCAGGCGCGACAGCGCCGCCCCCGGGCAGACGTGCGGGCCGTGCCCGAACGAGATGTGCCGGTTCGGCGTGCGGGTCACGTCGAACGCGCCCGCGTTCTCGCCGTGCTGGGCCTCGTCGCGGCCGATCGCGCCGAACGACACCACGAGCCCCTCGCCCTGCGGCAGCGTCTGCCCGCCGACCTCGATGTCCTCGGCGGCGAACCGGATCAGCACGTGCGAGGTCGGCGTCGACCAGCGCAGCGTCTCCTCGATCACGTTCTCCCACGGCACCTCGCCCTTGAGGACGAGCTCCCGCTGCTCGGGGTGGGTCTCCAGCGCCACCACGGCGTTCACGATCAGGCTGATCGTCGTCTCGTGACCGGCCGCCACCATCAGCTGGAGGGTGTTGGTGATCTCCTCGGTGGTCAGCCGGTCGCCGTCCTCGGACGCCTCGATCAGCGCGCTCGTCAGGTCGTCGCCCGGCGTCTCCTTCTTCGCCGCCACGATCCCGGCGAACAGCGCGCCGAGGTCCGCCATCATCTGCGGGACCTCCTCCGGCGGCGTCTGCGTCGAGAAGAACTTGTCGAACAGCGCCTTCATCCGCGGGTGGTCCGCCGGATCCACGCCCATGAGCTCACTGATCACGTTCATCGGCAGCGGGTAGGCGAACGCGGCCTTCAGGTCGACCGGCTCACCCTCCGGCAGCTCCGCGAGCCGGTCGAGCAGGCCCGTCGTCAGGGTCTCGATCCCGGCCCGCAGCCGCTCCACCCGGCGGGCGGTGAGCGCCTGCGCGACCAGGGTGCGCAGCCGCCGGTGCTCCTCGCCGTCCACGGTCAGCATCGACTTGCCGGGGTTGGCCAGGCCGATCAGCGGCCAGTCCAGCGGGATCTCGCCCCGCTGCCAGGCGCCCCAGACGCCGATGTCCTTGACCAGGCGCGCGTCGGTGAGCAGCGCGCGGGCCTCGGCGTGCCGGGTCACCGCGTAGACGGGGACGCCGCCGGGCAGCACGACCCGGGCCAGCGGCCCGGCGGCGCGCAGCCGGGCGCCCTCGCCGTCGAGGTCGCCCACGAAGGGGTCGAGGACGATCGGCTCGGCACCCGAACCGGCGGTGTGGTCGAAGGGGCAGCTCATGCGTGGCCTCCAAGGGCGGGGGTCGGGGTGTACGTGACGGGGAGCGCGGTCAGTCCCCGCAGCCACGGGGAGGGACGGCGGGTGAGACTGTCCTCGGCCACCGCCAGGTCCACGTCCGGGAGCCGGTCGAGGAGCACCTCGATGCCGGTCCGCGCGATGGTCTCGGCGACCTCCTGCGCGGGGAAGGGGCAGCGGTGCTCGCCGTGGCCGAAGGAGAGGTGGGCGTTGTTGCCGCCGGTGAGGGCGGACCCGGCGTCGGCCCGTACGTGCGGGTCGGCGTTGGCGGCGGCGAGCCCGAGGAGCACCAGGTCGCCCCGGCCGATCATGCGGCCGCCGAGGTGGGTGTCGCGGGAGGCCCAGCGCCCGGCCACGTTCTGGGTCGGGGTGTCCTCCCACAGCACCTCGTTCATGGCCTCGCCGACGCTGTGCCGGCCGCCGGAGAGCGAGGCGGCGAAGCGGTCGTCGGTGAGCATCAGGCGCAGCGAGTTGCCGATCCAGTCGGCGGTCGGCTGGTGGCCCGCGGCGAGCATCACCATGAGGTCCTGGGCGACCTCCTCGACGGTGAAGCCGAGGGTGTTGCCGAGCATCCGGGAGGCCACGTCGTCGTCGGGCTCGGCCAGCTTGGCCGCCAGCAGCGCGCCCATCGACTCGGCCAGGTGCTGCTGCCCGGCCAGCGCGTTCTCCCGCCCGTTGATCATGTCGTTCATGGCGGTGACGAGCCCGGGGCCCTGCTCGTCGGCGAAGCCGTAGATGCTGGCGAGGACGCGGACCGGCAGCAGCGTCGCGTACTCGGCGATGATGTCGCAGGCGCCCTTGCCGCAGAGCCCGTCGATGAGCTCGTCGGCGAAGTGCTCGGCCCGCCGCTTCAGTTCGAAGGGGTCCACGGCCTCCAGGGCGGCCGAGATGACCCCGGCCCGCTCGCGGTGCCGCTCGCCGACGGTGTAGAGGATCGACGGCTGCTTGCGCCCGATCATCGGCAGCAGCGGCCAGTCGGCGGGGATCGCGTCCCACTGGTTCCACAGGTCGGAGTCGCGGGAGAACAGCGCCGGGTCGCTGGTGACCTGGTGGAGTTCGCGGTAGCCGAGCACCAGCCAGGCGGGCACGTCGCCGTCGAGCAGGACCGGGGCGACCGCGCCGTGCTCGCGGCGGATCCGGCGGTACAGCTCGGTCGGGTCGGTGTGGAACCGCGGTCCGCTCAGCGGGACGGGCGCGGGCTCGGTGGGGGTCACGGGGCTGGCTCCGGTATCGGTTCGGGGTGGGGCTGCGGGTGCGCGGCGTTCGGGCGCCCGCTGGGCTCGGTGATCGCCTTCAGGTGCTCGACGAGGGCGATCAGGACCTGCTTGCTCGACTCGCGCGAGCGGGCGTCGCAGAAGACCAGCGGCACGTCGTCGGCCAGGTCCAGGGCGGCCCGGATGTCGGCGGGGGAGTGCGGGGTGCCGCCGAAGTCGTTGCAGGCCACGACGAACGGCGTGCCGTGGTGCTCCAGCCGGTCCACCGCGTACCAGGAGTCGGCGATCCGCCGGGTGTCGACGAGGACGACCGCGCCGAGCGTCCCGGAGAACAGCCGGTCCCACAGGAACCAGAACCGCTCCTGGCCAGGGGCGCCGAACAGGTAGAGCACGTTGCGCGTGTCGAGGCTGATCCGGCCGAAGTCGAAGGCCACCGTGGTGGCGGTCTTCGCCGCCACCCCGTCGGTGTCGTCGATCTCCTCGCCCGCCTGCGACATCGTCTCCTCGGTGTTCAGCGGACGGATCTCGCTGACCGAGCGGACCAGGGTGGTCTTGCCGACCCCGAAGCCGCCGACGACGACGATCTTCAGGCCGTTGTCGGCGGTGCTGTCGAGGGCCTGGCGGGCGGGAGCGGCCGACTGCGGTTCAGAGGTTACGGAGTCCAACGAGCACCTGCTCCAGGATGTCGTGATCGGGAAGGCGGTACGTGGAGGTGCGGGGGTGCCGCGCGCTGATCCGGCCGGTGTCGTGCAGGTCCGCCAGCAGGATCCGGGTGATCGACACGGGCAGCCCGAGCCCGGCCGCGACCTCCACGACGGCGGTGGGGAAGCGGCACAGGCGCAGGATCGCCGCGTGCTCCGACTGCATGCCGGGCACCGGGTCGCACTCGGCGACGATGAGGGTGACCACGTCGAAGGCGGTGGACCCGGAGCTGCTGCGTCCGCCGGTGAGGGTGTAGAGCCGGTCGGGGGAGTCGTCCCGACCCGGCCTGACGCGGCTCATCCCCGGGGCCTCGCGACGAGGTGCTCGCCGAGCTGCTCGACGAGTTCGGTCATGTTGTGCCCGACGAGCCCGGCGTCGGCCTCCTCGTCGGCGACGAGCGCGAGGTGGGCGCCCTCGCCGGCCTCGACGATGAAGAGGATGCCGCCGTAGAACTCGGCCATCGCGGAGCGCACCCCGCCGGTGCCGTCGCCGAACTCGACGGAGGCGCCGTGGGACAGGCTCTGGATGCCCGCGGAGATCGCGGCGAGCTGGTCGGCCTGGTCGACGGTGAGCCCGGTGGTGCGGCAGAGCTTGAGGCCGTCGCGGGAGAGCACGAGGGCGTGCCGGGTGCCCGGGGTCCGTTCGAGGAGCCCCTCCAGGAGCCAGCTCAGCTTCTCGTCGGTGGTGGTGCCGGTCATCGCGGATCGCCTTCCGGAAGGGGGTGGTTCGAGGACGGCGGCGCGGCGGGGGCGACCGCCTCGTCGGGCGCGGAGCCGTCGGTTACGGGTGCGGGGGCGGCGCCCTCGGGGGCCGCGGCCTCGTCGCGGGGGGCCTCCGCGCCGCGCACGGCCCGGTGGAAGCCGCCGAAGCGGGTCGAGGCGGTGGCCGCGTCGGCGGCGCGGGGCGCGGGCCGGGCGGGGCGGGTCGCCTCCTGGTGCGCGGCGAGGGTCTTGCCGCGGCTGCGCCGGGGCAGGACGAGGCCGTCGGGCCCCTCGGGGCCGTCCGGGCCGGCGGCGCCGTCGGCCGGGGAGGCGTGGTCGGCCTCGGGCTCGGCGGCGGGCGCGCTCACGGTGGCCGCCGCGGCCTTGGCGCCGGTGGTGCCGCCGGTGCGCGGGGCCGGGACGCCGGGCATCCGGGCGGGGGCGACGGGGGCCTCGGGGCCCTGGCTGATGATCTCCTGGGGCAGCATCAGGACGACGCCGGTGCCGCCGCGCGCGGAGGGCCGGAAGGAGACCGACAGGTTGTGCTTGCGGGCCAGCCGGCCGACGACGTGCAGGCCGAGCCGGGTGCCGGAGAGCCCGGCGAGGTCCCGCGAGGTGGCGTCCACGGCGGCCTCGGCGCGCCGGAGCTGGACGTCGCCCATGGTCAGGCCGCTGTCCTCGACGGTGATCACGACACCGGCGGGGACCTCCTCCACGTACACGTGGACCTCGGCGCTGGGCGGCGAGAAGTTGGCGGCGTTGTCGAGGATCTCGGCGAGCGCGTGCATGACGCCCTCGGCGGCGTGCCCGGCGACGGCGGCCCCGCTCTTGGAGTGCAGCCTGACCCGCTGGTAGCCGGCGATGCGGCCCATGGCGCCGCGCAGGATCGACTCCATGACGATCGGGCGGGCCCAGCGGCGGCCGGAGCGGGCGCCGGTGAGGACGGCGACCGAGTCGGCGAGCCGGCCCGCCTGGGCGGTGCGGTGGTCGAGGTGCAGCAGGTCGGCGAGGACGTCCTCGTCGGCGTGCCGGTGCTCCATCTCGCGCAGGTCGGCCATCATGCTCGTGGCCAGGGCCTGCATCCGGCCGGCCGCGTTGGCGGCGGCGGCCAGGGCGGCGGAGCGGGCCGACTCGGCGCGCCGGACCCGCTCGGCCAGGCGCGCCGCACCGGCGGCGTGCTCGGCGGCGAGCCGCTCGGCCTCGGCGCGGTGGCCCCGCGCGAGCTCCTCGGCCTCGGCGCGGTGCCGGGCCACGAGGGCCTCGGCGCGGGCGGTGTGCGCGGCGGCCTCGGCCGCGGCGCCGGCTTCGTGACGCTCCTTCAGCGCCTCGGCCTCGCGCTCGGCGGCGGCCTGGCGGTGGGAGGCGTAGGCGTCCTGGGAGGAGACCTGGGCGGCCAGCCGTTCGGCGCGCTTGGTCTGGATCCGCAGGGCGCGCGCGTACCAGGTGACGGCACACGCGGCGGCGGAGAGCAGCAGGACGCCGCAGGCGGCGAACCAGGCGATGGGGGAACGCACGTCGGCCGGTGCCGCGGTGACCGCGGCGACGGTGAGCGCGCCGCCCGCTGCCGCGGTCAGCAGCGAGGCGATCAGGGCAGGGCGGAACGGGGTGGGTGACGCCGTCATCAACCGGACTCTCGGAGGCAGGCGGGGGAGGTGCGGGAACGTCCGCACTATAGAGGCGTCCTTGATCGTTTAGGAACCAGGGTGATCGGATTGGTACGTAGATCGGTATCCGGAGTGATCGAAACGTTGCCATCGAGCCCTGAATTTGCCTGTACTGACCGCTCGTCGCATGTGAACGGTCGTCAACCGGAAGGGAAATCCCGGGTTCCGGCCGGGCCCCCGCGCACCGCGCCCGCCGCCCCCTCCGCCGTGCCCGCCGCCCCCGCCGCGCCCGCCCGGGCGGTCAGGGAACCGCGTGGTAGTAGCGCACGCAGGCGCGGACCATCCCGTCCGGCGCGATCGTGAACACGTCGACGAACCGGTGGTCCGCCCCGCCCGGCCCGGCGGCGGCCGGCGCAGGCACCCGGCGGCCCGTCGCGATCACCGTGCGGTCGCGCGCCACCAGCCGCTCCACCTCGTGCCGGGCCGTCGCCCGCACGTGCCCCACGTGCGCCCGCACCGCCGCGCTGCGGCCCCGGGCCGGCGGCAGTCCCGGCAGCTCGAACACCACGGCGTCGTCCAGCAGGGACGCGCAGCCGTCCAGGTCGCCCGCGTCCAGGTAGTCGTAGACCAGGCGCACATGGTCGATCCCCGCCGCGGTCACCAGATCCACCGCGCCCGTCCCGTCGGCCCACACGGTCCCCGTGTCGTCATGGCTGTTCAACGGTGCCAACCCCCTTCGCATCTCGCTCCAGGATTCTGCGGGCCCTCCCCAACTCCGCGTTATCGCCGCCCTATCCCCGACAGGGACGCCGACGGGGATGACGGCGGGGATGCCCAGGGATGTCCAAGGATCCCGACAGGATGTCCACAGGGATCCCGACCGGGATCTTCACGGCATGGACACGACGCGAAGAGATGTGGAGACTGTCCTCACTTGAGCCTGACATCCCGGCGTGGCCCGGTCTGGTCCCGGCGTGTCGACTCTTCGTTGCTTGGTGGGTGGGGTGGGGGGATCAGTGGCTG
The DNA here is from genome assembly GCF_040650575.1 of Streptomyces sp. NPDC048659. NCBI lineage: Bacteria > Bacillati > Actinomycetota > Actinomycetes > Kitasatosporales > Streptomycetaceae > Streptomyces > Streptomyces sp. NPDC048659. The sequence goes on along the minus strand of NZ_JBEZHM010000014.1, from coordinate 36,788 downwards.
CTGCCGCCGGCGGGTTAACGGAAGACGACGTCGAGGGCGGGCTGCACCTGACCTTCCGGGTGCTCGGACCGCTCCAGGTCCAGGGGGCCGCGGGACCGTTGCGCGTTCCGCCGGGCCGGCAGGAGGTGATCCTGGCCGCGCTGCTCCTGGAGAGCAACCGGGTGGTCAGCACGAGCCAGCTCGTGGACCTCATCTGGGAGGACAACCCCCCGGAGACCGCCCGCACCCAGGTGCAGATCTGCGTGTCCCGGCTGCGCAAGCTGCTCGCCGGGGCCCAGGGCGAGGTCACCCTGGTGACCCGGCCCCCCGGCTATGTGCTGCACACCGGCGAGGGGAACGTCGACGCCGCGCTCTTCACCAGCCTGGTCCAGCGCGCCCGCGCGCTGCGCGAGGGCCGTGAGGGCGGGGACGCCGAGCGTGCCGTCGGCCTGCTCCGGTCCGCCGTCACCCTCTGGCAGGGCGACTGCCTCACCGGGCTCGACAGCGGCCCGCTCGCCAACAAGGCCCGCCAGCTCAACGAGGAGCGCCTGGCCGCCGTCGAGCTGCGCATCCGCATCGAGCTCGAACTCGGCCGCCACGACCGGCTCGTCGGCGAGCTCCAGCGCCTCACCCACGAGCACCCGCTCCGGGAGAAGCTGCACGGGCAGCTCATCCAGGCCCTGTACTGGTCCGGCCGCCAGGCGGAGGCCCTCGAAGCCTTCCGCACCGCGCGCCGCTATCTCGCCGAGGAACTCGGCCTCGAACCGAGCCGCGAGCTGCGCGACCTCGAAGCCGCCATCCTCGCGGGCGAACTCCCGCCGCCGAACGGGCCCGCGCAGGCGCACCCGGGAAGCACGGGAGGCACCGCACGTACGGGCGGCGCGGGAAGCCCCTCGGAGAGACCGGGGGAGAGAACCGGGCGGAGACCCGAGGGCCAGGCGCCCGCCGGCCCCTCCGAGCAGCCCGCGACGTCCTCCGGGGCGCCCGTGGCACCGGCTGCTGAAACGGTTCGCCAGGAGACCGTCCCGCACCAGCTCCCCGCCGACATCGCCGACTTCGTCGCCGACGGACAGCGCCTCGACGCCCTCGCGAAGGCCCTCGCGGGCGGCGACGGGCGCGGCACCGTCCCGCTCGCCGCCATCACCGGCAAGCCCGGCACCGGCAAGTCCACCCTCGCCGTCCACGTCGCCCACGCCCTCGCCGAGACCGGCTTCCCCGACGGGCAGCTCTACTGCGACCTGCGCGGCACCACCGGCGCCCCCGCCACCCCCGTCGAGGTCCTCGGCCGCTTCCTGCGCGCCCTCGGCATCCCCGGCCAGCTCATCCCCGAGTCGCTCGACGAGCGCGCCGAGATGTACCGCACCCGGCTCGCCTCCCGCCGCGTCCTCGTCGTCCTCGACGACGCCGCCGGAGAGGGCCAGGTCCTCCCGCTGCTCCCCGGCAGCCGCGGCTGCGCCGTCCTCGTCACCAGCCGCGCCCGCCTCACCGCGCTGCCCGGCGCCCACCGCGTCGAACTCGACGTCCTCGACGAGGACCGCGCCCTCGAACTCCTCGCCCGGATCATCGGCCAGGAACGCGTCGCCGGGGAGGCCGTCGCCGCCGAGGCGCTCGTCCGCACCGTCGGCCGCCTGCCGCTCGCGCTGCGCATCGTCGCCGCCCGGCTCGCCGCCCGCCCGCACTGGACCCTCGCCTCCATGGTCCACCGGCTGGCCAACGAACGGCACCGACTTGACGAACTCGCACACGGCGAGATGACCATGCGCGCGAGCCTCTCGCTCACCTACGAGGGGCTGGCGCCCGGCGACCGGAGCCTGCTCCGGCTGCTCAGCATGGCCCAGGCGCCGACCCTCCCGAGCTGGCTGGCCGGCGCCCTCCTCGACGACCGCCGCCCCTTCCCCTCGGACCTGCTCGAACCCCTCGTCGACGTCCAGATGCTCGACGTCGCGGGCATGGAGACCGGCGGCTTCCGCTACCGCTTCCACGAGATCATCCGCGTCTACGCCCGCGAGCAGCTCGCCGACCGGCACCCGCCCGAGGAACGCAAGGCCGCCTTCGCCCGCATGGCCGGCGGCTGGATGCACCTCGCCCAGAAGGCCCACCAGAAGGTGTACGGGGGCGACTTCACCGTCCTGCACGGCGACGCGCCCCGCTGGGAACCCCCCGCCGCCTACACCGACGAGGCCCTCGCCGACCCGCTCGCCTGGCTCGACGCCGAACAGGGCGCGCTGTGCGGCATGGTCGAGCACGCCGCCGAAGAGGGACTGCACGACCTCAGCTGGGACCTGGCCACCTCGCTGGTCACCCTGTTCGAGGTGCGCGGCCACTACGACCTCTGGGAGCGGACCCACACCATCGCGCTCGCCGCCGTACGCAAGGCCGGAAACCTGCGCGGCACCGCCGCGATCCGCGCCTCCCTCGGCTCGCTCTACATGAGCCGCAACCAGTACGACACCGCCCGCCAGACCCTCACCTCGGCGCTCGACGTCTTCCAGGCCCTCGACGAACCGATGGGCGAGGCGCTGTGCCGCCGCGACATGGCGCTCATCGCGCGCACCGGCGGCGACGACACCACGGCGCTCGAACTGTACGGGCGTTCCCTCGCCGACTTCGACCGCGCGGGCGACGTCGTCGGCCGCGCGATCGTCCTCACCCAGAGCGCCCACATCCGGATGCGGCAGGGCGAGACCGACACCGCCCAGCGGCAGCTCGACGAGGCGCTCGACATCTACGAGGGCATCGGCTACACCGGCGGCCGGGCGCGCACCCTGCGGCGGGTCGGCCAGCTCCTCCTCGAACAGGGCCGGAGCGACCTCGCGGTGCTCACCTTCACCGAGGTGCTCGAACTCTGCCGGGACTCCGGCGACGCCATCGGGGAAGGGCACCTGCTGCGGGACCTCGGCCACGCCTTCACGGTCATGGGGCGGCCGGACCGGGCCCGGGACTTCTTCGACCGCGCCGTCTCGGCGCGGGAGCAGATCATGGATTTTAGCGGGGGCGCACTCGCACGCCTGGACCTCGCACGGCTCCTGACGGAGGAGCCGGGGCGCTCGCGGGAACTGCTCACTCCGGCCGTCGAGGTCTTCCGGGACCGTCGGATGGCCCGGGAACTCACCGAGGCGGAACGTCTCCTCGGCGCCTGCTGACGGCCGCGCCGGCCGCGCCGAGTCGGGGGACTCGGGGGACTCGGGGGACTCGGGGGACTCGTCAGTCCCAGGGGTTGTTGTCCGTGCAGGTGGGGAGGTTGCCCGGGTTGGCGGAGACCGGGGTGCCGGCCGGGACGCAGGTGGGGGGAACGGCGTTCGCGGTGGCGGCGGTGCCCGGGGTGCCCGTGGCCGGGACCGGCTCGTCGGCCCAGCTGACCCCGAGGCCGGCGCCCGTCACCAGGACGATCAGCGCGGAGGTGACGGCGGCGCGGAGGGCGGTACGGGCGGCGGTGGTCTTCGACATCGGATTCTCCGTCTCGTTGGTGTTTCCGGCTGGCGTTTCCTTCTGACCACCAACTTAGGAACGAGCGGATTCACCGCACCGCCCGCAGCCTTATCACCCCGCTATCACCGCACCACCCCGCCTATCACGGCCCCCGGGCCGCTATCGCGGACCCCGCCCCGCTATCACGCGGACCGCCCCGGCGCCCGACCCGCCCCCGACGCCGGTTAGCGGCGGGATGCCTCCCGGATAAGCGGATTCGGAGGATGGTTCCCAGCAGCCGGCGAGACCCCCGGAAGCCGCCCCGACCAGGCGGCTTTCCGGTCCTCGCCCCGACCTGACCAGCGGGAGCTCTCCATGACGACCGGTCACTCCCCCGAGGGTGCGCCCACGGCCACCGCCGCTCTGGGCACCCTCATCCGCGGACACCGCCTCCGCATCGGCCTGACCCAGCGCGAACTCGCCGACCTCTCCACCATCAGCGTCCGCGCCATCCGCGACCTGGAGAAGGGGAAGGCCCTGCGGCCCCGCGCCGACACCGTCCGGCTGATAGCGGACGCCCTCCGGCTCGGCCCGCGGGCCCGCACCGCCCTGGAGGACTCCGTCACCCGGGGCCACCACCACGGCGGCGGCCGGCACCTCCTCGCGGAGCACTGCGCCCCGCCCGTCCCGCTGCACCCGCTGATCGGGCGCGAGGCCGAGGCCGCGATCCTCGCCGAGGAGCTGCGCTCCGGCACCGAGCGGCTCATCACCGTCGTGGGCCTCAGCGGCGTCGGCAAGACCCGCCTCGCCCTGGAGACCGCCGCCCGGCTGCACGCCGACGGCCTCCCCGTCCTGTGGCACACGGCCCCCGGCTCCGTCGCCGACTGCCTGCCCGCCGCGGACGAGGACCCCTTCGCCGCCCTCGTCGCCGACTGCGCCGCCTATCTCCAGGGGGCGGGAAGGCCCGTGCCGTACGGGACGGGGGCCGCGACCGGCGCGTACGGGACGGGTGCCGCAGACAGCCCGTACGGCCACGGCCCCGGATACGGCCCCCACGACGGGCACAGACCCGGGGGCGCCGTCCCCGCCCCCGCCTTCCCTCCCGTCTTCGCCCCGGCCTCCGCCTCGCCCGCCCTCCCCGGCGACCAGCCGCCCGCCGCGCTCGCCGCCGCGCTCGGCGACCGGGAGGCGCTGCTCGTGCTCGACGGCGTCGACACCTCCCGCCTCGACTTCGCCCGCCTCACCCGGCTCCGCCGCGAACTCCCGGGCCTGCGCCTCCTCCTGACCGCCGACACCCCCTGGTCCGTCCCCGGCGAGCGCCTGTTCCTCCTCGCCCCCCTGGAGGCCCCCCTCCCGGCCGGCCCCGCCGCCCCCGGCGCGGGCGCCGACGCGCCCGCCGTGCGGTTCCTCCTCGGCCGGCTCCGCCGGATGCGCCCCGAACTCCTCCCCGACGAGCAGACCCTGGCCCACACCGCCTGGATCGCCCACCGCCTCGACGGACACCCCCTCGCGATGGCCGCCGCCGCGTCCTGGCTCGGCGTCTGCGACCTGCCCACTCTGCGCGGCATCGTCGAGACCGACCCCGCCGCCGTCCTCGACCACCTCGCCGACGGGCACGGCGGCACCGGCCTCACCGACCGCGTCGCCCGCACCCTCGCCGCCCTCCCGCCCGAGCAGCGGCACCTCCTCGCCGCCCTCTGCGCCGCCCAGGACACCGCCACCGCACCCGACTTCGGGCTCGACGACGTCGTCAGGACCACCGGCAGGCCCCTCACCGACGCGGGCCGCATGGTCCGCGCCCTGCTCATCGGCGGCTTCATCCGCTCCAGCACCGACCACGGCCGCTCCGGCTTCCGGGTCCTGTGCGCCGTCCGCGCCGCCCTGCCCCCGGCGGCGGAGCCCCCCGTCGCCGCTGCCGCCGCGCCTGCCGCCGCCGCTGCCCCCGCCCCTGCCGCCTGACTGCCGCAGCGCCGCCGATCCGCTGCCGTACCGCCGGATCAACTGCCGCTCACCGGGCCCGCACACGGGTTGTATGGCCACTGCCCGGCCGCCGAACGCGGCGGCCGGCCGCAGCACCGCACCACCGCTGCACCGCAGCACGGTCCCCGCCGTTCAGCCCGCTCGCCCCGGCCGTCGCACCGGCCACCGACCCCGGTCACCACCAGGAGCCCCCATGCCGTTCGACAAGCCCGTCGCCACCGCACCGGCCGCCGTCCGGTTGCCGCTCTCGGTCGCCCAGCGGGACATCTGGACGGCCCACCTCCTCGACCCCACCGGCATCACGTACAACGTCGGGGAGTGCCGCGAAATCCAGGGCCCGGTCGACCCCGAGCTGATGGGCGCCGCCTGGCGCCGCCTGGTCGACGAGGCCGACTTCCTGCGCATCCGAGGCTTCGAGGACGACGGCGAGCAGGTCTGGCAGCTCCTCGACGCCGACGCCGGGACCCGCACGCTCGCCTACACCGACCTCAGCGGCGCCCAGGACCCGTGGAGCGCCGCCTGGGAACTGCTCGACGGCCTGATCAGCACGCCCTTCGACCTCACCGGCGAGTCCCCGGTCCGCTTCGCCCTCGTCAAGCTGGCGGAGGACCGCTTCTTCTACTTCTACGGCTTCCACCACGTGGTCGTCGACGGCGCGGGCGCCGGCATGGCGCTCGCCCGGCTCGTCGAGCTGTACGAGCGGGCCGTCGCGGGCGAACCCTGGGGCGAGAACCCCTTCGGCACGCTCCCCGAACTCCTCGCCGAGGACGCCGCCTACCGCGAGTCCGAGGAGGCCGCCGCCGACCTGGCCGCCTGGCGCGCCCACCTCGCCGACGCCCCCGACGCGCCCGCCGGACTCGTACGCGGCCGGGGCCGGGCCCAGGGCGCCCACGGCGGACTGCCCTTCGCCCGGCGCAGCGTCCCCGTCGCCCCCGACGACGCCGACCGGCTCCGCGCCGCCGCCCGTACCGCCCGGGTCTCCTGGTCCGTGCTGCTCGTCGCGGTCTTCGCCGCGTACGTCCAGCGCGTCACCGGCCGCCAGGAACTGATGATCGCGCTGCCCGTCACCGGCCGCACCACCCGCGCCGCCCGCAGCACCCCCGCCATGATGTCGAACATCGTGCCGCTGCGCCTGCGGGTCCGCCCCGAGGACCGCGTCGCCGACCTGGTGCGGGCGGTGTCCGCCGAGGTCAAGCACGGACTGCGCCACCAGCGCACCCGCTACGAGGACCTCGGCCGCGAGGCCGGTGTCATCGACGGCAGCCGCCGGCTCGCCACCCCCGTCCTCAACATCATGGGCTTCCAGACGGAGCTCACCGTCGGCGGGCACCCCACCGTCAACCACAACATCAGCAACGGCCCCGTCGACGACCTCAGCGTCGCCGTCTTCGACCTCGGCCCCGCGCACGGCCTCCGCATCGACTTCGACACCCCGGTCCTGGACGTGGACCCCGAGCTGATCGCGGGCCACCAGGACCGCTTCACCGCCTTCCTCACCCGCTATCTCGCGACCGACGAGGACACCCGGGGGACCGTCACCGTGGCCGGGCTCGCCCTCCTCGACGCCGACGAGCGCGCCCTGCTCACCGGCGCCTGGTCCGGACCCGTCGGGGCGCCGGTGGAGACCACGCTCGTCGCCCGCTTCGAGGAGCGGGTACGGCTCCACCCCGACCGCCCCGCCCTCGTCGACACGGACGGCCCGGTCACGTACGCCGAACTGAACGCCGCCGCCAACCGCCTCGCCCACGCGCTCCGCGACCGGGGGCTCGGCCGGGGCGCCCTCGCCGGGGTGCTCCTGGAGCGCGGTGTCCCCTTCGCCACCGCCCTGATCGCCGTCCTCAAGACCGGTGCCGGACACGTCCTGCTCGACCCCGACTTCCCCGACGAGCGGCTCCGCTCGGCCGCCGCCGACGCGGGCATCGGCCACCTCGTCACCACCCCGGACCTGGCCGCCCGCGCGGAAGGCCCCTGGACCGTCGTCCACGCGGGACACCGCGACGGGCCCGGCACCGCCGCAGCCGACCTGGACGTGCCGATCGGCCCCGACGACGTCGCCTGCGTGATGTTCACGTCCGGCTCGACGGGCCGGCCGAAGGGGATCCTGTCCTCGCACCGGAATCTGGTGTCGACGGTGAGCGGGCAGTCGTACGGGCGGTTCGGCGAGGGGGAGGTGTTCCTCCAGTGCTCGCCGGTGTCGTGGGACGCGTTCAGCCTGGAGTTCTGGGGTGCGCTGCTGCACGGCGGGACCGCGATTCTCCAGCCGGGGCAGCGTCCGGAGCCGGTCCTCATCGAGGAGCTGTCGCGGAAGCACGGCGTCACGATGCTCCAGCTCTCGGCGAGTCTCTTCAACTTCCTGGTGGACGAGCACCCGGGTGCCTTCGACACGGTCACCGTCGCTTTCACGGGCGGCGAGGCCGCTTCCCCGGCGCACGTGCGGAAGCTCCAGGGGCTGCGGCCGGGCATCGAGGTCGTCAACGGCTATGGTCCGGCCGAGTCCATGGGCTTCACGACGACCCACCCCTTCGGCCCCGAGGCCGAGGGCGAGGACGCGGTGGTCCCGGTGGGGACGCCGCTGGTCAACAAGGGCGCGTACGTCCTGGACCCGTACCTCGGGCTGTGCCCGCCCGGTGTCACGGGCGAGCTGTACCTGAGCGGCGACGGCCTGGCCCACGGCTACCTGGGCCGCCCCGACCTGACCGCGACCCGTTTCATCCCGGACCCCATCGGCGCCGCCTCCGGCGGCCGGTTGTACCGCACCGGTGACCTGGCGCGCTTCGACCGCGAGGGCCGGCTGGTGTACGAGGGGCGGGCCGACGACCAGGTGAAGATCCGGGGGTTCCGGGTCGAGCCGGGCGAGACCGAGGCCGCGCTGCTCACGCACCCCCGCATCACGCAGGCGGTCGTGACGGTCCATCAAGACCGCCTGGCTGCTTACCTAGTGGCTGAGGGGTCGGAGCTCCTTGAGCCGGAGGACCTGCGCCGGTACGCCGCCGAGCGGCTGCCCGAGCACCTGGTCCCCAGCCACGTCATCGTCCTCGACCGGCTGCCGCTGACCCCGAACGGGAAGATCGACAAGCGGGCCCTGCCCGCCCCCGCCGCCCTCTCCAGCGGCGGACGCGCCCCCCGCACCGAGCTCGAAGCGACCGTCGTCGACCTCTTCGTCCAGACCCTCGACACCGCCACCACCCCCACCATCGACGACAGCTTCTTCTCCCTGGGCGGGCACTCGCTGCTCGCCGCCCGGCTCACCAACCGGGTGGCGGACGCCCTCGGCGTGCGCCTCACGATCCGGGACGTGTTCGGCCGCCCGACGGCCGCCGGGCTCGCCGAACTGATCACGGAGCTGCTCGCGGAGCGCGGCGACGGGACGACCGGTCCGGGCGTACTCCCGGCGCCGGTGCCGGGGGAGGGGGACGGCGAGCTGGTCCCCGCCTCGTACGCGCAGAAGCGGCTGTGGCTGCTGGGCCAGTTGGGCGGCGGGAGCTCCGCGTACAACGTGCCGACGGTCGTGCGTTTCGACGGGCCCGGCCCGGACGTGGACGTGCTGGAGGACGCGCTCAACGACGTCGTCGCCCGGCACGCGCCGCTGCGGACCGTGTTCGAGGCGGTGGACGGCGAGCCGTTCCAGCGGGTCCTGGACCCGGAGCGGGCGCGGCTCGCGGTCGAGCGGCGGCGCGTGGACGCGGCCGGTCTGGACGCGGGGCTCGCCGAGGCGGCCGGACACGTCTTCGACCTCGCCGCCGAACTCCCGCTCCGCGCCACGGCCTTCGTGCTCGACGACGGCAGCACGGTGCTGGCCCTGGTCCAGCACCACATCGCGACCGACGGGGTCTCGAACGGGATCTTCTTCGCGGACCTGGAGCGCGCCTACGCGGCCCGCGCGGCGGGCGGAAGCTCCTCCGTGCTGGAGCCGCTCGCCGTCCGGTACGCGGACTACGCGGCCTGGCAGCGCCGGGTCCTCGGCCCGGCCGACGGGCCCGACAGCCTCCTCGGGCGGGAGCTGGAGTTCTGGCGCGACAGCCTGGCCGGCCTCCCCGAGGGGCACGGGCTCACGCTCGACCGCCCCCGGCCCGTCCGCGCCTCGCACCGGGGCGGCGAGGTCACGTTCGACCTCGGCGCCGACCTCTTCCAGCGGGTGCGGCAACTCGCTCGGGCGGAGGGGTGCACGCCGTTCATGGTGGTGCACGCGGCGCTGGTCGCGGCCCTGTCCCGGCTCGGTGCCGGCTCCGATCTGGCGGTCGGCTCGCCGGTCGCCGGCCGTAACGACGAGGCGCTGTCGGACCTGGTCGGGTTCTTCGTGAACACGCTGGTGCTGCGGACCGACAGCTCGGGCGACCCGACGTTCCGCGAGCTGCTCGCCCGGGTGCGTACGGCCGATCTGGACGCCTTCGCGCACCAGGAGGCGCCGTTCGACCTGGTCCTGGAGGCGCTCAACCCGACCCGGACGCTGTCCCGGCACCCCCTCTTCCAAATCTGCCTGACCCTGGAGGACGGCGCAGGGGCTGCCGCCCCGCTCGCGCTCCCCGGACTCGCCCCGGCGCCCATGGAGAAGGTCGGCAACGGCTCCGCCAAGTTCGACCTGGAGTTCTTCCTGCGCTCCGAGGACGCCCACGGCCTGCGCGCCACCGTCCTCTTCGCCGCCGACCTCTTCGACGAGGCGACCGTCCTGCGCATCACCTCGGTCCTCGGCCAGGTCCTGCACCACGCCCTCACCGACCCCGCGCTTCCCCTCTCCGCCCTGGAGGCCCTGTCGGACGAGGAGCGGGAGCTGCTGACCGGCGCCTGGTCCGGGGCCAGGGAGCCGGGCGTGGGAGAAGGCTCGCTGGTCGGTCGGTTCGAGGAGCAGGCGGCCCGGGTGCCGGAGCGGACCGCTCTGGTGGACGGTGAGCGGACGCTCTCGTACGCCGAGCTCAACGCCGCCGCCAACCGTCTCGCCCGGCATCTGGCCGAACTGGGCCTGGGGCGCGGCGACATGGCGGGTGTGCTGCTCGACCGGGGCGCCGACTTCGCCATCGCCGTCCTCGCCGTCACCAAGACGGGCGCCGGATACACGCTGCTCGACCCCGAGTTCCCCGACGAGCGGCTGCGCGCCGCCGCCCTCGACGCGGGGATCGGCCTCCTCCTCACCGACGCCGACCGCGCCGCCGCCGGGCGGATCGACGGGCCCTGGAGGACCGTCGTCCGCGCCTCCGGCGAGCTCGCCGGCCTCTCGGGCGAGAACCTGGGCACGGCCCCGACCGGCGACGACGTCGCCTGCGTGATGTTCACGTCCGGCTCCACCGGCCGGCCGAAGGGGATTCTCTCCTCGCACCGGAACCTGGTGTCGACGGTGAGCGGGCAGTCGTACGGGCGGTTCGGGGACGGGGAAGTCTTCCTCCAGTGCTCGCCCGTCTCCTGGGACGCGTTCAGCCTGGAGTTCTGGGGCGCGCTGCTGCACGGCGGGACCGCGGTCCTCCAGCCGGGGCAGCGACCCGAGCCGGTGCTGATCGAGGAGCTGTCGCGGAAGCACGGCGTCACCATGCTCCAGCTCTCCGCCAGCCTCTTCAACTTCCTCGTCGACGAGCACCCCGGCGCCTTCGACACCGTCACCGTCGCCTTCACCGGCGGCGAGGCCGCTTCCCCGGCGCACGTACGCAAGCTCCAGGGGCTCAAGCCCGGTATCGAGGTCGTCAACGGCTATGGTCCGGCCGAGTCCATGGGCTTCACCACGACCCACCCGTTCGGCGCGGAGCCCGACGGCGAGGACACGGTCGTCCCGGTCGGAACGCCGCTGGTCAACAAGGGCGCCTATGTCCTGGACCCGTACCTCGGGCTGTGCCCGCCCGGTGTCACCGGCGAGCTGTACCTGAGCGGCGACGGTCTCGCCCACGGCTACCTGGGCCGCCCCGACCTGACCGCGACCCGTTTCGTACCCGACCCGTTCGGCGCCGCCTCCGGCGGTCGGCTGTACCGCACCGGTGACCTGGCGCGCTTCGACCGTGAGGGCCGGCTGGTGTACGAGGGGCGGGCCGACGACCAGGTGAAGATCCGGGGCTTCCGGGTCGAGCCGGGCGAGACCGAGGCCGCGCTGCTCACGCACCCCCGCATCACGCAGGCGGTCGTGACGGTCCATCAAGAACGCCTAGCCGCCTACCTCGTGCTCGACGGCGACGTGTCCCTCGCGCCCGAGGACATCCGTCGGCACGTGGCCGACCGGCTGCCTGAGCACCTGGTCCCCAGCCACGTCACCGTCCTGGAGCGGCTGCCGCTGACCCCGAATGGCAAGATCGACAAGCGGGCCCTGCCCGCCCCCGCCGCCCTCTCCAGCAGGGGACGCGCCCCCCGCACCGAGCTCGAAGCGACCGTCCTCGGGCTCTTCGCACGGACCCTGGAAACCGCCGCCGACCTCACCGTCGACGACGACTTCTTCCACCACGGCGGCCACTCACTCCTCGCGGCCCGCCTGACGAACCGTGTCGCCGACGAGCTGGGCGTGCGGCTCACGATCCGCGACGTGTTCGGCCGCCCGACGGCCGCCGGGCTCGCGGAGCTGATCACGGAGCGGCTCGCGGAACAGGCGGGCGACGCGACCGGCTCGGGCCTCCTCCCGGCGCTCGTGCCGGGGGAGGGCGACGGCGAGCTCGTCCCCGCCTCGTACGCCCAGCAACGGCTTTGGCTGCTCGCCCAGTTGGACGGCGGGAGCGCCGCGTACAACGTGCCGACGGTCATACGCTTCGACGGCCCGGGTCTCGACGCCGACGCCCTGGAAGGCGCGCTCAACGACGTCGTCGCCCGGCACGCGCCGCTGCGCACGGTCTTCGAGGACGTGAACGGGCAGCCGTTCCAGCGGGTCCTGGACCCGGAGCGGGCGCGGCTGGCCGTGGAGCGGCGGGACGTGGACGAGGCGGGGCTCGACGCCGGGCTCGCCGAGGCGGCCGGACGGATCTTCGACCTGGTGTCGGAGATCCCCGTCCGGGCCACGCTCTTCCGGCTCGGCGCCGAGTCGGCGGTCCTGGTCCTGATCGTGCACCACGTGGCCACCGACGGCCTGTCGAACGGCGTGTTCTTCGCGGACCTGGAGCGCGCCTACGCGGCCCGCGCGGCGGGCGGAGGCTCCTCCGTGCTGGAGCCGCTCGCCGTCCGGTACGCGGACTACGCGGCCTGGCAGCGGCGGGTCCTCGGCCCGGCCGACCGGCCCGACAGCCTGCTCGGCACCGAACTCGCCTTCTGGCGCTCGCGCTTGGACGGCCTGCCGGAGGACCACGGGCTCACGCTCGACCACCCGCGCCCGGCCGCCGCCTCGCACCGGGGCGGGGAGGTCACGCTCGACCTCGGCTCCCACGCCTTCGAGGCGGTCACCGCCCTGGCGCGGGCGGAGGGGTGCACGCCGTTCATGGTGGTGCACGCGGCGCTGGTCGCGGCCCTGTCCCGGCTCGGTGCCGGCTCCGATCTGGCGATCGGCTCGCCGGTCGCCGGCCGCAACGACGAGGCGCTGTCGGACCTGGTCGGGTTCTTCGTGAACACGCTGGTGCTGCGGACCGACAGCTCGGGCGACCCGACGTTCCGGGAGCTCCTGGCCCGGGTGCGTGCGGCCGATCTGGATGCCTTCGCGCACCAGGAGGCGCCGTTCGACCTGGTCCTGGAGGCGCTGAACCCGACCCGGACGCTGTCCCGGCACCCGCTCTTCCAGATCTGCCTCGGGCTCGACCTCGGTGCCGTCCCCGGTCTGGAGCTTCCCGGCGTCACCGCCGCCGTCTCCGGCGCGGTCAACGGCTCCGCCAAGTTCGACCTGGAGTTCCTGCTCCGCTCCGAGGACCGGCGGGGGCTGCGGGGCGTGGTGCTCTACGCCGCCGACCTCTTCGACGCGGACTCCGTCCGCCGGATGGGCGACGTCCTGGGCCGCGTGCTCGACCAGGTTCTCGCCGACCCGGCCCGCCGGCTCTCGGCCCTGGAGGTCCTGTCGGACGAGGAGCGGGAGCTGCTGACCGGCGCCTGGTCCGGGGCCAAGGAGTTGGGTGTGGGGGAGGGTTCGCTGGTCGGGCGGTTCGAGGAGCAGGCGGCCCGGGTGCCGGAGTCGACCGCTCTGGTGGACGGTGAGCGGACGCTCTCGTACGCCGAGCTCAACGCCGCCGCCAACCGTCTCGCCCGGCACCTGGCCGGACTGGGCCTGGGGCGCGGCGACATGGCCGGTGTGCTGCTCGACCGGGGCGCCGACTTCGCCACCGCGGTCCTCGCCGTCACCAAGACCGGAGCGGCCTACACGCTGCTCGACCCGGAGTTCCCCGACGAGCGGCTGCGCTCGGCCGCCGCCGACGCGGGCATCTCGCACCTCGTGACCTCCCCGGCGCTGGCCGCCCGCGCCGAGGGCCCCTGGGCCGTCACCCACACCGGGGACAGCCCGGCGGACGCCCCCGGCGAGAACCTGGGCGTCCCGCTCGGCCCCGACGACCCCGCCTGCCTCATGTTCACCTCGGGCTCGACGGGGCGGCCGAAGGGGATCCTGTCCTCGCACCGGAATCTGGTGTCGACGGTGAGCGGGCAGTCGTACGGCCGGTTCGGTGAGGGGGAGGTCTTCCTTCAGTGCTCGCCGGTGTCGTGGGACGCGTTCAGCCTGGAGTTCTGGGGTGCGCTGCTGCATGGCGGGACGTGCGTCCTCCAGCCGGGGCAGCGGCCCGAGCCGGTCCTCATCGAGGAGCTGTCGCGGAAGCACGGGGTGACGATGCTCCAGCTCTCCGCCAGCCTCTTCAACTTCCTCGTCGACGAGCACCCCCGGGCCTTCGACACCGTCACCGTCGCCTTCACCGGCGGCGAGGCGGCCTCCCCGGCGCACGTCCACAAGCTGCACCTGCTGCGGCCCGGCATCGAGGTCGTCAACGGCTACGGTCCGGCCGAGTCCATGGGCTTCACCACGACCCACCTCGTCCCGCCCGCCGACCTGCCCCACGCGCTCGTCCCGATCGGCGTCCCGCTCCTCAACAAGGGCGCCCTCGTCCTCGACCGCCACCTCCGCCTCTGCCCGCCCGGCGTCACCGGCGAGCTGTACCTGACCGGCGACGGCCTGGCCCACGGCTACCTGGGCCGCCCCGACCTCACCTCCACCCGCTTCGTCCCCGACCCCTACGGGCCGCCCGGAGCGCGGCTCTACCGCACCGGCGACCTCGTCCGCTTCGACCGGGACGGCCGGCTCGTCTACGAGGGCCGCGCCGACGACCAGATCAAGATCCGCGGCTTCCGGGTCGAACCCGGCGAGACCGAAGCCGCCCTCCTGACCCACCCGCACGTCACCCAGGCCGTCGTGACGGTCCATCAGGAGCGGCTCGCCGCCTACCTGGTGACCGAGGGAGCGGGCGGCATCGCCCCCGAGGACCTGCGCCGGTACGCCGCCGAGCGGCTGCCCGAGCACCTGGTCCCGAGCCACGTCACCGTCCTGGACCGGCTGCCGCTGACCCCGAACGGGAAGATCGACAAGCGGGCCCTGCCCGCCCCCGCCGCCCTCTCCAGCGGCGGACGCGCCCCCCGCACCGAGCTCGAAGCGACCGTCCTCGACCTCTTCGCCCGGACCCTCGACACCACCGCCGACCTCACCATCGACGACGACTTCTTCCACCACGGCGGCCACTCCCTCCTCGGAGCCCGCCTCACCAACCACATCGCCGGAGCCCTCGACGTACGGCTCACCGTCCGCGACGTCTTCCAGCACCCCACCCCCGCGCGGCTCGCCGCGCACATCGACTCCCTCAAGACCGCTCCGGCCCGGAAGGCGCGCCCCGCCCTCCGCCGCCGTACCGCAACGGAACGGATCAGCTCATGAGCACCCACACCGCCCCCGCCTTCACCCCCGCGCCCGAGGACGTCGTCTGGGACCTGCCCGGCGCCGCCCCGCACCGGCTCTCCCTGCTGGTCCTGCCGCACGCCGGCGGCAACGCCCACGCCTACAGCGTCTGGCGCGAGCACCTCCCGGCCGACGTGCGGCTGCTCATCGGCCAGTACCCGGGCCGCGGCGCCCGCTACTGCGAGGACCTGCCCGGCTCCGTCGACGACCTGGCCCTGCCCGTCGTGGACGCCCTGCCCGCCGACGCCGGACCGCTGGTCGTCCTCGGCCACAGCATGGGCTCCCTCGTCGCCTTCGAGGTGGTCCGGGCCCTCCAGGCCGCCGGCCGCACCCCGCTCGGCCTCGTCGCCTCCGCCTGCCGGGCGCCCGTCCTGCCCAACCAGGCGCCCGTCCACCCCGAGCGGCTCGACGACGACGAGCTGGTCGCCTCCATCAAGGAGCGCGGCGGCACCGACGACGGCATCCTCGACGACCCGGAGCTCCGCGAGATCGTCCTGCCGTCCATCCGCGCCGACTTCGCCATCGACGACACGTACCAGTGCACCGCCCCCGACGTGCGGCTCGACTGCCCGGTGGCCGTCTTCGGCGGCGACGCCGACCCGATCGTGCCCGTCGGCCTGCTGGACGGCTGGGGACTCGTCGCCGGCGAGGAGCTCGCCCCCGTGGTGCTGCCCGGCGACCACTTCTACTTCCAGCAGGACCTGCCCGGCTTCTTCGCCCGCCTCAACCCGGTCCTGACCGCCCTCCAGGGCGCGCCCGTCACCGCCGCCTGACCCCGAGGGACACCCGCCGCACCGAGCGGCGGGCCCCACGCCCGGCGGCAGACCCGCCCCCCCCCGCGCCCCGCCCCGAGGCGGACCCGCGCGCCCCCGCCCGTACCCCGCACCCGCAGAGGAACCCGCCATGACCACCTTCGCCCCGAACCCGGCCACCACCGAGGACGGCGTCTCCGCCGACGGCATCACCGTCGTCCGCGAGCCCGGCAAGCCCGCCCTCGTGCGGGTGCCCCGCCACGCGACCATGGCCGAGGCCGCCGCCTGGCTCACCGCCCGCCGCGCCGACATCCAGGCCGAACTGCACCGCTCCGGCGCCGTCATGCTCCGCGGCCTGCCCGTCACCGACGCCGCCGCCTTCGCCGAGGCTCGCGACGCGCTCATCGCCACCCGCGCCGGCTACAAGGAGAAGGCCACCCCGCGCACCGACTTCGGCGAGGGCGTCTTCTCCTCCACCGACCTCCCGGCGATCCAGCCGATCCGCCTCCACAACGAGAACAGCTACACCCTGGACTTCCCGGGCGTCCTCCTCTTCGGCTGCGTCACCGCCCCCGAGACCGGCGGCGCCACCACCGTCGGCGACATGCGGCGCGCCCTCGCCCTCCTCCCGGACGAGCTCGTCGCCCGCTTCGCCGAGGCCGGCTGGCTCCTCGTCCGCAACTACTCCGACCTCGCCGGGATGCCCTGGCGCAAGGCGTTCTCCTCGGAGGACCCGGCCGGCGCCGAGGAGTACTGCGACGAGCACGCCATCGGCTACGAATGGCTCGACGAGGACACCCTGCGCACCCGCCAGCTCCGCTCCGCGATCATCACCCACCCGGTCACCGGCGAGCGCGCCTGGTTCAACCACTTCGCCTTCTGGAACGCCCGCGGCCTCGACGAGGACGTCCGCGAGGTCCTCACCGAGACCTTCGGCGCCGACGGCCTGCCCTTCGACACCCGCCTCGGCGACGGCACCGCCCTCACCGACGCCGAGGTCGACACCATCATCGACGCCTACCAGGCCGTCACCGTCCGCGAGACCTGGCAGGACGGCGACCTGATGCTCGTCGACAACATCCTCTGCGCGCACGGCCGCGAGGCGTACACCGGCGCCCGCAAGATCCTCGTCGCCATGGGCGAGCCCGTCCCGCTGGCCGACTGCGCCCCGACCGTCGCCCCCTCCGCCACCCCGTACGGAATGTGAGCCCCGCCATGACCGCCGTCCTCCCCGAGCCCGCCGTCCTCGACACCACCGCCGCGGGGGCCCACGCCGACACCTGCGCCGACTGCGCCGCCGGCACCGGCCACGCCGACCTGCTGGCCCGCCTCGCGACCGCCCCCGGCGCCCGTACCGCCGTCGTCGCCGCCGACCGCGGCCTCACCTTCGACGAACTGCGCGCCGACGCCGCCGCCTTCGCCGCCCGCCTCACCGCCCTCGGCACCGGCCCCGAGAGCGTCGTCGCCCTCTGCCTGCCGCGCGGCGCCGCGCTCGTCACCGCCATCATCGGCACCCTCACCGCGGGCGCCGCCTACCTGCCCGTCGACCCCGCGCTCCCGGCCGACCGCCGCCGCTACCTCCTGGAGGACTCCGGCGCCGACCTCGTCGTCCTCGACGCGCCGGGCGAGTCGCCCGCCCCGGGCGCCCGCTCCGTCACCGTCGCCGAACTGACCGCCGCGCCCGACGCGGGCACCGCCGCCCCGTACACCCCCGCTCCCGTCACCGCCGACAGCCTCGCCTACGTCATCTACACCTCCGGCTCCACCGGCCGCCCCAAGGGCGTCGAGATCGGCCGCGCCGCCGCCTCGCTGCTCCTCGCCGAGCTGGAGGGCGTCGGCGCCGCCGGCGGCGAGGCCCGCCGCGTCGGCTGGAACGCCTCCCCGTCCTTCGACGCCTCCGTCCAGCAGTGGGTACGGCTCTGCCGCGGCGACACCCTCGTCATGATCGACGAGGAGACCCGCCGCGACCCCGCCCTCCTCGCCGCCTTCATCGACGCCCAGGGCCTCACCGACCTCGACATCACCCCCTCCCACGCCGACCCGCTGCTCGACCTGCTCACCCCCGACGGCGGCCCCCGCCCGCTGACCCTGCTCGTCGGCGGCGAGGCCATCAGCCCCGCGCTCTGGGACCGGCTGGCCGCCGCCCACACCGCCGGACTGCTGCGCGCCCTCAACGTGTACGGCCCGACCGAGACCACCGTCGACGCCACCGCCGGCTGGATCGACCGCCCCGGCGAGCCGCACATCGGCAGCGTCCTGCCCGGCCTGCGGATGCGCCTCCTCGACGAGCACCTGGCCCCGGTCGCCCCCGGCGGGACCGGCGAGCTGTACCTCGCCGGACCGCGCGTCGCCCGCGGCTACCGCAACCGGCCCGGCCTCACCGCCGAACGCTTCCTCGCCGACCCCTCCGCCGACGCCGCCCACGGCGACCGCATGTACCGCACCGGCGACCGCTGCCGCCTCCTCGCCGACGGCCGCCTCGTCTACCTCGGCCGCGTCGACGGCCAGGTCAAGCTGCGCGGCCACCGCATCGAACTCCCCGAGATCGAGGCCGCCCTCGGGCGCCAGGACGGCGTCGCCGAAGCCGCCGTCATCCTCGGCGAGGACGCCTCCGGCAGCCCCGCCCTGCTCGCCTACCACCGCGGCGGCGACCCCGAGGCCCTCCGCGCCGGCCTCGCGGCCACCCTCCCCGCGTACATGCTCCCGGCCGCCTTCGTGCCGGTCGAGCGCTTCGCCACCACCCCCAGCGGCAAGCTCGACCGCGCCGCCCTCCCGACCCGCGTCGAGACGGCCGCCGCCCCGGCCGGGGACACCGCCGACAGCGGCCTGGAAGGGCGCGCCGAGGAGCTCATCGGCCGGGTGTGGAAGGAGGTGCTCGGCGCCGCCTCGATCGGCCCCGAGGACAACTTCTTCAAGCTGGGCGGCCACTCCCTGCTCGCCATCAAGCTGGTCTCCCGGGTCCGCGCCGAACTCTCCGTCGCCCTGCCCGTCAAGGCCGTCTACGCCAACCCGCGGCTGCGGGACCTGGCCGCCCGCATCGAGGAACTGACGGCCGCGCGGGACGCCTGACCGCCGCCCACCCCGCCCATCCCCACCCGTTCCGCCACCCACGAGGAGCAGCACCGTGATCCCCCTGTCCTATGCGCAGCGTCGGCTGTGGTTCCTGAACCGCCTGGAGGGTTCCTCGGCGGCGTACAACGCGCCGGTGGTGCTGCGGCTGGCCGGGCGTCCGGCGGCGGCGGTGCTGGAGGCGGCGCTGCGGGACGTGGTGGAGCGGCACGAGGTTCTGCGGACGGTGTACCCGGCGGTGGAGGGCGAGCCGTACCAGGACGTGCGGGCCGTCGCCCCGGTGCCGGTGGAGGTCGTGGCGGCGGGCGCGGGGGAGACCGACGAGCTGGTCACCGCCTTCGCCCGGCTGCCGATCGACATCGCCGCCGAACCGCCGCTGCGCGTACGCCTCTTCGAGGACACCGAGGGGGAGGGCGCGACCCTGGTCCTGTCCGTCCACCACATCGCCACCGACGGCTGGTCCGTCGGCTGCCTGCTCCGCGACCTCGACACCGCCTACACGGCCCGCGCCGGGGGCCGGGCGCCGGAGTGGGAGCCGCTGCCCGTCCAGTACGCCGACTACGCCCTGTGGCAGCACGACATGCTCGGCGACCCCGCCGACCCCGAGAGCACCGCCCACGAGCAGCTCGCCCACTGGCGCACCGCGCTCGCCGGCATCCCCGACGAGACCCGGCTGCCCGCCGACCGCCCCCGCAGCGCCGAACCCACCCACTCCGGCGCCGCGTTGACGGCCGAGCTCGACACCAGGGTCCACCGGGCCCTGACCGCGGTGGCGAAGGAGCACCGGGCCAGCTTCTTCATGGTCGTACGGGCCGCCCTGGCGCTCGCCCTGCGCGCCGCCGGAGCCGGCACCGACCTCGTCGTCGGCACCCCCGTCGCCGGCCGCCCGGAGGAGGACCTGCACGACCTGGTCGGCTTCTTCGTCAACACCCTGGCCCTGCGCGCCGACCTGTCCGGCGACCCGACGCTCGGCGAGCTCGTCGGCCGCGTCCGGGACACCGACCTCGCCGCCTTCGCCCACGAGGACCTCCCCTTCGACCTGCTCGTCGAGGACCTCAACCCCGAGCGGTCCCTCGGCCGCCACCCCTTCTTCCAGGTCATGGTCAGCGCCCAGAACCGGCAGGAGCGCGACCTCGCACTCGGCGGCATCCCCGCCACCCTCGCGGAGACGGACCTGGCCACCGCCAAGTTCGACCTCGGCTTCCACTGCATGGAGCGCGGCGACGCCACCGGAGACCCCGGCGGCCTCACGCTCCTGCTCCAGTACGCCACCGAGCGGTACGACGAGAGCACCGCTCGCCTGCTCCTCGGCCTGTTCGGGCGCGCGCTCACCGCGCTCGCCGAACGGCCCGGACACACCCGTCTCAGCGGCATCACCCTGCCGACGGACGAGGAGCGCGCCGGACTCGACCGGCGCCACCGCGCCCTGGCCGACGCCGCCACCGCGGCCGAGGCCAGGGCGGCCGACGAGGCCCGCCGCCGGGGCGACGGCGGCCGGGCGAAGGGCCCCCGGACCGCGAACCCGCGCGAGGAGATCCTGCGCGGCCTGTTCGCGGAGATCCTGGGGCGGGACGAGGTCCTGGAAGGGGACAACTTCTTCAAGCTGGGCGGGCACTCGCTGCTCGCGGGCAAGCTCACCAACCGGATCCGCGGCGCGCTCGGCCTCCAGGCCGCGATCAAGGACGTGTTCCTCGCGCCGAGCCCCGGGCAGCTCCTGCGGCGCCTCGACGAGCAGGGCGGGGGACCGGCCAGGCCCGCGCTCCGGCCCGTACCGGCGGCCCTGCGCCCGGCCCGGATCCCGCTCTCCTACGCCCAGCGCCGGCTGTGGTTCCTGAACCGCCTGGAGGGCTCCTCGGCGGCGTACAACGCGCCGGTTGTGCTGCGGCTGGCCGGGCGCCCGGCGGCGGCGGTGCTGGAGGCGGCGCTGCGGGACGTGACGGAGCGGCACGAGGTGCTGCGGACGGTGTACCCGGCGGTGGAGGGCGAGCCGTACCAGGACGTGCGGGCCGCCGCCCCGGTGCCGGTGGAGGTCGTGGCGGTGGCGGCCGGGGAGGTCGACGAGTCGGTGACCGCCTTCGCCCGGATCCCGATCGACATCACCCGCGAACTGCCCTTGCGGGCGCGCCTCTTCGAGCCCGCCGGGGACGAGGGCTCCGTCCTGGTGCTCTCCGTCCACCACGTCGCCACCGACGGCTGGTCCGTCGCCGCCCTCCTCGCCGACCTCGACACCGCCTACACGGCCCGCGCCGAGGACCGGGCGCCGGAATGGGAGCCGCTGCCCGTCCAGTACACCGACTACACCCTCTGGCAGCGCGACCTCCTCGACGGCGAACAGGGCGTACGGGAAGACCAGCTGACCCACTGGCGCGCCGCGCTCGACGGGATCCCCGGCGAGACCCGGCTGCCCGCCGACCGGCCCCGGCCCACCGAGCCGAGCGGCCGGGGCGCCGTCGTCACCGACGAGCTCGACGCGGCGGCCCACCGGGCGCTCGCCGGAGTCGCCAAGGAGCAGCGCGCCACGTTCTTCATGGTCGTACGGGCCGCCCTGGCGCTCGCCCTGCGCGCCGCCGGAGCCGGCACCGACCTCGTCCTCGGCACCCCCGTCGCCGGACGCGCCGAGGAGGCCCTGCACGACCTCGTCGGCTTCTTCGTCAACACCCTCGCCCTGCGCACCGACCTGTCCGGCGACCCCACCCTCGCCGAGCTGGTGCGCCGGGTCAGGGACGCCGACCTCGCCGCCTTCGCCCACGACGACCTGCCCTTCGACCTGCTCGTCGAGGACCTCAACCCGGAACGGTCCCTCGGCCGCCACCCCTTCTTCCAGGTGATGGTCAGCGCCCAGACCGGCGAGGACGACACCGCCGTCGCCCTCGGCGACATCCCCGGCACGCTCGACGGCGCCGACCTCGGCAGCGCCAAGTTCGACCTCGCCTTCCACTGCGGCGGCACCCAGGACGCCGACGGCGAGGCCGGACCCCTGCTCATCGGCGTCCGCTACGCCACCGACCTCTACGACGAGCCCACCGCCCGGCTCCTCCTCGGCCTCTTCCGCCGCGCCCTCGCCGCCCTCGCCGCCGAGGACGGCGCCACCCCGCTCAGCGCCGTCGCCTGGGCCACCGACGAGGAGCGCCGCGCCCTCGACACCCGCCACGAGGAGCTCGCCCGCGCCGCCGCCGAGGCCGCGCCCCCGGCCGGCGAGCGGGCGAAGGGCCCCAGGACCGCCGACCCCCGCGAGGAGATCCTGCGCGGCCTGTTCGCCGAGGTCCTGGGGCGGGACGAGGTCCTGGAAGGGGACAACTTCTTCAAGCTGGGCGGGCATTCGCTGCTCGCGGGCAAGCTCACCAACCGGATCCGCGCCGCCCTCGGCCTCCAGGCCGCGATCAAGGACGTGTTCCTCGCCCCCAGCCCCGGGCAGCTCCTGCGGCGCCTCGACGAGCACGGCGGGGGACCGGCCAGGCCCGCGCTCCGGCCCGTACCGGCGGCCCTGCGCCCGGCCCGGATCCCGCTCTCGTACGCCCAGCGCCGCCTCTGGTTCGTCAACCGGCTCGAAGGCCCCTCCGCCACCTACAACATCCCCGTCGTCACCCGCCTCGCCCGCCCCGTCGACCCCGCGCACCTCGCCGCCGCCCTCGCCGACGTGGCCGCCCGCCACGAGGTGCTCCGCACCGTCTACCGCGTCGCCGACGGCGAGCCGTACCAGCTGGTGCTCGCCGACGCCCGCCCCGCCCTCGACCGGATCGGCGCCGCCGGGGACGCGGAGGTACGGTCCGCCGTGGACACGGCCGTCGGGTACGTCTTCGACCTCGCCGCCGAACTCCCCTTCCGCGCCACGCTCATCACCGACGCGGATGCGGATGCCGGTGCCGATGCCGATGCCGGTAACGGCTCCGGCTCCGGCGGGCGGCAGACCCTGGTGCTGCTGACCCACCACATCGCCGGCGACGGCTGGTCCACCCCCCACCTCCTCGCCGACCTCGACACGGCCTACTCGGCCCGCGCGGCCGGCCGGGCGCCGGAGTGGGAGCCGCTGCCCGTCCAGTACACCGACTACACCCTCTGGCAGCGCGACCTCCTCGACGGCCCCGACGGCCTCGCCGAGGCGCAGCTCGCCCACTGGCGCACTGCCCTCGCCGGACTCCCGCCGCTCATCGCCCTGCCCACCGACCGGCCCCGCCCGCTGGAGAGCGACGGCGCGGGCTCCCTCACCGGCTTCGAGGTCTCCGCCGCCACCCACCGGGCCCTGCTCCGCGTCGCCCGCGCCCAGGGCGCCACCCTCTTCATGGTGGTCCAGGCCGCGCTCGCCGCCCTCCTCGCCCGCCACGGCGCCGGGACCGACGTGGCGCTCGGCACCACCGTCGCCGGACGCGCCGACGACGCCCTCCACCCCCTCGTCGGCTTCTTCGTCAACACCCTCGTGCTGCGCACCGACACCTCCGGCGACCCCGCCTTCGCCGAACTCGTCCGCCGCGTCCGCGAGTCCGGGCTCGCCGCCTACGGCAACCAGGACCTGCCCTTCGACCGGCTCGTCGAGGACCTCAGCCCGCAGCGGTCCGCCGCGCACGCGCCGCTGGTCCAGGTCATGCTCCAGGTCCACGCCGCCGCCGGTGCCGCGAAGGGCGCCCGGCCCTCGGCCCTGGACGGCGAGCCGGTCGGCTTCCGGGGGACCGGCGCCAAGAGCGACCTCACCTTCGCGCTGACCGAGCGCGCCGAGCCCGACGGCACCCCCGCCGGACTCGTCGGCGCCCTCGAATACGCCACCGCCCTCTACGACGCCGACACCGCCCGGCTGCTGGCCCGGCGCCTGGCCGAGACCCTCGACGCCTTCGCAGCCGACCCCGGACTCGCCCTCTCCGCGCCGGAGTACGCCGACCCCGCGACCGACTCCGGCACCGTCCTCGACGAGCTCGGCCGCCCGGCGCCGGTACGGGTCCCCGGCGAGGTGTACGAGACGGCGCCGGGCGGCGCGCCGCGCGCCACCGGACGCCGGGCGTACGCCACCGCCGACGGCGCCCTGCGCCCGGTCGCCACCCTCACCGTCGCCGGCTACCCCGTCGAACCCGGCCGGGTCGAGGGCGTCCTGCGCGGCCACCCCGACGTGACCGGCGCCGCCGTGGAGGTGCGCGACGAGCGCCTGTACGCCACCGTCACCCCGGCCGCCGGGGCCCGCGCCACCGGGGAGGAGCTGCGCGACTGGGCCGCGGAGCGGCTGCCCGAGTACCTCGCGCCCGCCGGGGTCGCCGTCGAGGGCGGTCCGGCACCGGCCGGGCCCGCGCCCGCCAGGCCCGCCGAGGCGGGCACGCCCGGCGCGTCCGCCGCCTCCGCCGCGGAGGAGAAGCTGCTCGGGCTGTTCCGGGACGTCCTCGGCGGGCGCCCGCTCACCGCCCACGACAACTTCTTCAAGAACGGCGGCCACTCGCTCCTCGCCGTCCGCCTCCTCAACCGGATCCGCGCCGAGTTCGGGCGCGACCTCACCCTCCGGGACGTCTTCCGCAACCCGACGGCCGCCTCCCTGGCCCGCCGCCTCGCCGACGCCCCCGGCGCCGCACCCGGCGCCGCCCCGTCCCGCCCCGGCCACCGGCCGCCGGCCCCCGGCGCCCCCGTCCCGCCCGTCCCGCCCACCCCGACGCTCAAGCGCCGCACCCGCGCGGGCACCCGCCAGGGCGGCTGACCCCCGCGCCCGCCGCCCCCGCCCCCCTCACGTATCACCTCCACGCACCGGCAGCTCCGGGCGGCACTTCTGCCGCCCGGAGCTGCCGCGTCTACTGCCCCGGGAGCCCTTCGCGCGCACCTAGCGTGGACGGCACGGAGGCGAGAGGAACCGTTCGCCCCGGTCTCTCGGCCCCAGTCACCGGAGGAAGCCAGCATGGCCCCCAGCAGAACGGAAGACCTGCTCGACGGCGGACCCTCTCCCGCCCACGCCCCGCCCGTGCTCGACCTGATCGCCCGGCAGGAGCGCACCCGCCCCGACGCGGTCGCCCTCGTCCACGCCGACGCGGGCCTGACGTACGCGGAGCTCGGCGAGGCGGTCCGCGAGCGGGCCGCCCGGCTCGCCGCCGACGGCGCCGGTCCCGGCCGGCTCGTCGCCCTGCACCGGCCGCGCGGCATCGACGCGATCGTCGGCCTGCTGGCCGTGCTCGCCACCGGCGCCGCCTACCTGCCGCTCGACATCCAGGCGCCCGACGCCCGCAACGAGGCCATCCTCGGCGACGCCTGCGGCGCGGCCGCGCCCGCCCCGGCCGAGGTCGCCCGGCACGGCGAGCTCGTCCTCGGCGGGCCCGGCACCGACGCGGGCGCCGCCTACGTCATCTACACCTCCGGCTCCACCGGCGTCCCGAACGGCGTGGTCGTCGCCCACGACTCGCTCGCCCACTTCATCGCCGGAGCCATCCCCGCGTACGGCATCGACACGGACTCCGTCGTCCTGCAGTTCAGCCCGCTGCACTTCGACGCCAGCGTCCAGGAGGTCTTCGCGACCCTCGGCGCGGGCGGCACCCTGGTGCTGCGCACCGACGACATGCTGGACGTCGCCGAACTCCTCGCCGGCTGCGCCCGGCACGGCGTCACCCTGCTCGACCTGCCCGCCGCCTACTGGCACGAGCTGGTCTACGTCCTCACCACCGGCTCCGTCCGGCTCCCCGCCTGCCTGCGCACCGTCATCATCTACGGCGAGGCCGCCCTGCCCGAGCGGATCGCCCAGTGGCGCGGCCTCGTCGGCGACACGGTCCGCCTCCTCAACGCGTACGGCCCGACCGAGACGACCGTCGTCGCCACCGTCGCCGACCTCAGCCGCCACGACGCGGGACCGGTCCCCATCGGGCGCCCGCTGCCCGGCGTGCGCGCCGCGATCGTGGGCGGCGAGCTGTGGCTGCTCGGCGGCGGCCTCACCCGCGGCTATCTGCACCGGCCCGAGCTGAACACACGCCGCTTCACCGACCTCGACGGCGAACGCGCCTACCGCACCGGCGACCTCGTCACCCTCTCCGAGGACCGGCAGATCCTCTACCACGGGCGCCTCGACGACGAGGTGAAGATCGGCGGCCAGCGCATCGACCCCGCCGCCGTCGACTCCGTGCTCGCCGGGCACCCCGCCGTCCGCGAGGCCGCCGTCGTCGCCCAGCAGGACGCCGACGGAGTCAAGCGGCTCGTCGCCTTCGTCGTCACCGACGGCGGCACCGGCGCCGAGGAGCTCCGCGCCCACGTACGGGACCGGATGCCCGCCGCCGCCGTCCCCACCGTCTCCGTGGTCGTCGCCCTGCCCCGCACCAGCTCCGGCAAGATCAACCGCAAGGTGCTGCGGACCACCGACCCCCGGCTGCCCGTCGTCCACGAGGACCCGCTGCCCGCCGAGGACCGGATCGCGCTCTCGCACGCCCAGCGGCGCCTGTGGCTGCTCGACCAGCTCGACGGGCCGTCCGCCGCGTACAACATGCCGATCGTCCTGCACCTGGACACCGCCCCCGACCGGGCCGCGCTCGCCGCCGCCGTCGCCGACCTCGCCGAACGCCACGAGGTCCTGCGCACCGTCTTCCTCGCCCCCGACGACGAGCCCTACCAGCACGTCCTGGCCCCCTCCGCCGTCCGCCTGCGCACCGTCGAGGCCCCGGCCGCCGAACTGCCCGCGCTGACCGCCCGGTTCACCGCCGAGACCTTCGACCTCTCCCGCGAACTGCCGCTCCGGGTGGCCCTGTTCGCCCCGGACGACGGTTCCGCCGGGGTCACCCTCGGCGTCCTCCTCCACCACGTCGCCGGTGACGGCTGGTCCCTCACGCCTCTGATGACCGACCTGGCCCGCGCCTACGCGGCCCGCGCGGCCGGCCGCGCGCCCGACTGGGAGCCGCTGCCCGTCCAGTACGCCGACTACACCCTCTGGCAGCACGACGTCCTCGGCGACACCGCCGACCCGGACTCCGTCCTCGCCCGGGGCCTCGCCCACTGGAGCGCCGCCCTCGACGGGCTGCCCGCCGTCACCGACCTGCCGCTCGACCGGCCCCGGCCCGCCGCCCGCGACCACGCCGGGGCGCTCCTGGAGACCGCCCTCGACGCGGACGTCCACACCCGTCTGGTCCGGCTCGCCGAGGCGCACGACGCCAGCCTCCTCATGGTCGTCCAGGCCGCCCTCGGGCTCGCCCTGCGCGCCTCGGGCGCCGGAGCGGCCACCGCCCTCGGCACCCCCGTCGCCGGCCGCGACGACGAGGCCCTCGACGAGCTCGTCGGCTTCTTCGTGAACACCCTCGTGCTCCCTACCGACACCTCCGGCGACCCCGGCTTCGGCACCCTCCTCGACCGCGTCCGCGACACCGACCTGGGCGCCTTCGCCCACCAGCGGATCCCCTTCGACCTGCTCGTCGAGCACCTCAACCCGCCCCGGCACCCCGGCGTCCACCCGCTGTTCCAGGTGATGCTCACCCTCAACGCCGCCGGACCCGGCCAGGGCGCCTTCCCGTTCGGCCCGCTCACCGGCCGCTTCGCCGACCAGGACGGGCCCGCCACCACCAAGTTCGACCTCACCGCCGCCTGCGTCGACACCCGCGACGCCGACGGGGCGCCCGCCGGACTCCGCCTCGGCCTGGAGTACGCCCGGGACGTCTTCGCCGACGAGCGGGTGCCCCAACTCCTGCTCGCCGCCCTCGAAACCGCCCTGCGCGCCGCCGCCGCCGACCCCACGGCCCCGGTACGGGACGAGGACCTCGTCCCCGCCGACGCCCGCCGCGCCCTCGACGAGCGGCGCACCCGCCTGGCCGCCGCCGAGGCGCCCGAGGAGACCGGCGCGGGCACCGGGGGCGAGACCGGCCCGGACGCCGACGCGGAGCTCGTCGCCACCCTGTGCGCGATGTTCGCCGAGGTCCTCGGGCTCGACCAGGTCGGCCCCGCCGAGGGCTTCTTCACCATCGGCGGGCACTCGATGAGCGGCGTCCGCCTCGCCAACCGGATCCGCGCCCGCCTCGGCGTCGACATCCAGGTCCGCGACCTGCTGCTCGCCCCCACCCCCGACGCCCTGGCCCGCCGCGTCGCCGCGGCCGGCGAGACGGCCGCCGGTGGCGACGGGGCCGACCCCGGCACCCCGGCCGCCCCCGCCCGGCCCCGGCCCGCCCCGCGCGCCGACCGGCCCGAGCGCGTCCCCCTCTCGTACGCGCAGCGCAGGCTCTGGTTCATCGACACCCTCGAAGGCCCCAGCGCCTCCTACAACATCCCGCTCGTCCTGCACCCCGCCGCGCCCCTGGACCCCGCGATCCTCGCCGACGCCCTCGCCGACGTGTCCGACCGGCACGAGGTGCTCCGCACCCGCTACCGGGCCGTCGACGGCGAACCGCACCAGGACATCCGCACCGGCGTCCGGCCCCCGCTCGACCTGCGCACCGTCCCCGCCGACCGGCTCGCCGACACAGTCGCCGAGGCCGCCGGGCACGTCTTCGACCTCGCCGAGGAGACCCCGCTGCGGGCCGCCCTGATCACGCCCGCCGAGGCCCCGGCCGAGACCCCGGCGGCCGGCACGGCCGACGGGCCCGGGCAGGTGCTCGTCCTCCTCGTCCACCACATCGCCGCCGACGGCTGGTCGACCGGGCCGCTGCTCGCCGACCTCGCCGCCGCCTACGCGGCCCGCGCCGAGGGCCGCGCCCCCGGCTGGCAGCCGCTGCCCGTCCAGTACGCCGACTACACCCTCTGGCAGCACGAACTCCTGGACGGCCCCGACGCCGAGGCCCACCGCGCCCACTGGCGCACCGCCCTCGCCGGAGCGCCCGCCGCCCTCGAACTGGCCGCCGCCCGCCCCCGGCCCGCCGAGGCGAGCCACCGGGGCGACCGCGCCCCCGTCACCGTCGACAGCGCCACCCACGAGGCCCTGGAGAAGCTGGCCCGCGACAACGGCGCCACCCTCTTCATGGTCCTCCAGGCCGCCCTCGCCGCCGTCCTCACCCGGCACGGCGCGGGCACCGACCTGCCGCTGGCCACCATGACCGCCGGCCGCGACGACGAACTCCTCGGCGGACTCGTCGGGTTCTTCGTCAACACCCTCGTGCTGCGCACCGACACCTCCGGCGACCCCGCCTTCACCGAGCTCCTCGACCGCGTCCGGCGCACCGACCTCGCCGCCTACGCCCACCAGGAACTCCCCTTCGACCGGGTCGTCGAGGACCTCAACCCGGTCCGCACCACCGCCCACCACCCGCTCGCCCAGATCGTCGTCCAGCTCCACCACGACTACACCCGCGGCGTCCCCGGCGCCGACGCGGCCGCCCGCCTCTTCCGCGAGACCGGGCCCGGGGCCGGGCTGCTCGCCACCGTCAGCACCAAGTTCGACCTCACCTTCGCCCTCGACGAGCGGCGCGACGGCGCCGGTCGTCCCGCCGGGCTCTCCGGCGGCCTGGAGTACGCCACCGACCTGTTCGACCCCGCCACCGCCGCCCTCCTCGCCGCCCACCTGGAGCGCACCCTGCGCGCGGCGGCCGCCGACCCCGGCGTACGGATCGGGGAACTGCCCCTGCTCACCGACGCCGACCGGTTCCGGCTCGTCGCCGACTACAACGACACCGCCACCGTCCTGCCCGAACGCGGCACCGTCCACGGCCTGATCGCCCGCCGCGCCGCCCGCACCCCCGACGCGCCCGCCCTGCTCACCGACGCCGGGACCGTCACGTACGGGGAACTCGACACCCGCGCCGACGCGCTCGCCGCCCGGCTGCGCGCCGCCGGGGTCCGCCGCGGCGACACGGTCGGCGTGCTCCTCGGCCGGGGCGTCCCGCTGATCGTGACCGCCCTCGCCGCCCTCAAGGCAGGCGCCGCCTACCTGCCGCTCGACCCCCGGCTCCCCGAGGCCCGCCTCCGGCTCATGCTGGAGGACTCCGGGGCCCGCCTCGTCGCCACCGACGGCACCCACACCCCGCCGGAGGGCACGCCCGTCCTGCGCGTCGACGTGCCGGACACGGCGGACACGGAGGGCCGCGCGGGCGCCGCCGACGCCCCGGAGTCCGGGGCCACCGACAGCGACCTGATGTACGTGATGTTCACCTCGGGCTCCACCGGCCGCCCGAAGGGCGTCGGCGTCACCCACCGCAACGTCGTCGAACTCGCCGCCGACCGCGACCTCTCCCTCGGCGCCGACCGGCGGATGCTCGTCCACTCCGCGACCGGCTTCGACGCCTCCGTCTTCGAGATCTGGGCCCCGCTCCTCGGCGGCGGCAGCCTCGTCCTGCTCGCCGGGGACGGCACCGACCTGGAGGAGACCGCCCGCGCCGTCCGTCGCCACGCGGTCACCACCGCCTACTTCACCGTCGGCCTCTTCCACGTCATGGCCGACGAGGGACTCGACACGCTGCGCCTGCTGCGCGAGGTGTGGACCGGCGGCGACGTGGCCTCCCCGGCCGCCGTCCAGCGGGTCCTCGCGCACTGCCCCGACACCGTCCTCGTGCACTCCTACGGCCCCACCGAGACCACCTTCGCCTCCCACAACCAGTGGTTCACCACCACGCCCGGCCGGCCGCGCGCCCTCGGCGGCGGCGGACTCCACCTCGGGCGCCCCATGGACAACACCCGCAGCCACGTCCTCGACGAGCGGCTGCGGCCCGTCCCGCCCGGCGTCCCCGGCGAGCTGTACATCGCCGGCGGCCACGTCGCCCGCGGCTACGTGGGCCGCCCCGGCCTGACCGCCGAGCGCTTCGTCCCCGACCCCTTCGAGGGCGACGGCAGCCGCATGTACCGCACCGGCGACCGCGTGCTGTGGACCCCCGCCGGGGAACTCCGCTTCCTCGGCCGGGCCGACGGGCAGCTCAAGCTCCGGGGCGTGCGCATCGAGCCCGGCGAGGTCGAGCGGGTGCTCGCCGCCCACCCGGCGGTCGGCCAGGCCCTCGCCGTCGTCCGCGAGGACCGGCCCGGCGACAAGACCCTCGTCGGCTACGTCGTCCCCCGCGCCGGCGACACGGTCACCGGCGCCGAACTCCTCGCCGAGGCCCGCGCCCAGCTCCCCGAGCACCTGGTGCCCTCGGCGGTCCTCGTCCTCGACGCCCTGCCGCTCACCGTGAACGGCAAGCCCGACCGGGCCGCCCTGCCCGCCCCGCACCGGCCGGTCGCCGACCCCGCGGGCCGCGCCCCGCGCAACGCCCGCGAGCAGGTCCTGTGCGCCCTGTTCGCCGAGATCCTCGGCGTCGCCGAGGTCGGCATCGACGACAACTTCTTCACCCTCGGCGGCCACTCCCTGCTCGGCGTCCGCCTGGTCAACCGGATGCGCGGCGTCCTCGGCGTCGAACGCACCGTCCGCGACCTGTTCCGCACGCCCACCCCCGCCGGGCTCCTCGGCTCGGCCGAGGACGGCGAGGGCGGCGGCGACGCCTCCGCGCTCGGGGTGCTGCTCCCGCTCTCCACCCGCGGCACCCGCCGCCCGCTGTTCTGCGTCCACCCCGGCACCGGCGTCGGCTGGGCCTACGCGGGCCTCGCCCGGCACCTCGGCGACGACCAGCCGCTCTACGCCCTCCAGGCCCGCTCGCTCAGCGACCCCGGCCACCGGCCCGCCGACGTCGGGGAGATGGCCGACGCCTACCTGGAGCGGATCCGCGAGATCCAGCCCTGGGGCCCCTACCGGCTGCTCGGCTGGTCCTTCGGCGGCATCGTCGCCCACACCGTCGCCGTACGCCTGCGGGAGGCGGGGGAGCGGGTCGAGCTCCTCGCCCTCATGGACGTCCACCAGACCGGGCCCGGCAGCGTCTCCGTGCTGCCGCCCGAGGAGCTCGCCGCCGAGCAACCGCCCGCCGACCTCGCCGAGGCGATGGAGCGCGTCCGCCGCGAGGACCCCGTCCTCGCCGGCTTCACCGCCACCGAACTGCGGGCCGTGCTCCGCGCCTCGGAGACCCACGCCGGGCTCATGTCCCGGCACGTCCCCGGCGTCGCCGACACCGACCTGCTGTTCTTCACCGCCCGCAGGGACGGCGAGCCGGAAGGCGCCCTCGCCGCCACCTGGATTCCCTTCACCGAGGGAATCATCGAAAACCACACCATCGAATGCGGACATCTCCAGATGGCCGAACCGGAACCTCTCGCACACATCGGAAACATTCTCGCGGAGAAGCTCTCCGCACTTCAGAAGAAGGAATTGAGGACCCAGTCATGAGCGATTCCGTCAACCCGTTCGACAACGCCGAGGGCACCTTCCACGTCGTCGTCAACGACGAGGGCCAGCACTCCCTGTGGCCGTCCTTCGCCGCCGTCCCGGCCGGCTGGACCAGCCAGTGGGGCCCCGGCGAGCGGGGCGAAGCCCTGGAGTTCATCACGGTGAACTGGACCGACATCCGCCCGCGCAGCCTCGTCGCGCAGTACGCCTGACCCTGAGACCGCCCGCCCTCCGAAGGCGCCGCGCCCCGCATCCACAGCGGGGCGCGGCGCCTTTTCCGCGCCCTTTTCCACAACCCCTCCGCAAAGGAAAGTGCCGGTCGTTGCTGCCGCTCGGACTTCCCCTTCCGGAACCCCCGAAAATCTATTCTTCAGACATGAAGATTCTCCTGAGCGGAACCGCCTCGGATTCCCACACCTGGAATCTCGTGTACCTCCGGCTCTTCCTGGAGGAGCACGGCCACGAGGTCGTCGGACTCGGCCCCTGCGTCGACCCCGAGCTGCTCGCCGACGCCTGTCTGCGGCACACCCCCGACGCGGTCGTGCTCAGCAGCGTCAACGGGCACGGCTACCGCGACGGCCTGGACGCCGTCCGCGCGCTCCGCGCCGAACCCGCCCTCGCCGCCCTGCCGGTGGCACTCGGCGGCAAGCTGGGCGTGGTCGGCCGCCGCCAGGACGAGGAGGTCCGCCGCCTGCTGGACGCCGGCTGCGACGCCGTCCTCGGCGACGACCTCGACGCCCTGCGGGTCTTCCTCACCGCCGACGCCCGCAAGGAGGTCGCGGCGTGACCGCCCCCGCCCCCGCCGCGGCCGGATTCGGGGCCTTCGTCGCCGCCGCCTCCGCCGCCGGACGGCTCGTCGTCCAGCCCCGCATGGGCTTCGGCGACCCGGCGCTGATGCGCTCCGGACTCTCCCGCGTCCACGCCGCCACCGCCCACACCGCCGGCACCCTCACCGTCGACAGCTACACCCGGGTCGGCGCCCTCGCCGCCGCCCGCGCGGCCGTCGCCGACGGCGGCGCCCGCCTCAACGGCTACCCGATCGCCGCCCACTCCGCGGGCACCACCCGCGCCGTCCTCGCCGGGCTGCGCGGCCCCGGCTTCCCCGTCCAGGTCCGGCACGGCTCCGCCCGCCCCGAGGCCATCATCCGCGCCCTCACCGCCGCCGGACTCGACGCCACCGAGGGCGGCCCCGTCTCCTACTGCCTGCCCTACGGACGCACCCCGCTGCGCGACTCCGTCGACGCCTGGGTCCGCGCCTGCGAACTCCTCGCCGAGAACGGCCCGGCCACCCACCTGGAGAGCTTCGGCGGCTGCCTGCTCGGGCAGCTCTGCCCGCCCTCGCTGCTCGTCGCGATGAGCGTCCTCGAATGCCTCTTCTTCGCCCAGCACGGCCTGCGCAGCGTCTCGCTCAGCTACGCCCAGCAGACCGACCCCGCCCAGGACGAGGAGGCCCTGCGCGCCCTGCGCCGGCTCGCCGCCGAACTCCTGCCCGCCGACGTCGAACGCCACGTCGTCCTCTACACGTACATGGGCGTCTACCCCCGCACCGAGAGCGGCGCCCTGCGGCTCCTGGAAGCCTCCGCCCGCCTCGCCGTCCGCTCCGGCGCAGGCCGCCTCATCGTCAAGACCGCCGCCGAGGCCCACCGGATCCCCACCGTCGACGAGAACGTGCGCGCCCTGGAGACCGCCGCGGCCGCCGCCGCGCTCGCGGGCGCCCCCGACCCCGACGCGGCCCCCGGGGACGGCGAGGTCTACCGGGAGGCCCGCACCCTGATCGAGACCGTCCTCGACCTCGACACCGACCTCGCCCGCGCCCTGCCCGCCGCCTTCGCCCGCGGACTGCTCGACGTCCCCTTCTGCCTCCACCCCGACAACGCGGGCGGCTCGCGCGGCTTCATCGACCCCTCCGGACGCCTCGGCTGGTCGCACACCGGCGCCATGCCGCTGCGCCCCGACCGCGCCGCCGACGCGAGCCCGCTCACCTCGGCGGGCCTGCTGACCGCCCTCCGGTACGTCGCCGACCGCTACGACCGGCCCCCGGGCGACGCCCTCGGCGCCGAAGCCGGCACCGACACGGGCACCGACACGGCCGGACCCGGCCGGGAGGAGGCCCGCCCGCTGCCGGTCTGACGCCCCGAAGCCCGCACCCCGTCCCGTACGCCCCGACCTCCCCGTACGCCCCGACCTCCCCGTACACCCCGATCCACCCGTACGCCCCGCCGACCTCGAACTCCCCGTACGTCACGAAGCCCCGCTCAGCCCGCTCAGCCCGCCCACCCGCACTCTGCCGTCGTCACGAGACCAGGAGCCCCGCCATGGATCTGCCCGCACCCTCCACCGCCGCCGCCCCGGCCACCCCGCCCCCGCTCGGCGAGCACCTGCGCTCGTCCGGGCTGCGGGCCGCCATGACCGTCCAGCAGGAGGCCCTCCAGGGCGCCCGCGACTACCTGCGCGGCCAGGGCTTCACCGAGCTGCTGCCGCCGCTCGTCGGCCCCGTCACCGACCCGGGCGGCCGGGGCGCCAAGGCGCTCGACGTCGACTACTACGGGCACCCGTACAAGCTGATGACCAGCGCCATCCTCTACAAGCAGGCGTCCCTGCGCGGCTTCCCCCGGCTCTTCTACATCGCTCCCAACGTCCGCGTGGAGCCCGAGGAGACCGCCACCACCGGCCGGCACCTGGTCGAGTTCCACCAGATCGACGTCGAGATCGCCGACGCGAGCCGCGAGCAGGCGCAGGAGATCGCCGCCGGGCTGCTCAGCCACGTCACCGAGCACGTCTGGACCACGATCCCCGACGTCCTCACCGGACTCGGCCGCATGGAGGCCGACTTCGCCGACATCCGCGCCGGGAAGTACGACGTGCGCACCCACGACGAGGCCGTCTCCCGGCTGCTGTCCCTCGGGCACCCGCAGAACCCCGACGGCGAGATCGACTGGACCGGCGAGCGCATCCTCTCCCTGGAGAGCGACCGCCCCTTCTTCGTCGACGACTACCCCAAGGGCTCGCGCGGCTTCTACGACCGCGAGGACCCCGAACGCCCCGGCGTGCTCCGCAACTTCGACCTGATCGCCCCGCACGGCTACGGCGAGCTGGTCTCTGGCAGCGAGCGCGAGGCCGACTACGCCACCCTCGTCACCCGGATGCGCGAGAGCGGCGAGAACCCCGCCAAGTACGCCTGGTACCTGAAGGAGGCCCGCGAGGGCATCCCGGCCAGCGCCGGCTTCGGCATGGGCCTCCAGCGGCTGGTCCGCTTCCTCACCGGCTTCGACGCCCTGTGGCAGGTCAGCGCCTACCCGAAGCTCCCCGGGGTGGTGACCCCGTGACCACGATGATCCCCGACGTGCTCGCCGCCGTGGCGCCGGCCGACCCCTTCGCCCCGGCCCCCGCCCCGCGCACCCCGCAGCTCCCGGTCCCGGCCCCCGCGACCGCCCCGGCGGCGCCCGCGGGCCCCGCCGGAGCCGCCGGACCCGTCGGATCCGGCGCCCTCGCCGCCCCCGGCTTCCCCGAGGAGCAGGTACGGGCCCGGGCCAGGACCGGCACCGCCGCCGTCTTCCCGGACCCCGCCGCCTACGGCGCCCGGCTCTTCGGCCCGGCGCCCGCCGCCCCCGGCGGGGACGCCCTGGACCGCACCCGGATCGTCCCGCCCGTCTTCATGCCCGAGCGGCTCGAAAAGCTGATCGACCTGGCCCGCGAGCCCGAGTTCGGCGACGTCGACCTCACCTCCCGGGTCGGCGGCTTCACCGCCCGGCTGCCGCTCTACCTCTCCGCCTTCGGCTCCACCCGGGCCGGCAGCGGCGACCTCGCCGTGCACGCCAGCCGCCAGGCCGCCCGCCTCGGCATCCCCATGGTCATCGGCGAGAACATGGTCCCGGTCCACGGCTACCGCAAGGCCGGCGAGGCCACCCGGTCCGCGCTGCGCGCCCGCGTCGAGGCGTACCTGGAGGCCGCGCCCGACGGCGTCGGCGGCATCGTCGTCCAGCAGTCCACCGAGGACGCCGACTCCGAGGTGTGGAACCTCCTCTACAGCGACCCCGCGTTCCGCCCCCTCCTGGAGACCGGGCGGCTCGCCTTCGAACTGAAGACCGGTCAGGGCGCCAAGCCCGGCCTCGGCGGCATGACCGTCGTCGGCCGCGCCGAGGGCGAGCAGCTCGCCCGCCGCTTCACCGTCCGCGAGGTCTTCGGCGCCGACGCGCCGAAGGTGCTCCGCTGCGCGACCCCCGGCACCTTCACCGAGGAGATCCTCCGCCAGCAGCTCCGCTTCATGCGCAACAACTTCCCCAAGGCCCGCACCTGGGTGAAGTTCCACCCCGGCCGGGACGTCGCGCACGCCGCCCGCACCGCCTGGGCGGCCGGCGCCGACGCCGTCACCGTCGACGGCGCCGAGGGCGGCACCGGCTGGGCGCCCGGGGTCTTCATGGACCAGGTCGGGCTGCCGCTCGCCGAGTGCCTGCGCAGGATCGGGCGCCCCGAGGGCTGCCTGCTCGCCAGCGGCGGCGTCTGGGAGGGCGGCCGGGCCGTCCGCGCCCTCGCCCTCGGGGCCGGCGCCGTCGGGCTCGGCCGCGCCGCCCTCGTCGCCGTCGACGAGGACCCCGAGCACGGCCTGGAGCGCCTCGCCGAGGCCCTCGCCCTCGAACTGCGGCTGCTGATCAGCGCCCTCGGCAAGTACGCGCCCGCCGCCCTGGCCCCGGAC